>NZ_JAWHOP010000001.1:0-317964 GCF_032586995.1 Pseudomonas syringae group sp. J248-6 | reverse complement strand
GCAGTTCTGGGCGCTCTGCGTCCGGTCTTGAGGTTACGGCGCGGCGCAGATTTGTGACGCGGAGCGTCACGACAGGAATTCCTACGCCGAGCGCGCGGAACGATCATCGTAACTATCGTGCGTCGCTCTGCGTCGCATGCCGTTCTGGACGCTCCGCGTCCGATGTTGAGTGCTTGGAACGGCATGGATGATGACGTGTGCTCAACGCTGTGACGGTCAAAGCTCAAGCTTGTAGCCCACGCCGTAAAGCGACTGGATCGGGTCCTGACCAGGACAGGCCTGCTCCAGTTTGCGACGCAGGTTGCGGATGTGGCTGTCCACTGTGCGGTCGGTCACTACGCGATGATCCGAGTAGAGCCTGTCGAGCAGGTGGTCGCGGGAAAAGACCCGACCCGGCGAGCGGGCGAAAGTGGCCAGCAGGCGCAGTTCAACCGGGGTCAGGTCCAGGCTGACACCATTGAACGAGGCCTGATACTGCGCTTCGTCCACCTGCAAACCCTTGGGCGTGTGCGGGTCGGTTGAGGAAGTGCGACGCAGTATTGCCTTGACGCGGGCTACCATCTCACGCGGGCTGAACGGTTTGCAGATGTAGTCATCCGCACCGAGGTCCAGGCCCAGCAAACGATCGATTTCCTCGACCCGCGCGGTGATCATGACAATGGGCACGGCGCTGAAACTGCGCAGCTCCCTGCAGATGTCCATGCCATCGCGACCGGGCAGCATGATATCCAGCAGGATCAGTTGCGGCGGCTGGGCTCTGACTGCTGGCACTACCTCCAGACCGTTGCTCAGGCAATGGGTCGAATAACCGGCAGCGATCAGGTAGTCGCGCATCAGCGATGCCAGTTTGGGTTCGTCTTCGACAATGAGAATCGGCGTTTCGGTGGTCATGGAGGTCATGGTCGCAGCCGTCCAGGCAGGCACAGGGTCAGCCAGAGGCCGCCTGTAGGCGAGTGGTCGGCGCTCAGGGTGCCGCCGTGGGCGAGGGCGATGCTGTGACAGATCGCCAGCCCCAGACCCGCACCACCGCTGGCGCGGTTACGGGATGTTTCACCGCGATAGAATCGTTCGAACAGCCTGGGCAATTGTGCGGGATCGACGCCGGGGCCGGAATCCATGACTTCGATACGTACTTCATCATCGCGCATGGCTGCGCGAACCTGCACCGTGCCACCGGCATCGGTGTAGCGCACCGAGTTTTCCAGCAGGTTGCTGATCAACTGTTGCAGGCGGCCTGGGTCTGCGTGTACCGACAAGGGTTGAGTCGCAAGTTCCAGCTGCAAACTCAATTGACGCGCTGCGCAACGCTCTTCGAACATGTCAGTGATATTCGTCAGCAGCTCCGCCAGATCACAGTCGACCTTGCGGTAGGTCAGGGCGCCCATATCCGCCAGGGACAGCTCATACAGATCATCCACCAGCTTGCTGAGCATGCCGACTTCGCCCTGCAGGGACTTCATCGACGCCTGATCCAGTGTGCGCACGCCATCCTCGATGGCTTCCAGTTCGCCACGCAGTACCGACAGCGGGGTGCGCAGCTCATGGGAGACATCGGCCATGAATTCGCGGCGCATCTTCTCATTGCGCTCCAGGGTGTACGCCAGCTGATTGAAGTCGCGCGCCAGTTGACCGACCTCGTCATTGGAGGAAACCGCCACTCGGCTGCTGTATTCCCCGGCGGCGAGCCGATGGGTTGCTGCGGCCACACGTTTGACCGGGTCGAGCAGCGTGCGGGCAATCCACCAGGCAATCAGCACGGCCAGCAGCAGCGACAGCACACCCATCGCCAGGCTGGCGCGCAGCTGGTACTGCTGAAAGCGCTCGCCACCCGCTTCACTGACGCTCTGAAAAGGTGTGACGGCCAGCCAGCCCACGATTTTGCCGGCGACTTCCACCGGGCGCATGAACTCATCGTCATGCACGCCCGGAAACCCCATTACCAGGTTCTTCTGCGCATCCAGCAGGGCGATTCGAAACACTGCACCAGTCAGATCGGAAGTGGGGGGTGTTGCCAGTCCGGGAATGGCGAAGTCCTGTGCGGGCTCCGGGCGCATCACCTCAAACCAGCGATCCTTGTTGTCACGCATGAACTCCCAACTGCCTTCGCGAGCATAGGCCACTGCCAGACGCGGCAGGACCGGCGACATACGCTGCATGGCCTGCTCGTTGAGATAACCCAGAAAACCACGGGCAAAACTCCAGTTCGCAGTCAGACCCATGATCAGGATCACCGACAGCACGCTGGCCAGCACCGCGACAAACAGTTTGGTGGAGATGCTCGATTTCATGAAGGCTTGGGTTTTCCCTGAAGACGGCGTCCATTTAGGCCTTCGTGACCGCAAGTTTCAAGTCGGCGCAGCAATCTTCAATTTTCCTGCACATTTGCCTCGCACTCTGACATCAGGCTTTCGCCACAACGTCCTGAGGCAAACATGTCGAGCAAGATTTTCGCCAAATACCTGATGACGGTGACCTTTGTCATCTACGCAGCCCTTATCAGTCTTCTAAGCGGTTGTTCAGAGGATGATTCGCCGCCCGCTGCGCCAAAACCGACGGTTTCGGTCATCACTGTGCAGCCGCGCAGCCAGGCGCTGACCACCGAGCTGGCGGGGCGCACTCAAGCGTTCATGGTCGCCGAGATCCGTCCTCAGGTCAGTGGCATCGTTCAGCAGCGGCTGTTCGTCGAGGGGGCTGACGTCAAGGCCGGTCAGCCTTTGTATCAACTCGATAGCGCGACTTACCAGGCTGCGCTGGCACAGGCACAGGCCGCGCTCGCCAAGTCCCGTGCCACGCTCAAATCGGCGCAGGCAACTGCCAAGCGAGATATAGGGCTGGCAAAGATAGATGCCATCAGCCAGCAGGATAAAGAAGACGCCGAAGCCAGTCTGTTGACCGCTGCGGCCGAGGTAAAAGTGGCGGAGGCCGATGTACAGACCGCGCGCATCAACCTGACATATACACGTATTACCGCGCCCATCAGTGGCCGTATCGAGACCTCGACCGTCACACCTGGCGCATTGGTGGTGGCCCAGCAGGACACGGCGCTGACCACGGTTCAGCAACTGGACCCGATTTACGTCGATGTCACGCAGTCCACCACCGAGTTGCTGCGTCTCAAGCGCGACCTGGCCAGCGGAAAGCTGCAAACCAACGGCGATGGGCAAGCCCGAATCACCCTCAAGCTGGATGACGGCAGCACTTATAACCACGACGGCCGCCTGCAATTCAGTGGCGTCAGCGTCAACGAAGGCACTGGTACCGTGACGCTGCGTGCCAGCTTTGCCAATCCAGAGCGGTTGTTGCTGCCCGGCATGTACGTGGTGGCGGTGCTGGAGCAGGCGCAGGATCACAACGCGATTCTGATTCCGCAAAAGGCCGTCACCCGCAGTGCCAGCGGCCAGACCACCGTTTTACTGGTGGTCGACGGCAAGATCGAGCAGCGGGTGATCAGTGTCGACCGCACAGTGGGCAACCAGTGGTGGGTGAGCAGCGGGCTCAAGGCCAATGAGCAGGTGGTGCTCGAGGGCGGGCAGAAAACGCCGGTGGGCACCGAAGTCAGTGTTCAGAACGCCGACAGCCCGAATTCGCCATCGCCGAGCGGCACTGTCGCTGCCACTGACGTGAAGGAGCGCTGAACATGGCTCGTTTCTTCATTGATCGCCCCATCTTCGCCTGGGTCATTGCCATTTGCATCATGTTCGCCGGCGGGTTGTCCATCAGCCAGCTGCCGCTTGAGCAATACCCCAATATCGCGCCGCCAACGGTAAAAATCTCCGCCACCTACACTGGCGCATCGGCCAAGACCGTCGAAGACTCGGTTACCCAGGTGATCGAGCAGCAGATGAAGGGGCTGGACCGGCTGACTTATATGTCCGCCTCCAGCAGCTCTGCGGGCAGTGCGAGCA
Source organism: Pseudomonas syringae group sp. J248-6 (assembly GCF_032586995.1). Classification (NCBI taxonomy): domain Bacteria; kingdom Pseudomonadati; phylum Pseudomonadota; class Gammaproteobacteria; order Pseudomonadales; family Pseudomonadaceae; genus Pseudomonas; species Pseudomonas syringae group sp. J248-6. The sequence goes on along the minus strand of NZ_JAWHOP010000001.1, from coordinate 314,059 downwards.
TCAACCTGACCTTCGCCGCAGGCACCGACCCTGATGTGGCGCAGATGCAGGTGCAGAACAAGCTGCAACAGGCTGAATCACGTTTGCCGCAAAGCGTGCAGAGTGAAGGTTTGACGGTGACCAAGGGCAGTTCCGATTTTCTGATGCTGGTTGCCCTGGCATCCGATAACGAAAGTGTCACGGGTACGCAGATAGGTGATTACATTTCCAGCACGCTGCTCGACCAACTCAGCCGTATAGATGGCGTCGGCGACGTGCAGACCCTGGGTTCGGGTTACGCCATGCGTATCTGGCTGGACCCGGCCAGGCTGGAAAAGTACGCACTGATGCCCTCCGACATCAGCTCGGCGCTGGAGGCGCAGAACACCGAAGTTTCGGCAGGACAGTTGGGTGCCTTGCCGGCGGTGGCCGGGCAGCAACTGAATGCGACCATCAGCGCCCGCAGCAAGCTGCAGACGCCTGAGCAGTTCGAGAACGTGGTCGTCAAATCTTCCAGTGACGGCGCTGTCGTGCTCCTGCGCGATGTGGCGCGAGTGGAGCTGGGCAGCGAGAGCTACGACATCAACTCGGCGCTCAATGGCAGGCCAGCGGCGGCAATGGGCATTCAACTGGCGTCAGGCGCAAACGCGCTGAGCGTTGGCGAAGCGATCAAGGCCAAACTCAAGGAACTGGAGCCGTTCTACCCCACGCAGATGCAACTGAAGACAGTGATTGCCTATGACACGACACCGTTCGTGAGTCTGTCGATCAAAGAGGTGGTGAAGTCGCTGGGTGAGGCAATCGTACTGGTGGTGCTGATCATGTTTCTGTTCATGCAGAACCTGCGCGCCACGCTGATTCCGGCGATTACCGTGCCGGTGGTGCTGCTGGGCACGTTCGGCGTGCTGGCGCTGTTCGGCTATTCGATCAACACCCTGACCATGTTCGCCATGGTCCTTGCCATCGGCCTGCTGGTCGACGATGCGATTGTGGTGGTGGAAAACGTCGAGCGGGTGATGGGCGAAGAGCAACTGAGCCCGCTGGAGGCGACCCGCAAATCAATGGATGAAATTACCAGTGCGCTGATCGGCATTGCGCTGGTGCTGAGCGCCGTATTCATCCCGATGGCCTTTTTCAGCGGGTCCACCGGGATCATCTATCGGCAGTTCTCGGTAACCATTGTTTCGGCCATGCTGCTCTCTGTACTGGTTGCAATGACCCTGACGCCAGCGTTGTGCGCAACGATGCTCAAAGCCTCGGATGCTCAGTTGCATGCACAACGGGGCGGCTTTTTCGGCTGGTTCAACCGCACCTTCGACCGCAGCGCCGACCGTTACCAGCGAGGCGTTAGCGGTGTGATCAAACATCGTGGACGGGCTCTGCTGGTGTACGTGCTGGTGCTGGTGGCCATGGCTGTGGGTTATGTCAGCCTGCCCACGTCGTTTTTGCCGGATGAGGACCAGGGTGCGCTGATGGCGCAGATCCAGCTGCCGGTTGGCGCTACTGACAGCCGTACGCAGGCGGTGATGAGGCAGTTCGAGGCTTACATGCTCAAACAGCCGGAAGTCGAGGCGTTGATCAGTATCTCCGGGCTGGGGATGGGCGGTAACAGCCAGAACACTGCCAGGGCGTTCATCAAGCTCAAGGACTGGAGTGAGCGTTCCGGCAAGGGGCAGGGTGCCGCGCAGGTGGCGCAGCGGGCGACTCTGGCGCTGGCAAGCATTGGCGACGCCAGCGTGTTTGTCATGCAGCCGCCTGCGGTACGCGGCCTGGGGCAGAGTTCGGGGTTTGATGTGCAGATCAAGGACCTCGGCGGTGTGGGGCATGAGGCACTGGTGGCGGCCCGCGAGCAGTTTATCGAGCTGGCGAGAAAGGACTCGAGCATGCTGGGCGTGCGCAGCAACGGCCTGGACGACACTCCGCAGTTAAAAGTGACCATCGATGATCGCAAGGCCGGTGCACTGAGCCTGTCTACCAGCGACATCAATTCGACCCTGTCGACTGCGCTGGGCGGCAGCTACATCAATGACTTTCTCAATCAGGGCCGAGTGAAGAAAGTCTACGTGCAGGGCGAGGCTGCTTCGCGCATGCAATCAGCCGATCTGAACCATTGGTTCGTGCGCAACAGCAATGACGAAATGGTCCCGTTCTCTTCATTTGCCCGCAGCAGCTGGAGCTACGGCTCGCCCTTGCTGGAACGCTACAACGGCAATTCGTCGCTTGAAGTGGTGGGTGATCCTGCGCCAGGTGTCAGCTCGGGGACAGCAATGGATGCTGTTGAAGCAATCATCAAGCAGCTTCCCGAAGGCATCGGTTACGAGTGGACCGGACAGTCCTACCAACTGCGTTTGTCCGGCTCTCAGGCGCCCATGCTCTACGCGGTTTCAGTGCTGTTCGTGTTCCTCTGCCTGGCGGCCTTGTATGAAAGCTGGTCAGTACCGTTTTCGGTCATGCTCGTGGTGCCTCTGGGCGTGGTAGGCGCGGTGCTGGCGACGCGGCTCAGCGGTTTGAGCAATGACGTGTACTTTCAGGTCGGGCTGTTGACCACCGTCGGCCTGGCGGCAAAGAACGCGATTCTGATCGTCGAGTTCGCCAAGCACCTTCAGGAACAGGGAAAAAGCCTGCATGAAGCCACCCTCATTGCTGCCCGGCAACGACTGCGTCCGATTCTGATGACTTCGCTGGCGTTCATGTTCGGTGTGCTGCCGCTGGCCCTCAGCACCGGCGCAGGCTCGGCTGGGCGCAATGCAATCGGCACTGGCGTGCTGGGCGGTATGTTCAGCGCCACCGTGCTGGGTATTTTTCTGGTGCCGCTGTTCTTCGTCGAAGTCCGTCGCCGCTTCAGTCGTTCTGCAGGCAATGCTCCGGTTGCCCAATCCACATCTACAGGTGAAGCATGATGCGTCTTTTCTGGCCTTCGCTGGCTGTCACGGCGCTGCTCACAGGCTGCGTCAACCTGGCTCCGGATTATCAACGCCCCGAAGCGCCTGTATCGAACCAATGGCTGGCGGCGACGGCGGGCCAACCTGTTGCGTCAGGCAGCGTGCCCACGGATATCGACTGGCAGAACTTTTTCACCGACAAGCGTTTGGTACGTCTGCAAACCCTGGCGTTGGTGAATAACCGTGATCTGCGCCTGGCCAGCCTGAATGTCGAGAAAGCCCAGGCTCAATACCGTATCGAGCGTGCAGCGAGCCTGCCGACCATTGATGCCAGCGGCAGCGGCACGCATACACGCACATCGTCATCGACCTCGATGACCGGAAAGTCGTCGATCAGCCACGAGTACAGCGCGCAGCTGGGTTTGAGCAGCTATGAGCTGGACGTGTTCGGGCGCATTCAGAACCTTCAGGACGAAGCGCTTGAGGATTACCTGGCCTTGACCGAAACCCGGCGCAGCACGCAGATCAGCCTGATTGCCGAAGTGGCGACCGGCTGGCTCACCTTGGCTGCCGACAACCAGCTTTTGAAACTGGCCGAGGATACGCTGGCCAGCCAGCAGCAAAGCTACGACCTGACCAGAAGCAGTCATGCGCTGGGCGGTTCTTCCGGGCTGGAAGTGGCCCAGGCGCAGACAACGGTCGAATCGGCGAGGGGCGATGTGGCGCAATATAAAAGCCAGATTCTTCAGGACCGCAACGCCCTGCGTCTGCTGGTGGGCAGCGATCTGCCGGAAGAGCTTCTGCCCACTGCCGACGTGGCATCCGTGGCGCAACTGGTGCAGGTGTCGGACGAATTGCCCTCCAGCCTGCTGCAACGTCGTCCGGATGTGCTGAGCGCCGAACACAGCCTCAAAGCAGCGAACATCGACATTGGCGCAGCGCGTGCCGCGTTCTTCCCCAGCATCACCCTGACCGCCAGTGCAGGTTCTGCCAGTTCGAGCCTGTCAGGTCTGTTCAAGTCCGGGACCGGCGCATGGAGCTTTGCGCCGAGCATCAGCGTGCCGATTTTCGATGGCGGGTCCAATCGGGCCACGCTTGACTCGGCCAAGGTCGAAAACCAGATTCAGATCCAGACCTATCAGCAGACGATTCAGACTGCTTTCAAAGAGGTGGCCGATGCGCTGGCGGTGCGCAGCACGCTGGACGAGCGGGTTGCCGCACAACAGGCCTATACCGATGCCAGCCGCAGGAGCTACGAACTGGCCGATGCCCTGTATCGCGGCGGGTCGCAGAGTTATCTGGAGGCACTTGAGTCCCAGCGCTCGCTGTACAGTGCCGAGCAGGAGCTGATTTCCCTTCGCCTCACCGAGCAGAGCAACCGGGTAACGCTCTACAAGGTCATGGGCGGCGGATGGAATCCGGGGTGACTTTTTCTACTAGCCTTTGAATAATTGCCTGGCTTAAACGTTTTACCCTTACCTGCAGTGCGGTCATTTAGGTGCTCGCACTGTGGTTTTGATCCTTCATGAACAGGAGTTCTCATGAAACCCTCCCAGCCGAAGTACGTCCGCGCTCTGTCGCTGCTGGTCACTTCACTCATCATTCAGACGCCAGCCCAGGCTCGTACGCCGTCCTCTGCAACTGCCGACAACATTGCCCGGCTTGCGGTGGTCAAGCCAGTCAGCGCGTGCTCTGCGCTGACTGGCGTGGACCTCAATGATATCGGCGGGCAGGGCAGTCGCGTGCTATCGGCCAGTGAGTCGATGCGCAACGATGTAGCAGTGTGTGCCGTGGAAGGCCGATTGGCACCGCAGATAAACTTCAGGCTTGAACTGCCCACTGGCACCTGGGCACAACGCTACCTGCAAGTCGGCTGCGGTGGGCTGTGTGGCAACATAAACTCGACCGTGCGCGCCGCTGATGGCTGTAAGCCGCTTGATACCGGTGCATTTGCAGTAGCCTCCACCGACATGGGGCATCAGGCGGCAGATAACCATTTTGGCGACGATCCGCAGAAACGCGCCGATTTCGCTCACCGTGGCGTGCACCTCACCGCGCTGGCGTCGAAAAAACTGATTACCGCGTTTTATGGCCGCAAAGCCGAATACGCCTACTTCAGTGGCTGCTCGGACGGCGGCCGCGAGGCCCTGATCGAGGCCCAGCGTTACCCGGACGATTTCGACGGCATCATCGCCGGGGCTCCTGCGCTCAACTTTCAGGTACAGAAAACGCTGTACCACGGCTGGATGGCCCGCTCCAACCGAGGGGCAGACGGCAAGCCGATTCTCCTCGCTTCCCGACTGCCATTGCTGCACAAGGCCGTACTCGCCCAATGTGATGTGCTGGACGGGCAAATCGATGGCCTTGTATCCGACCCACGCATCTGCCACTTCGACCCCGCCGTACTGCAATGCAAGACAGCAGCCGACACTGCCAACTGCCTGAGTGCAGAAGAAGTGGCTGCTGTCAGACGTTTTTACGAGGGGCCGAAAGACCCTGTCAGTGGCGAACATTTGACCTTGGGCGGGCCGCAGCCTGGCTCGGAACTGGCCTGGGCAGGCGTATTCGTACCGGTCAGCGCCGATCAGACCGTCTACAGCGAAACGGCTGCACTGGAGGCCATTCGCAATGTGGTGTTCGAAAAGAACCCGAGCGCGGATTTCGATCTGAACGCACTGAACTTCGACAAGAAAACCTTTGATCAACTACGCCCGCTGCATGCGCTATACGATGCCACCAACCCGGACCTGTCACCATTCGCCAGCCGCGGCGGCAAGCTGATTCTCTGGCACGGCTGGGCCGACCCGAACATCTCGCCGCTCAACACTCTGGCGTACCACGAGGCGGTCGAAGCACAGATGGGCAAGACACGCACCGAGGCGTTCTCACGGCTATATATGTTGCCCGGTGTTTATCACTGCGGCGGCGGGGAAGGGCCAAGTCTGGTTGATCTGCTGACGCCGATCATGGCCTGGGTTGAAAAAAGCCAGGCACCGGATGCCATTGTTGCCCGACAGGCAGGCCCCGAGAAGGCCGGCAACCGGCAGAGACCGCTGCCAAAAGCCCTGCCAGCATCGATGGTTAAGGAAAACGTCGGTAATCGCGGACGTACCCGCAAGGTCTTTCCGTACCCGTTCATGGCCGAGTACGACCACAAGGGCTACTCAAAAAACGCTAACAGCTACCAGCGCGCCCAGCCATTGACCACAGAAAAAACACCGCACTGGATGGGGGCAGGCTTCTTCAAACCGTATGCGCCTCTGGAGCGTCAGGTTGATTAGCCATTACACCTGCGCACAGTGAGCGAATTATTTTCTCCTCGTTCTTGACATGACATGCGAACCAGTACAGAATTGCGTCCATTCCTGAGCGAGGAATTGAAAAAAACCCTTTAGATTCAATGGGTTGGAAGCCAAAGAAATACCGGTTTCCCGCGAAATGAAAATACGTTTGATGTTTAAGTGAAGCATCTTTCGTTTGAGGCCGAGTAGCAAAATGGTTATGCAGCGGATTGCAAATCCGCCTACGCCGGTTCGATTCCGACCTCGGCCTCCACTATTCAAAGCCCCGCAGATTAACGTCTGCGGGGTTTTTTATTGGGCGCGATGAAAGTGATGGGGTCCGAAAACCGAGCTCAGCCGCTATTTAAAGCGGCTTGCGTTGATATAGCCGTATTGGTTTTGCTGATAAATCGTGTAAGGCAGGAGCAGTGTATCTACGATGCCTGATAAGCCCATGTCCAGTAAAACCCACTCGGGAGCATTGGTCTTCTGATAAGCGCTACTCTGTTTGGGCTCTGCGTTCAGTTCACAGAAATCGAGCATAACTCCGCTGTAAACGCGCGGAATGGAGGAGCAATTTGATTTCCAGTCAGTGAGCTTTTCACCTGCGACGGAATCGGGCCTGAACGTTGTGTTGATTGTTCCGCATCCCGTCAAAGCAAGCGTGAGCAATAGCAGGCACTGAATTTTCAGATGAGGCACACATGACTCTTTTTGCGTTACGAAACCTGGCTTCATGACTACGTTCCTTGTGTTTTCAATGCAATTGGGACGGCAGAGCGAGCGCGCGAGGCACATGCCCGTGGTGTTGCATGATCGCCGTGGGTGTTCAATGGATGGTTGTTTCGCCGGGAATTGATCTGTCACATGCAGCACGATTATTGCTTGCCATGCCCAACCAGCCTGTCAGGCATAACCGAGGTAAACCCGATGAGCAAACCCCTTGTCCGATGGCCGATCAACCCGCGCAGAACGGCGGTCATCGTCGTAGACATGCAAAAAGTCTTTTGTGAGCCCACTGGAGCGCTGTACGTAAAAAGTACGGCGGATATCGTCCAGCCGATCCAGAAGCTGCTGCAGGCCGCGCGAGCTGCTCAGGTGACGGTGGTTTATCTGCGCCATATCGTGCGCGGCGATGGTTCGGACACCGGGCGCATGCGCGATTTGTACCCGAATGTGGATCAGATACTGGCCCGGCATGATCCGGACGTTGAGGTGATCGAAGCACTCGCGCCTCAGTCAGGTGATGTGATTGTCGACAAGCTGTTCTACAGCGGCTTTCACAACACGGACCTGGACACGGTGCTGCGTGCGCGGGATGTCGATACGATCATCGTCTGCGGTACTGTCGCCAACGTGTGTTGTGAAACCACGATCAGGGACGGCGTGCACCGGGAATACAAGGTTATCGCCCTGAGTGACGCCAATGCTGCGATGGACTACCCGGATGTCGGTTTTGGTGCAGTTTCAGCCGCAGACGTTCAGCGTATATCGCTGACGACTATTGCCTATGAGTTCGGAGAGGTCGCCACGACCGCCGAGGTCATCCGGCGTATAGAAAGTGCGTAGCCGCACGGCAGATAAATGTGCGCAGTTCTGGGCCGTTTTTCATCTGTGCGCATTCAAACCATGCGTTCCGTTTCAGACCGTTTGATCTGGCTTGAACGGTCGATACGGCTAACTGTTTGTATGAATTGTGAATTCTTGCAGTGGCATGCTTTCTGCTCTCGTCTCGCTGACCTTCACCCTTGCCGGTGAAACTTTCCCGCACCGTGTCAGCGAGAGGAAGCAGCCGTATGACTCTGCACTATGTGCCCATTATCAACCTGGCCCCTTATTTTTCAGGAGAACCGGACGGCAAGGCAGCCGTGGCGCAGGCAGTCAATCAAGCGTGCAAGGATATTGGGTTTCTGGTAATCACCGAGCACCAGATTCCCAAAGAACTTATCGATAGGGTATCCGGTTTGACCCGCCAGTTCTTTGATTTGCCGCTGGCGGAAAAACGCAAGGTCGATCGTCCCAGCCCGGAGATGGTGCGTGGTTACAGTGCGATAGCCGAGGAGAGCCTGTCGTATTCTCTGGAAGAAAGTGCGCCGGGGGATCTGAAGGAATCCTTCTCCATCGGGCCGAGCAACGTGCCGAACGAAGATTATTACCACAACGCTGAAGCAGGCTCGCACTTCGCGCCGAATGTCTGGCCTGCCGAGGCATTGCTGCCTGGGTTCAAAGAGGCTTATCAAGCTTATTTCGAGGCGATGAGTGAACTGGCGCAATCGTTGATGCGCCTGTTTGCCCTCGCATTGGAACTGGATGAGTGCTTTTTTGATGACAGAATCGACCGGCATATCAGCATGTTCCGCAGCCTGAGTTACCCGGACATCAAGACCGAAGTCGAGGCCGGCCAGCTGCGCGCCAGCGCGCATACCGACTACGGCAGCCTGACCATTGTGCGCCCCGACAATGCGCTGGGTGGCTTGCAGGTACGTAATCAGCAAGGCGAATGGGTCGATGTGCCCTATGTCGAGAACGGTTTTGTGGTCAACATCGGCGACCTGATGATGCAGTGGACCAACGATCAGTGGATTTCCACCCTGCACCGCGTGGTCAACCCGCCCATTAGCAGTGAGCAGGACAACCGTCGGCAGTCACTGGTGTTCTTCCATCAACCCAACTATGACACCTTGATCGAGTGCCTGCCCGGTTGCCTGCCGCCTGGCACCGCGCCACGGCACGCGCCGGTCACCTCGGGCGATCACTTGCTGGCCAAGTTCGTCAAACAGACGACCTTCGGCGGCAGCAAGGTGGCCTGACATGAGCACACTTTCATACGTCAACGTGTTCGCGCAGGACATCATCGGTTTAAGCGGTTTTTACTCAAAGCTGTTCGGCTTCAGTGAAATCGAGGCGATCAGATCGCCGATTTTTCGTGGGCTGGACACAGGCAAATCCTGCATCGGTTTCAATGCACTCGATGCCTACGAATTGTTGGGGCTGGATGAGTTTACTGGTAGCACCGGTTGCCGGTTTCTGCTCAACATTGATGTCGATGAGCAATCCGAGGTGGACAGGTTGGTGCCTCAGGCAGTGGCGCTGGGTGCGCGATTGATCAAGGCGCCGTATCTGACGTATTACCATTGGTATCAGTCGGTTTTGCTGGACCCCGAGGGGAATATATTTCGGATTAACTTCATGCTTTAAGTGCTGCGGGCACGTACAACAACGGTGGCGGGTTGGGCAGTTCACCAGCCCTCACGTTTCAGGTTTTCACAGAAAAATCTACTGGCTGTACTGCTAGCTATCCGGCCCATGGAAGCAGGTCTTCAATTGTGCAACAGGCAAGGCATGCCTGATTCAAGAATTGGGGATATGGAAATGAGCGAATCTGATAGTAAGCAACCCAGACACGGCAGGGTTATCGAGCCTGCATCGCGGGGCTCGTATGCCATGGATCAGGGGATGGTACTGGAGTGGCATCTGCACGGAATAGAAAGCGGCAAAAACTTCCCTGATAAATTAGAAGGCCCTGCACACGATTTTCCTCGCACAGACGAGTATCCAGATGGCGATGTTGATAGTGCTGTCCCGCCAGTAGATGGACTGATAATGAGTGCAGGCTGGATTGATGAGCGCGACTGTTTGAATTACACCGATACCGAACTCACTGATGCACTGAAAAAGAAGGGCATCCTTAACACTGAAGGCTGGCCTCGCCTGAGCGTGAAAAGTGGGAGTACGTTTGACGTAACCTGGAGGTATGAAGCGACTCATGTGACGCGTGGTTATCGTTGGTTCATTACCAAGGATGGATGGGACGAGAGCACCCGATTGACTCGCAACCACTTTCAAGAGAAACCTTTTGACGAAAAAATTTCCCTTCTTCAGCCTTTTGACAAACACCGCGGTGAGCTTGAGCCGGCAGTAATAGATTCGGCAGTGTTGCCAGAGGGCAAAAAGGGTCACCATTGCATTCTTCTGCTCTGGATTGTTGCAGAGTCGCCCATGGCGTTTTATCAAGCATTTGATGTCGATTTTGGTGAGTAAATCGGCATTCTGCAAGGTCTGCGGTTTAACCGCCGAGTGCTTCCAGGCTCGGCTTCCGTCTTGCATTTTGGGTGTTCAGGTTACTGGAGTGCAGCGACAGACGTGAAGACTGCGGAGCAAGCCCCGGCGACCCCATTCGCCGGTATCGCTCAGGCATGTTCTCCAAATGACTCGCTCATCCTCCAGTTTGCAGCGATACATGAGACGGTCGCCATCGTCCCGTCGATAGACTATCTCAGGTGGATTTTGCTGAACCGTCTTCATGGTTTTGGTTTTAAGACCCATTTCAATTGAAAGAGTAGCCTTGCATATTTCCGAGGGCGAGAAGTCAGCGCCTTGGGCTTTGGCAACATGAAGAGGCTTAAACTGACTCACGCTTTTTATGTGGAGTTTCAAGTGTGAGCAGGCTTTTAGAACGATTGCTTGCCCTTGTTTTGTTTGTGCCTCTGATGTTTGCCGGTGCGTGGCTTGGGTTTGAGATACCTGGAATAGATCACGGCACACGGACAGTATTTTTCGTCGGCTGGATGATCGCGATGGCATTTGTTATCGATCGAATCTGCACAAGAGTATTCAGAGAAAAATAGACATTAGAGCCGGGATCTACATGACCGCGCCTGGTATCTGCTATTGCCTCGAAATCTCGCTGAACGGAACCACGGTGGCGTTGACCTTTTTTGGTGTACCTGACGTACGTGGAGTGACCCCTAATCGCGGTGAGGGCGTGCAGTGCTTGAGTGCTTCAGATTTGGGGAGTCGTGTTCGTCGGCAGGACGCCGGAGAAGGAGTTTTTTTGGAATTGCGGACCACGACTGTTTTTGCGGACCAAAACAAAAGGGCCTACTGAGCAAAATGCCCCGTAAGCCCTTGATCTATATGTGGTGCCCCGAGCCGGGGTCGAACCGGCACGTCCAAAGGACGAGGGATTTTAAGTCCCTTGCGTCTACCAATTTCGCCATCGGGGCGGTAGCGCCAAGAGCAGGGAATATATACACCCGGCCCCCATGAAGCAAGCTTGAAAGCGTCACAAATGACTCGGAATGCCGCTTTTTTGCCTGCCGGAAATGCTTGGTAAATCATGAGGCTACGAAATTTTATTGGAGCAAAGGCTGACGTGCCGCGTTCAGACGGCTCAGGCTTTGCTCTCTTTTACCACCGCATCGCTCACTACAGCCTCGACCTTGTCAGCCAGTAATCGCAGGTAGCTCGCCAGTGCGGCTTCCTCCAGGCGCAGGCCTTTGCGTTGTCGGGAGCGGGGGAGTTTGGCCAGGTTGCCGAGCAGGAAGCCTTCCAGTACTGCGGGGTGGATGTAGCATTTTCGGCAGATGGCAGGGGTGTTTCCCAGTTGTTTCGAGACCGCCTTGACCATATCGACGATGTGCCGCTTGGCGTCGGCCTCCGGCTCCCAATGCAGTTTCTGCAACGTCGCGAGCGCCAGCGCACTCGCTGCCCAGGTCCGGTAATCCTTGGCGGTGAAATCCGAGCCGGTAAGGCTTTGCAGGTAGGCGTTGATATCGGATGACGTCACCGCATGGCGCACGCCATCTTCGTCCAGGTACTGAAAGAGGTTTTGTCCCGGCAATTCCATGCAACGCTTGATCACATTGGCCAAGCGCCGGTCTTTGACGCTGACCTTGTGTTCAACGCCGCTTTTACCCCGGAACTCAAAGAGGATCTGGCCGCCCTTTACCTCGACATGCTTGTTGCGCAGCGTGGTCAGGCCGTATGAGCGGTTTTCCTTGGCGTACTGGCTGTTGCCGATGCGGATCAGCGTCGCATCCAGCAATGAAATGACCGTCGCCATGACTTTTTCCCGGCCCATGCCCGGCTGCGCGAGTTGTGCTTCGATCTGTTTGCGCACCTTGGGCAGCGCATGACCGAACTCTATCAGGCGCGAGTATTTGTCCTGGTCGCGTATCTCGCGCCAGCGCGGGTGGTAGCGGTATTGTTTGCGGCCGCGTGCGTCACGTCCGGTAGCCTGCAGGTGGCCCATCGGGTCGGCACAGATCCACACATCGGTGTAGGCGGGCGGGACCGCCAGCGCGTTGATGCGCTTGATCTCCGACTCGTCCTTGATGCGCTCACCTTCAATGTTGAAGTAGGCGAATTTGCCGCGCAGTACCTTGCGCGTAAGGCCCGGCTGAGTGTCGTCTACATAATGCAGGTCACTGGCGGGCTGGCTGATGGCAGTCGAGTCAGGCATGGCTAATTTCCAAAGGCAGTTAAAAACACTGACCTCGGTCTTTTACCGTGGTGCCGTTTATTTGCTGACTGACCGGTTTTTCAGGGCATCAGGCCAGTACGGCAACCGCCTTGATCTGCGCCCAGAGCGACTGGCCTCTGTGCAGGTTCAACTGGTCACTGGAGTAGCGCGTGATGCGCGCGAGCAAAGGCGTGCCCCCGGCGTTCAGTTTCACCAGCACATGTGCCGAGTTGTCAGCCAGCGCTTCCTCCACCACCGTGACCGGCAAGCGGTTGAGAATGCTGCTTTGATCGTCGGGTTGCAGGTTCAGGCTGACATCCCGGGCCTGAACCTTGACGCGCAGAAGGGTGCCGATCTGCATTTCGGCGTGTGCGACGCGCATGCACAATGTGCTGTCGGGCAGCGTCACACTCAGTAACTGGTAATGACGATCATAGGCACTGACCGTGCCTTCAATGACCACGCCCGCATCGCCGCCCATGGCCAGTGGCAGGTCCAGCCGCGCCAGTGTTTCGCGAATCGGGCCGCTGGCCAGTACGTTGCCGGCTTCAAGCAGCACCAGATGATCTGCCAGGCGTGCAACCTCATCCTGAGCGTGGCTGACATACAGCATGGGGATGTCCAGCTCCCTATGCAGGCGTTCGAGGTACGGCAGGATTTCACTTTTGCGCCTGGAGTCCAGTGCCGCCAGAGGTTCGTCGAGCAGCATCAGGCGCGGGCTGGTCAACAGTGCGCGCGCAATGCCCACGCGCTGACGCTCCCCACCGGACAGCTTGTCAGGGCTGCGCTCCAGCAGATGGTCGATACCGAGCAGTTCAGCGGCCTGCGGCAATTGAATGTTGCGCTGCTGACGCGGGATGCGTTTCAGGCCGAATTCCAGATTGGCCCGCACGGACAGGTGCGGGAACAGGCTGGCTTCCTGAAATACATAGCCGATCGCCCGTTTGTGCGGAGCGAGGAAAACGCCTTTTTCAGTGTCTTGCCAGACTTCATCATGAACACGAATGAAGCCCTGGCCAGCTTTTTCCAGCCCGGCAATGCAGCGCAGGCATGTGGTCTTGCCCGAGCCTGAAGGCCCGAACAGTGCTGTGATGCCCGACCCCGGCAGGGTCAGGTCGGTACGCACGGTGAAATCCGGGTAGGTCATGTGCAGGCGGACTTCTATCGGTGAGGCCATGACTCAGCTCCATCCTGCTTTGGATTTACCGCTGGAATACAGTGCCAACAGCACCAGAAAGGAGAACACCAGCATCGCTCCGGCCAGCCAGTGTGCTTGCAGGTACTCCATGGACTCGACGTGATCGAAAATCTGCACCGACACCACGCGGGTTTTCTCGGGAATGTTGCCGCCAATCATCAGCACCACGCCGAACTCGCCGACCGTGTGCGCGAACCCCAGAATCGCCCCAGTGATAAAGCCGGGTTTTGCCAGCGGCAGAATCACGTGGAAGAACGTGTCCCATGGACCCGCTCTCAAGGTGGCTGCCACCTCCAGCGGACGGGTGCCAATGGCTGCAAATGCGTTCTGCAGCGGCTGGACGACGAAAGGCATCGAGTACAGGACCGAGCCGATCACCAGTCCGGCAAAGCTGAAAGTCAGTGTGCCCAGTCCCAGGCTTTGGGTAAGCTGGCCCACAGCTCCGTTGGGGCCAAGCAACAGCAACAGATAAAAGCCGATGACTGTCGGCGGCAAAACCAGGGGCAGGGCGACGACCGCGCCAATCGGCCCCTTGAGCCATGAATCAGTGCGCGCCAGCCACAGCGCGATGGGCGTGCCGATGATCAACAGGATGATGGTGGTCAATGACGCCAGCTTCAGTGTCAGCCAGATCGCCGCGATGTCGGCACTTCCCAGTGGCATTTACAGCTGGTATCCGAAGGACTTGATGATGGCGGCGGCTTTCGGGCCTTTCAGGTACTCGACCAGCGCCTTGGCAGCGGCGTTGTCCTTGCCCTTGTTGAGGATGACGGCATCTTGCTTGATCGGGTCATGCAGGGCGTCCGGCACGATCCAGGCCGACCCGCTGGTCAGTTTGCCGTCCTTGTAGATCTGCGACAGGGCCACAAAGCCAAGTTCCGCATTGCCGGTGGAAACGAACTGGTAAGCCTGGGTAATGCTCTGGCCTTCGACAATTTTGGCTTTGGTTGCGTCGGTCAGGCCCAGTTTGCTCAGCACTTGTGTCGCTGCCAGACCATAAGGGGCAGCCTTGGGGTTGGCGATGGACAAGTGTTGATACTGATTGGTCTTGAGCACTTCGCCCTTACTGTCCACATAACCGTCCTTGGCAGACCACAGCGCCAAAGTGCCCACCGCATAAGTGAAACGCGAGCCCTTGACGGTGTCGCCTTCCTGCTCAAGCTTTGCCGGGGTGGTGTCATCGGCCGACAGGAACACCTCGAAAGGGGCACCATTCTTGATCTGTGTGTAGAACTGACCGGTAGCGCCAAACGCGGCAACAAGCTTGTGGCCGGTGTCCTTCTCGAAGTCAGTGGCAATCGCCTGGATGGGCGCTGTGAAGTTGGCCGCGACGGCGACCTGCACCTCGTCGGCAAACGCGTTGGCTGTAGCTGATACGGCGAAGGCCAGGGCAGAGAACTTGAGAATGGCGCGCAGCGTGGTCGTTCGCATGGAACAGCTCCTTGATGATGAAAACGCACGCCGTCGAAATAAAGGCGTTTCGCTATATAGTTAAATATATAGCGATAGCCTGTTGTTCTGAAAGCACTGTTTTACCGGGGTGAGAGAATTTTCAGCGCGTTTTCAGCCAGTTGCCGAGTCAGCTCGGTCGCACCCAACTGATGTTTGATACCAACTGCCTGACCTGCCCAGAGGTTGGTAAAGTCACTGCTGCCCTGTTTTTCCGCTTGTGCGCGCAACGGCATCAGGGCACCGCCTGCCAGAGGGAACGCAGGGGCGAGTGGGCTGACGGGGCCAGCTTCGCGCATGATCCGGTTGACGATGCCGCGCGCCGGACGCCCGGTGAAGAGGTTGGTCAGCGCAGTCTGGCTGTCCGTTGCAGCGTGCAGCGCCTGGCGATGCAGTGCACTGACGCTGGCTTCAGGGCAGAACAGATACGCCGTACCTACCTGAACCGCCGAGGCACCCAGAACAAATGCCGCCGCAACCCCGCGACCATCTGCAATACCACCCGCAGCGATGACCGGAATGCGCACGGCGTCCACTATTTGCGGCACCAGCGCCAGAGTGCCGACCTGAGTGTGCAGTTGATCGCTGAGGAACAGGCCCCGATGACCACCGGCTTCGTAGCCCATGGCAATGACCGCATCGCAGCCATGCTGATCCAGCCAGACGGCTTCGTCGACCGTGGTCGCCGAGGAAATGATCTTTGTCCCGGTGGCTCTGACCCGTTCCAGTAGCGCTCGCTCGGGAAGGCCGAAGTGGAAGCTCACCACCTCCGGCTTAAGGCGCTCGACCAGAGCACAGGTGGCGCTGTCGAAAGGGGCACGGCTGGAGACGGGCGTCGGTGCATCGAAATCGGCCCCCAACTCTTCGTAATAGGGTTTAAGTGCCTGTTTCCAATGCTCGGCGCGTTCGGCATCGTAGGCCGGAGCCTGATGGCAGAAGAAGTTCAGGTTCAGGGGCAGATTGCCGGTATGTTGCCGAAAGGTGGTGACTTCCTGTTCGATTTGCTCAGGGGTCAGCATTGCGCAGGGCAGCGATGCCAGCCCGCCAGCCTTCGCGACAGCAATAGCCATTTGTGATCCGGTGGCTCCGGCCATAGGCGCTTGCAGCACCGGCAGCTCTATCGTTAACAGGTCAATAATGCGGGTGTCCGGCCATTGGCTCATGTGTTTCTCCGGCTTGTATTCGGGCAGTCATGTACATGGCATTGAGCGCGAGAATAGCGTGAATGGCAAACGGCATTTCCGGCGCAAAACATAGACCGCGCGGAGAGGTTGACATAAAAAACGATCGGTCTAATATTCCTGCATGACTCAATTGCCTGTAAAAACCAGACGCCCCGGGCGGCCACCGAAAGTGGACCGCGACAACCTCGAAACCCGCGAGGCACTGTTGCGCCGTGGTCTGGAAGTGCTGACCGAGCAAAGCTTCTCGGCCACCGGGCTGGATTACATCCTCAAGGAAATCGGCATTCCCAAAGGTTCGTTCTATCACTACTTCACCAGCAAGGAAGCCTTCGGCCGGGCGGTACTGGATGAATACGCCCGCTATTTTGCACAGCGGCTGGACCACTGGCTGCTGGACGAAGCGCTTTCACCACTGGAGCGACTGGTCGGTTTTGTCCAGAGCGCCAAGAGCGGCATGGCGCGGCATGATTATCGACGCGGTTGCATGGTCGGCAATCTAGGCCAGGAAGTCGGTCTGTTGCCGGAAGGGTTTCGTGACGTACTGGAGCAGACGCTGCTGGACTGGCAGTCAAAGCTGGCCTGCTGCCTCAGGGCCGCACAGGCGCATGGTGAGTTGGCCAGAAGCGCCGATTGCGATGAATTGGCTGCGTTTTTCTGGATCGGCTGGGAAGGGGCGGTGCTTCGCGCCCGGCTGGTCAAAAGCGACACACCATTGAACACGTTCATTGCCGGTTACCTTCGTGGTTTGCCGCAATGACTTTTTCTTCAGGGCTATTTAAAGACGATCAGTCTAAATTGGAGGCGCACATGTTCAAGGGCATTTTGATCGACAAGGACGAGGCAGGTTATCGCGTCACTCTGACCGGTATCGACGAAGCACAGTTGCCTGCAGGTGACGTGACGATAAACGTGTCGCACAGCACGCTCAACTACAAGGACGCGCTGGCAATCACCGGCCAAAGCCCCATCGTGCGCAGTTTTCCGATGGTCCCGGGTATTGATCTGGCGGGTACGGTGCAAGCCAGCGATACGCCCGAGTACAAGGTGGGTGACAAGGTTCTGCTCAATGGCTGGGGTGTTGGCGAAGGGCACTGGGGCGGTCTGGCACAGAAGGCGCGGCTCAAGAGCGAATGGCTCATTCCATTGCCGGATGCTTTCACGCCCGCGCAGGCGATGGCCATTGGCACGGCGGGCTATACCGCAATGCTCAGCGTGCTGGCCCTTGAGAAGCACGGTTTGACACCCGACCACGGCGATGTGCTGGTGACCGGTGCCAATGGGGGAGTCGGCAGTTTCGCCATCGCTATTCTTGCCAGGCTTGGCTATCGGGTGATTGCCTCCACCGGGCGTGTTTCGCAAAGCGAGTATTTGCATCAACTCGGCGCAGCGCAGGTCGTCGACCGGGCGACCCTGTCGCAGCCGGGGCGACCTTTGGTCAAGGAGCAATGGGCGGCGGCAATCGACTCTGTCGGTAGTCATACGCTGGCCAATGTGTGCGCCGGTATTCGTTATCGCGGCGTAGTCGCGGCCTGCGGTCTGGCGCAGGGTATGGAGTTTCCGGGCTCGGTTGCACCGTTCATTCTGCGCGGCGTCACCCTGGCCGGTATCGACAGCGTTACTCGCCCGCGCGCTGACCGGCTGGAAGCCTGGTCCAGGCTGGCGAGCGACCTGGATTTGGCACTGCTGCCGCTGATCAGTCGTGAAGTCGGTTTGAGCGAGGTGATCGACATCGCGCCGCAATTGATCGCGGGCCAGATCCGTGGCCGGGTTGTGGTGGACACCGGGCGCTGAGTCGGTCAAAAAACGCTGGGTTCGACCTTGTCACCTGACTGCGCATGTTCAAGTGCGCGATGAATCCGGGCGGTGCCTAGCCCGGTTTCGCATAATTGCAACGGGATGCAACCGCCAAGTGCTGCGCTGGGTGTCACCAGCCAGCGACCGGCGCGCTCGGGTGTTTCAAGCACGCGAAGGATGTGACTGGCGATCATTGCGAGGCGGTCCAGACGCTCCGAAGCCACGGGGTCCAATGGCTGTTTCTGGCGCTGGCGACGTTCCAGCGTTGAAATTGATGCATTGAACAGCGCCTCCATTTGCCGCGGGCCGAGGGCCAGCGCGTCGCGTACCGCGCGGATCCAGCCATGCGCAAAGCCTGCCTGAATGTTCGCCAGGCGTTCAGCTTCGCTGCGCTGACTTACCTGATGGGCCAGCAACCAGAAATGCGCAGCCGCGTCGCGACGGCCATGTGCTTTGCTAGCGAGGGGCGGAATCAAGATACGAGCTTGCCTTGGGAGCCGGAGAAGTCGGCCAAGGCTATCTCAGGCAGCGCGTCGTTCAAGCCGCAGGGTGTAACCGATGATTGCCGGGTGGGCTGGAGCTGCTGGGCTGAACGAGCCGCGCCAGAGGTGTCGCAGCAGGGCCCTCGTGCTAAAGTCGGCTGCCTGAATACGAATGAAGAGCGCTGCAGCTGTCCGCACGCGCTTGCACCAGAAAAGGCGTCGTTCCACATGTCGCAAGACCCTTGTACCGATCAGGACGCACGCATTGTCAGTCAGCCTTCGCTGCCCGACGTCAACAAGCCGTTGCGCCTCTATCTCGACCGCCTGGCACCCTCAAGCCGCCTGACCATGACTTACGTTTTGCAGGACGCGGCAGATCGTCTGGGCATGGCTGACGTCGATATTCATGACATTCCCTGGCACACCCTGCAGCCTGGCCACGTGACCGCACTGGTCGCGACGCTGCGTGAAGACGACTACGCGCCAAACACCACCTCGCTGTATGTGAACGCTATTCGCGGTGTGATGAACGAGGCCTGGCGGCATGACCTGATCAGCCACGAGCAATTATTGAAGATTCGCTCGATCAAACCGGTCAGCGGTACGCGTCTGGCCAAGGGCCGTAATATCCGCCGCACGCTGATTCGTGAATTGATGGAGGCCTGCGCTGCAGACCCCAGGCCGCAAGGGCGTCGCGATGCCGCAATCATTGCGATTCTGTACGGCTCGGGGATGCGCAAGTCCGAGTCGGTCAACCTGGATCTGTCACAGATCGATTTCGCCGAGCGCAGCCTGCGGGTGCTGGGCAAAGGCAACAAACAGTTGATCAAATACGCCCCCGAGTGGGCGTTCAAGGCGCTGAACGACTGGCTGGAACTGCGTCGCTCGTGCTTGCAGCCGGGGCAAGGCGATGACCCGTTCCTGTTCAACCGGATTCGCCGCGGCAGTCACATCACCCGCGACAGAATCACTAAACATGCCATTTACTTCATCGCCAAGCAACGCGGGCGGCAGGTGGGGGTGAACATCATGCCTCACGATTTTCGGCGCTCGTTCATCACTCGTGTGATCGAAGAGTTCGATCTGTCGATTGCCCAGAAACTTGCGCATCACACGCATATTTCGACCACCGCCAGTTACGACATGCGCAGCGAGAACGAGCGCCGCAATGTGGTGGACGGGTTTGATCTTTAGGCAAAAAAAAGCCACCTCGCATAAGCGGGGTGGCTTAAAAGATCTAACCAAAGGAGTGATGAAGCAGAGCAGAGATTCACTGGCCTCGCGACGCGGATTCGCGAGGCCGGGAGATATGTTCGTTCATCGCCGACAACGGTAACACCGCCGCCCCTGATTCAATTATCAGCGTTATTGATACCCGTCATTGCCAAAAAACATATGACCCGCACGTGTTTGCGTGGCCAGCCATCTGCAAAATCGATTTCTCACCTCCGAGCTATCCGGCAATTGGATAGCCAACAATTGGCAACAATTTCATGCTTTACCGAACTTGAAACGTACGGGACTGAGCATGGAAAAGTTCGATATACACCGTAAAACCCGCTTCGACTCATTGGTACACGAGTACGGGCTCGATGGCAGTCGTCTGTTGCCTTGGGAAGGCTACCCGATGCCGTTCGCTGGCGGCTGGTGCGTGGTCCGTCCGGGCACCAGCAGCGAAGCGCATACCCAGATCGATCAGGAAATCTTCATTGCCATCAGGGGCAGCGCCCGTCTGGTGGTCGGCGACAAACAGATGGATTTCGCCGTGGGCGATATCGCCGCGATTCCGAAACACACCAATCATTACGTCATCAATGATTCCGCCGAGGACTTCCACTTCTATGTGGTGTGGTGGGACATGAACTACGTGAATGCTTTCGTGGCTCAGCACAGCGAAACCACGGGGTGCCTCGATGAGTAAGTACATCGTGACCATCACGCCGCCCACCCCGAATGGCGATTTGCACATAGGTCATATCGCCGGCCCGTTTCTGGCCGCTGACGTGTTCACCCGGGTCCAGCGCCAGCGCGGTCACGACTGTGTGCTGGTGTCCTATTCCGACGATTACCAGTCCTACATGCTGCGCAAAGGACTGGAGCAGGGCGTTGATCCGGTCGAGCTGGCCGGGCGTAATTCCGACCGCATCGAAGCGTCGCTGGCGGCGATCAACATCAAACCCGACAACTGGATGCGTCCGCACAACAACCCATGGTTTGCCGAGGCGGTTGGCGAGGTGTTCAACGCGTTGCGTGAAGCGGGCTCGATCGAGTTTCGCGATTCCAGCGAGCCGTACTGCCCCGATTGCGATGTGTGGGGCTACGAGGCATTTGCCCGAGGCAACTGCAATTACTGTGGGGCCGAGTCGGATGCCAGCCAGTGCGAGAACTGCGCTCAGGCCCCTGACGCCGAGTTGATGACCGGTCTGCACTGCAAATTGTGCAGGCAGCCGTCGCAATGGAAAAAGGCCCATCGCGCATTTTTGAAGCTGGCTGATTTCAAGCCGCACTTGCGTGACCGCCTGTTGGGCCAGCAGTGGCGCAAGCCGCTCGACAACTGGCTGCGCGATACGCTGGAGCACCTTCATGACTGGGGCGTAACCCGTCCAGGCGACGGCGGGCTTGACCTGCAGGCCGACGGCTCGTGCCGGGTCCATACCTGGTTCATGGGGCTGGCGGGCTATATGGCGGCATTTCGTGAATATGCCGACAGTGTCGGGCGTCCGGAGCTGTTACGTCAGTACTGGCAGTCGGGGCAGGGCACGCTGGTGCATTTTCTCGGCTTTGACTGCGTGTTCAGCCACGCCATCGTCTACCCGGCGCAGCTGTCGGCGCTGCGCGATATCAAGGTGCGCCAACGCTTCATGCCCAATCAGTTTCTGAAACTGGACGGCCTGAACCTGTCGACCAGCCGCAATCATGCGATCTGGGTCGGCGATCTGGCCCGTGAAGCCTGTGCCGACAGTGCGCGCCTGTATCTGGCAAGCATCGCACCCGAGCAAAGCGAAGGCGATTTTCGTCTGACGCATTTCCGCGCATGGCGGGAGCAGATATTCAGCGAATTTTTCCCCGCGTTGCTGGATGCCGGAAAACATCGCGATGACAGCTGGTGGAGCGGTATCTGTGGGGCCGATGCCGGGCTGTTGGAAGCGTTACGCCTGCAATGGAGCAGGGCCGCAGAGCCTGCGCAGTTCTCGATGAAGGGCATGGCTCAGGTGCTGCTTGACGTCATCGCCATTGCTCGCGCACGCCTGGCCGAAGGTCGGCCCGTCAGCCATCTGGCAGCGTTCATCGCAGTGGCTGGCAAGGCGCTGATTCCGGAAATGTCAGCGCAGATCATGGCCGCATTCGGACTGCCCGAGGCCCGGGTGAACGCCACGCTCATGAACGGCTCGGCCGCTGAATACTCCATCTGAACGGATGCACCACATGTTCATCGATTACGAGATAGCGGTCATCGGCGCCGGGATTACCGGCGCCAGCATCGCGGCGAAGCTGTGCAGCGCAGGTGTGTCGGTCGCTCTGATCGACAAGGGCGCAGCCGGCAGCTTGGGGGCGAGCGGTTATTCCGGCGGTCTGGTTCGCCTGTATGACAGCGATCCGCTGCTGATGGAGCTTGCGGCGTGGTCAATCAGCCTGATGGACGACGGCATTTTCGCGACCACTTACGCCAGCGCACTGCGACGTACCGGGGTGATCTACCGGGCCGCCACGGACCAGCTGGATAATCTGTGCCGGGCTATCGAGCAGCACGGCAGCGAACGCTACCCGATGCGCCTGCTGGTGGGCCATGAACTCGATGGCGGTCGCTATCCGCACTGCCCGGCAGTTGAGCGGGTCAACCTGTTCGAACCTCGCGCCTGCGTCGGCAATGTACGTCAGGCTGTCGCGGCGCTGTGCCACGTGGTTCGTCAGCAAGGCTTGCTGCTGGAGCATCGCGAGATCAAAGCCATCGACTGTCGTGCTGCGGACCTCGTACACATCGACATGGGTGACGCCACCTTGCGTTGTCGGGCGGTAGTGGTGGCTGCGGGTGCCTGGAGTCAGCATCTGGTGCCACACGCGGGGCTGGAAGCCCGTTCGATCCCCTTTGCCCGGGTGCTGACTGACAGCGACTGGTCAATGCCGGTGATCGATGCGGTTACTCAGAGCTACGCGATACCGCTGACCCGCCATATCGTGCAGACCGGCTGCGGCGCCCGCGATAACAGCCTCTGGCCAGAGCATCTGGCACAGCCTGATGCGCGGCATGCCGAAGACGCCTGCAAGCGCATTGTCCGGCTGTGCGGTTCGGCAACCCACCCACGTGTGTTGGATGTGCTGCCGGGTTTCGACAGTTACAGCGCCGACGGTCGTCCGCTGCTGGGTTTCTGCGCCGAGCACAGCCCGGTTTATCTGGCCGCAGGCATGTCGGGACTGGGGTTCAAGTTTGCTCCTGGTGTTGCCGGTATCGCTTTCGAGCAACTGCGCAGTCATCTGGCAGGAAAGGACCGGCCGAGCCTCGGCTGGTCGGCGTTGTCGCCACGCCGGCAGATGCCCGCTGCCAGTCTGGCGGGGATACAACCATGACGCCGCTCGCCTCACTTGTGCCAGGCTTG
Source organism: Pseudomonas syringae group sp. J248-6 (assembly GCF_032586995.1). Lineage (NCBI taxonomy): Bacteria > Pseudomonadati > Pseudomonadota > Gammaproteobacteria > Pseudomonadales > Pseudomonadaceae > Pseudomonas > Pseudomonas syringae group sp. J248-6. Next base: position 290,971 of record NZ_JAWHOP010000001.1, on the reverse strand, counting down.
CGGGTCGGTGTCAGCGCGCTGTTCAACCCCCACGACACGCCGCACGCCCGGACCTTCATGAGGGCGCTGGCCGTGGCGCGCAACTGTGTGCCGGGGCTTGCGCGGGTGCAATGGCACTTCCTCGACGACGGAGCCAATGCCGTTCGCGGGGCCGAAGTGGCGCGGCACATGATCGACTGGAAAGCGGATCTGATCATTGGCCATTTTTCATCGGACGCCGCCGTCAGCGCCGCGGCGCTGTATCGGCAAGCCGGTGTCGCGCTGCTGACACCGGCAGCAACGATTGATGGCCTGACGCTTGAGCACCCCAACGCATTCCGTTTCTGCCCCTCGGACCGTCAACTGGCGGGTGATTTGGTGAGCTGGCTGGCGAGCCGTCAATGGCGCCGCGTTCATGTCCAGGCTGATGACAGCGCTCATGGTCAGGCCTTGTGCGTTGCCATCTGCGAAGCGCTGGTACGCGCTGGATTGCAGCGCGTCGAAGAGCCTGAGCACGCCGATGTCGAGGTATTTGCCGGCCGCCTCAAGCCCAGTCGCGAACACTGGCAGGCGCGACGACAGGCCGGGAGTAACCGCCCGCTGGTACTGACTGACGACGCTGCCTCGCCGTATCTGGGCTGCGCCGAGGACCAGCGTGGCAAGACGTTCGTCATCGGTTTCGGGACTCCTGACAACCCAGGAAATGGCTGCCATGCCAGCGCGCTGCACCAAATGTTGTTCGCTGCCGAGCCACACACCTACTTTCGCGAAAGCCTGCTGATGCTTTACGTGCTGGCTGAGCTGGCCGACGGCGGTCTTCGCGCCGGGCAACTGCTGAACGCGTTGCAGCACACCACCTTCAACACACCGTTGGGCGCAGTCGGCTTTGATCGGGGCGAGCTGCGAGGCGCGATGACCTGTGTCTGGACCCCGGGCCCCACAGGACTGACCCCCGTCAGCCGATAGCCGCAAGAAAAACCAAGAACACCGCTTCACGCCAACTCTAAGGACAGGAACTTCATGGGTAACTCGACACCACACACGTTGCACTCGGACGCCGTCTGTATCGGCTTTGGTCCAGCCGGCATCGCGCTGGCCTGTGCTTTTGAAGACGCACGGGAGGCCAATGACCCGCTCGGCTCGCTGTCCATCCGCTATCTGGAAGCTGCGCAAGACAGCCAATGGCACCGCGAACTGCTGCTGGCCGGAACTGACATCAACCATCACGTATTTCGTGACCTGGTGACGCCGCGCAATCCGCGCAGCCGCTTTTCCTTCGCCATGTACCTCAAGGAACAGGGGCGGATGTTCGATTTCGGCCTGCTGGGCCGTCCCGCCAGTCGCCATGAATGGTCGGATTATCTGGCCTGGGTGTCCAGGCAAGTGGACAGCCAGACCTGCTTCAACACGCCGGTCACCGGGATTGACCCTGTGCTGCGCAACGGCCGTTTGCACGAAGTACGGGTCTGCACGCCGCAAACCTGCTTCACGACGCGCAATGTCGTGCTGTCCAGCGGCAGCGCACCGCGCATTCCACACGCGTTCGAGGCGCTGCTTGGCCCGACGCTGTTTCACACTTCGCAGTTTCTGACCCGCCTGCAAGCCTTTGGCGAATACTTGCCCAAGCGCTGGCTGGTGCTGGGCTCGGGGCAGAGCGCCAGTGAGTCGGTGCTGGAACTGGTCAGTCGCGATCCTGCCATCGAGGTGCATTCAGTGCATCGCTCTGCCGGTTTCAAGCTCACTCAACTGGGGCAGTTCCCCAACCGGGTGTTTGCCCCGGATCACGTTGATTACTTCCATAGCCTGAGCCCCGCAGCGCGGCGGCGCTTTCTCGACTGGGGCCGTTCGACCAACTACGCCGGGATCGACCCGGATGAAAGTCAGAAGCTGTTTTCGCTGATCTACGAGGACTCCATCGCCGGACGCAAGCGTCTGCAGACCCATGCTTACAGCCTGATCAGTGCCATCGAGCACAGCGCAGAGGGCTACCGGATCGAGTTGACCGACACCTTCAGCCAGCGCACCCAAGTGCTGGAAGTCGACGCCGTTGTGCTCGGCACCGGTTATCAGCAGTACCTGATACCACCGTTATTGAGTGGCTTGCAGCCATGGCTCAAGGCCGATCTGGATGGCGGCCTGCTGATTGATCGGGATTACCGAGTCGCTACGCAGGGCGAGTGCGACGTGAATATCTGGGTCAACGGTCTTTCCGAACGCAGCCACGGAATCAGCGATAGCCAGTCGTTCTCGCTGATGGCGCTGCGCGCCGAGCGTATCGCCAATGCGCTTGAGCAGGCAGTAGCACCGGCAGCCGAACCTTTGCTGGCACAGTGGAAGTGACCCTTATGTACGACTCTCTTTGCGACATCGTTCACGATCAGACCTTCCTCAAGGTGTCTGGCCTGGGCGCAGACTTTTTCCTGAAAATGGAATCACTCAACCCGGCCGGATCGATCAAGCTCAAAACCGCCGTAGGGCTGATCAATGACCTTCAGGCTCGGGGTTTGCTGGGCCCTGACACGATTCTGATCGAGTCTTCGTCGGGCAACCTTGGCGTGGCGCTGGCGATGATCTGCGCTGAACGGGCAATACCCTTTACCTGCGTGGTCGACCCCAACAGCTCCAGCCATAACATCCGCATGATGCGCAGCTATGGCGCCGAGGTGATTCAGGTCCAGGCCCCGGATGCCAACGGCGGGTTTCTGGGAACACGCATTGCGCTGATCCGGGAAAAGCTCGCCAGCGATCCGCGATATGTTTGGCTCAATCAATACGAGAATGCCGCCAACCCGCGTGCTCACGCCCGGACCACGGCACGCTCGATCAGCCAGCACTTCGGTCATGTCGACTATCTGTTCGTCGGTGCCGGGACCACCGGCACGCTGATGGGCTGCGTCCAGCATTTTCAGCGGCATCACCCGAGCACCAGAATCATTGCCGTCGACAGCGTCGGTTCGGTGACCTTTGGCACTCCGGCCAGCCGTCGCTTCATACCGGGGCTGGGTACCAGCCAGCATCCGCCGATCTTCAAGGCTGATGGTATTTACGCGCTGGAGATGGTTCCTGAATCCCGTACCGTCGCCATGTGTCGCATTCTGGCGCGCAGCAAAGGCTTGCTGGTTGGCGGGTCCACCGCGACGGTGATCGCCGCGGTACATGCCTGGCGCGAGCGCATCGAGCCGGGTTCGGTGGTCGTGGCATTGTCGCCAGACTGGGGCGAGCGCTATCTGGACACCCTCTACGATGACCAGTGGGTCGAGCAGCGTTTTGGCCGTGAAGTGCTGAACATGACCCTGGCGGATCTTTCCTCACCAGAGGCGGCAACATTTCCGGGACGCGTGAAAACGCCTTCGCGAGCAAGCTCGCTCCCACAGGATGTATGTGAATCTGTTGCATGCGCGTGCGCAAGCCCTTATGGGAGCGAGCTTGCTCGCGAAAGCGATGGGTCGGTGGCGACGCCTTCGGGTGCAGACCCGCTCCCACAGGATGTGTGTGAATCTGTTGCATGCGCGTGCGCAAGCCCTTGTGGGAGCGAGCTTGCTCGCGAAAGCGGTGGGTCGGTGACAGCGCCTTCGGGTGCAAGCGCGCTTGCGCAGGAGCAGTGTTCAACCTTCTGGCTGGCTGCCGAGCGCCTGAAGCAGGCGGCGTTTCATGTAGTCGATGGCGAGGTGGTCGCGCGCCTGCTGGCGGCTGATCCGCTGGCTTGCATCGAGGATGTGCAGGCGGCGTATCTGGCCCACGAGGCCGGGCGCACGATCAACCCTGACAGTTACTTTCTGCGTTTTCCCGAGGCACTGGCCAATCGGATCATTGCCTTGCCCGCCAGCCTGTCGGGCGAGCAGGCAGTCAGTGGCATCAAGTGGATATCCAGCTTTCCGGACAATATCGAGACGGGCCTGCAACGCGCCTCGGCCGTGCTGATCCTCAATGACCCGCTGACCGGCTATGCCTTTGCCTGCCTGGAAGCCTCACGCATCAGCGCCATGCGCACGGCAGCCTCGGCGGTGCTCGGTGCGCGCTGGATGAACCGTCATCAGCGCCACGTCGGACGAATGGCGTTCATCGGTGCCGGTTTCATCGCCCGAACCATCCTCGACATGTTCGTCAGCGATGGCTGGACGATGGACGCAATAACCGTCTTCGATCAACACGAGGACTCGGCATCGGCGTTGGTGCAGCATGCCGCCAGTCGACATCGGTTGAACAGTCAGCCAAGCGATTTGCCGACCGCCTTGCAGGCTGACGTGGTGGTGTTCGCTACCACCGCGCCGAGCCCTTATGTGCTGGAGCCGCTGTTTCGGCCAGGGCAACTGCTGCTGAACATTTCGTTGCGTGATCTGGGCGCGGACGTCATCGCGCAGGCCAATAACATTCTTGATGACGTTGAGCACTGCCTCAAGGCTCAGACCTCACCTGATCTCGCCGTGCAGCAGTATCAGGACCGATCGTTCATCACCGGGACGCTGGCACAACTGATGACCGGGCAGGTGGAACTGAGTCCGGATCGGGCCTCGATCTTCTCGCCATTCGGTCTCGGCGTACTGGACCTTGCCGTGGGCCAGCGCGTCTATCGCCAGGCAGTGGCCGAAGGCAGCGCGTTGCCGGTGCCGAAGTTCTTCTTTGAGTCGAAGCGCTGGTGATGGCCGTGCAGACGCATACCGTAGCGATTATCGGTCTGGGCTCGCGTGGTTTGAGCATTCTGGAGCAGTTGATCGGCCTGAGTCGCCATGCCGATCGGCCTTTGAATATCGAAGTGTTCGACCCGCAACCACCCGGCAGCGGGCTGCACCATGCGCAGCAGGCGGATTACCTGATGCTCAACACCATGGCCGGCCAGTTATCCGCGTTTTCTTCCGCATTCCCGGCGTGCGCGCCATCAGGTCCGACCTTTCTGCAATGGTGCCGCAGTCAGGATGTGCGCCTTGACGAGCGCGGCCACGTCAGCACGGACGGGCAGGGCAGAGCGGTGGCGTTTGGCGACTTTTTGCCGCGCGCACTGCTCGGGCGCTACTTGCAGGACAGCTATCGCCTGCTCCTGCAGTGCTGCCCGGCGCATGTGCAGGTGCGCTATCACGCCGAGCAGGTCATGACCTGTGGGCCGCTATTGGAAGCCCCCGGCTTCAGGTTGCACACCCGAAGTCAGGAGATGGATGTCGATGCCGTGTTCCTCGCCAGCGGGCATGCCTTTGAAACCGGCGCGCAACTGGAGGTCGGCGATACGGTCGCCATCGAGGGACTGGGACTGACCGCGCTGGACACGCTGGCTCACCTGACTCAAGGGCGCGGCGGGCGCTACGTGCGCGATAGCGGTTTTGCAGGCTGGCGATATCTGCCGTCCGGCCGCGAGCCCAAGGTGTTCCTGTACTCGCGCACAGGGCTGCCGTTTCATGCACGGCCGCAATGGCATGCCTCCAGCCAGCCCGCATTGCCGAGGCTGTTCTTCAACGCTGCCGCCATAGCCCGTTTGCGCGAGCAAAAGGAGGGCGGGCAACTCGACTTTCGGGCCGATGTGCTGCCGCTGATCAAGGATGAAATGCGCGCCGTGTTTTATCAGGCCAGGGTCCGGCTCGATGCGCCAGCGCAGTTGGCGTCGGTGCAGCGGCTGCTGCGCGAGTCAACCGCCATACCCGCAGCGTTTGAGCGGCTGGCCGAGCTATGGGGTGAGTTTGACCCTGAGCAATGGCTGTTGACCCAACGCTGGTCGGGTGCGCAAGGCACGTATGGCCAATGGTTCGTCGACTGGATCAAACGGGACCTGGCGCTGAGTCGGCTGGGCACGGCAGGCAGTCCGATCTGCCAGGCACTGGAGGTCTGGCGAGATTACCGCGACCTGCTGCGCCTGATCGCGGATCGCAACGGCCTGACTGAATCGTCGACCCTGGAGTTTTATGGCACATGGGCCGGGTTGAGCAACCGGCTGGTCGGCGGGCCGCAGAAGGAGCGCCATGAAGATCTGCTGGCGCTGATCGAGGCTGGCGTCGTGACGATCCTGCCGCCGATGGACGATGTGCAACGGGCCGATTTTCGCCCCGACGGCATCATTGGCGCGCGGGTCGCCCACGGCGGTCTGTCGGGCAATGGCCCGGGTCTGATCAGTGATTTGCACGAGCAAGGACTGATTCGCGCTGCGCATGCCTGGCCTGCCGACGGTATTGAAACCGATGAGTCTGCTCGTGCCATTGGCCGCGATGGTTCGGTGCAGCAGCGGCTCTGGGTTCTGGGGCCTGCCGTGGAAGGCTGCACCTTTTACAACCACTACGTGCCCACGCCTGACCCGACCTGCCGCGCACTGATCGAAGCGCGCAGGGCGGTCGAGTCATGCCTGGAGATGCTGGCGAAGCACACTTCAAGTTGCATCACATTAACGTTTAACAAAGCTGTTTAACTTATTAATTAAAAAGGAATTGCTGATATGTATGAAGTCACTTTACTAACCGCGCTGGCGGGAGCGTTCATCGTGCTGATCATCAGTCCCGGGCCGAACTTCCTGGTGATCACCCAGCTCTCGTTCAGCCAGTCACGGCAGCAGGGCATCTGTGCCGGGCTGGGGGTCGCCTCGGGCAGCATTCTCTGGGCCCTGCTGGCAGCCACCGGGTTAGGGCTGGTGTTTCAGCAGTTGCCGTGGCTTCAACCGGCGTTGCAATTGCTGGGCGGTGCTTACCTGACCTGGCTCGGCACCAAGAGCCTGCGCAGTGCTGGCAGCCAGCCCAAGCCGAGGGACATCGGTGCGCTGGGCATCGGCAGTCTGAGCCGCGCCTATCGGTTCGGCCTGCTGACCAACCTGACCAATCCCAAGGCGCTGGCGTTCTACACCAGCGTGTTCACCACCGTGACCACGCCGGGCATGCCGATGTGGGTGCGCACTGCGGGGGTATCGATCATCGCGGTGCTGGCGATTTCCTGGTTCGTGCTGCTGGCTACGTTGTTTTCGATCCCGGCCGTGCAGGCGCGCTATCAGCGGATGAAAAAGGCCATCGATATCGTTACCGGTCTTTTCATGATCGCTTTCGGTCTGCGCCTGCTGATCGGTTTGCTGCCCGCCAACTTCATTTACTGAAATAACCTGCAAGGGACTACGTACATGCACAGCAACGACTGGCACTACCCGACTTCAATCCGTGCAGGCGCTGGACGCGTTAATGAACTGGCCGACGCCTGCCGGAAGACCGGCATAAAACGGCCGTTACTGATTACCGACAGCTTTCTCGGCAGCACCGACATGATCGCCAGCGCCGTGCAGGATTGCCGCCGCCAATTAGGCCATTGCGGCCTGTTTGACCGGGTCAAGGGCAACCCGACCGGGACCAACGTCGCCGAGGGGCTGCAAGCCTACAGAGCCGGGGATTACGACGGCGTCATCGCGTTTGGCGGCGGCTCGGCGCTGGACGCTGCCAAAGCGGTGGCGCTGATGTCCGGCCAGACCCGCCCGTTGTGGGATTTCGAAGACATCGGTCAGAACCACCTGCGCGCCGATCCAGACGGCATTGCGCCGGTGATCGCGCTGCCGACGACGGCCGGCACCGGCTCTGAAGTGGGGCGTGCGTCGGTGATTACCGATGAGCAGGCCCAGGTCAAACGCACCATCCTGCACATTCGCATGATGCCGCGCATCGCGATTCTGGATGCCACGCTGACCCTGAACCTGCCAACGCACCTGACTGCCGCGACGGGTGCGGACGCCTTGACTCACTGCATGGAATCCTGGTGTTCACCGGCCTGGCACCCGATGGCCGAAGCGGTGTCGGTCAAGGGCATGCAGATGATCAAGGAATATTTGCCTCGGGTTGTTGCTGACGGTCAGGACCTGGAGGCGCGGCAGCAAATGCTGGTGGCTTCCAGCCTGGGTGCCGCCGCGTTTCAGCGCGGTCTGGGCGGCGTACACGCAATTGCTCAGAGCCTTGGGGCGCTCTACGACCAGCATCATGGTTTGCTGAATGCGATTCTGCTGCCCTATGTGCTGGAGGCCAATCGCTCGGCGCTGCTGAAGCAAATGGATGATCTGGCGGTTTACCTGCGTTTGCCCATGCCCGGTTTTACCGGGGTAATGGACTGGTTACTGGCGCTACGCGAGCAGATTGGCATTGCACATACGCTGGGCGAGATAGGTATCGATGATCGCGACGCCGAGCGTGTCGGACGCATGGCATTTGCCGATGGCTGCTCGCACACCAACCCGATTCGTCATTCGGCCGAGGCGTATGCGCAGATCTTCAGCCGCGCAGTGAAGGGCCTGTGAGCGATGATTGCCCTGAATGAGCCCGCCGTGCAGCGTGTCAGCGGTGTCTGGCAACGCTTCATCGATCAGCGCCGGATCGTTGGCGGGGTGCTGTTGCTGGCCGGGCAGGGGCGCCTGGTTTACGCCAGCGCACTCGGCTGGGCAGATCGCGAGCAGCAGATTCCGGTCACTCGCAGCACGCGCTTTCGTCTGGCATCACTGACCAAACTGTTGACCTCGGTGGTGGTGTTGCGGCTCTGCGAGCTAGGCATATTGGACCTGCAAGCCTCGGTAACGGACTGGCTGCCTGCCTTTCGTCCACGTCTGGCCTGCGGCCGTGAACCTGTCATCACGCTGCAGCATTTGCTGTCGCACACTTGCGGCTTGAGCTACGGTTTCGAACAAACGTCCGGTAATGCCTATGAGCGGGCAGGGGTGTCGGACGGGCTGGACTGTGTGCCGTTCGATCTAAAGGAAAACCTGACCCGGTTGGCGCGTCTGCCACTGCTGTTTGAGCCGGGTAGCGCCTGGGGATACTCGTTGGGCATAGATGTGCTGGGCGCTGTGATTGAACAGGCCACCGGCATGCCGTTGTCAGAGGCTGTTGCCAAGTGGGTTACCCTGCCTTTGCGCATGGATGCGACTTCCTTCAGGCACGACCAGCAACGAACGCTGGCCAGCGCCTACAAGGACAGTGTCAACGGCCCGCAACGTATCGGCGAAAACGATGTGTTGTTGCTCGACAGCGGACAGGCGCGGCTGTCATCGGCTCGGGCTTTTGACGCAGGTGCATATGAATCTGGCGGGGCAGGCATGCTGGGCACGGCTGATGACTATCTCCGGCTGCTCGAATGCCTGCGTCTGGGGGGCGCGCCGTTATTGAGCGCCGTCAGTACCGAGCGCTTGCTGAATAACGCGATTGGAAGCATAACCATTGCCAGTCGGGGGCCTGGCTGGAAGTTCGGCCTGGGGCCGATGATCCTTGCCGATCCCGCTGCGGTGCGGGGGCAGCAACAGGGTGTCGGGACCTGGTCGTGGTGCGGCTTGTATGGCAGTCATTACTGGGTTGATCCGGTTTCTGCGCTCAGCATGGTCGTCCTGACCAACACGGCTGTTGCGGGCGCGTGGGGTGAGTTTGCCGATACGCTTGTCGATGCGGTCTACGCGAGGCCCGAGGTCACGCCCGGGCAAACTGCTTGCGATAGCTGCTCGGGCTGATGCCCACCAGATTGCGGAAGTGTCGGCGAAAAGACTCTTCGGAGCCGAAACCGGCGCGGTCCACCACTTCGTTGAGACGCAGCTTCGAGGACTCCAGCAATTCCTTGGCGTAGGCAATGCGCTCGCCGAGCAGCCAGTCGTAAGGCGTAAGGCCGGTACTTTCCATAAAGCTGCGGTGCAAGGTGCGGGTACTGAGCGCCGCCCTTGAGGCCATTTCCTTGATGGTGTGAGGGCGCTGCAGATCGCTGCGGATCCAGTCCATCAGGTTGGAAATCGGCCCGTCGCTGGCCGACACCAGTTGCCGGGACGCATATTGCGATTGCCCGCCTTCGCGATGAGGCGGGATGACCATGCGCTGCGCCACCATGTTGGCAACGCGCGAGCCGTGATCGTTGCGCACCAGGTGCAGCATCATGTCCAGCCCCGCGGCCGAGCCCGCAGCTGTCACGATAGTGCCTTGGTCCACATACAGTTCGTTGGGTTGAATGGTCAGGCCCGGATACATGGTTGCCAGCAGGTCGGTGTAGCGCCAGTGGGTGGTGACCTTGTGCCCGTCGAGCAAACCGGCCGCGGCCAGAACGAAAGCGCCTGTACAGATCGAGCAGATCCGCGCGCCGCGTGCATGAGCAGCCTGGAGCTGTTCGATGAGCCGCTGCGGAACTGCGGACTCCACTCCGCGCCAGCCTGGCACGATGATTGTATCGGCATTCTCCAGCAGCACTTCGCCAGGCGTTGGCACGATGGTAATGCCCCCGGCGGCGGTGATCGGCCCATCGTCGACCGGGAAGGTCGCGAATTCGTACCAGTTGACCCCCAGTTCAGGTCTTTTCAGCGCAAATACTTCGACCGTGCAGCCAAATTCGAAGGTGCACAACTGGTTGTAGATGAGTGCGACAACGAGATGATTTTTCATGGCGCGATGTTACCGGATATTGGCATTTCAGCCAGTAGTTTGGCGTGATGCTACTGGGTAATCTGCACCCTGTCACCGCTTGAAACTGCTTAAACCTTAATATGATGCAAGTGGTCTGCCATGCAGGCCCTGGAGCCAACTCGTGCCACTCAATATCGGTATCTACGTTTATGACGACGTCGAGGTTCTCGACTTCGCTGGCCCCTACGAAGTGTTCACCACCGCAACACGCATGCACGCTCGCAACAGCCGCGATGACCGGCAGTTGTTCAATGTGTTCACCATCGGGCGCAGCACCGCACCAGTGCGTGCCCGCGCCGGGCTCAAGGTCGATCCGGACTTTTCGATCAACGACCATCCGGCCATCGACTGCCTGATCGTCCCGGGCGGGGTCGTGACCGCCGAACTGGAAAAACCCGACGTGATCCACTGGATCAGCGATCAGTCGGAACCCGGTCGCGTAGTGGCTGCCGTGTGCACCGGTGCCTTTCTGCTGGCCAGGACCGGCAAGCTGGCAGGCAAGCAAGTAACCACGCACTGGGAAGACATTGACGACCTCAAGGAAATGTTCCCTTCGGTAGACGTGCTCAGCACCCTGCGCTGGGTCGACGAGGGCTCATTTGTGACATCGGCAGGTATCTCCGCCGGTATCGACATGAGCCTTCACCTGGTAGAGCGCCTGCACAGTCGTGAATTGGCCGAACGCACGGCGCTGCAAATGGATTTCGACTGGACCGAGAACGACTGAGCCACTCAGTTCCCCTGCGGATACCCCTGAAGACGCCGTGCACCCGAAATGTGCATAGCCACGCCTTCAACCTGATAGCCAGCGTTCGCTTTACCCCCGCTTGAGACATTTATTCGAACGGCCGATATCCCGGCCAGTTCGGTGTTTCAGCGGGGGTTTCCTGTATTCCCGAGCCTTCGGCTCAGCGGCAGGGCCGCACCCACCTTTGCAAAACCAGAGTGCAGGACACATGAAAACCCATTTCTTCAAAGTCGTTCAAACCGTTGCCCAGCACGGTTCGTTCTCGGAGGCCGCAGCCATTCTGGGCTGCAGCCAGTCGAACATCAGCTATGCCATCAAGGAAGTCGAAGATTTTTTTGAAAAACGCCTGTTCATTCGCAGCCGTACGGGCTGCACCCTCACCCCTGAAGGCAAGGTCATCAACCAGACCCTCGGAAACATCATGGCCACACTCGAACAACTAAAAAAAATGGGGTCAGCGGCAGCGTAACCATTCATTACCACTCGCATATCCTCGAGACCAGCCTGAGCGCCTCGCTGGACTTTCTCGCCCATCACTACCCCGATATTCACTTGAACGTGCTGCACCGCTCCGAACAACACCCCTCGCTGGACGCGTTGATAAAGGAAGTAGCCGACATCCTCATCCTGCCCGGTACTGTCCTGAATGAGCATTATCTCGAGCATCATTGCTGGTCGGACCATTACGTGCTGGTGGCGGCGCGCAGCAAACAGGCAACGCCGCAAAGCTTCGCCGAGCTTTCGCAGGTGTCACGTTACGTGGCCTGGCGGCATCCCGGGGTCGAGCGTTTGCACCAGCAACTGGCATCGGCGCAGGTGCGGCTCAGTCAACGCGGCGAACTGACCTGTCTGGACACACTTCTGGATCTGGTCGCCAAGCGCCATTGCATTTCGATTCTGCCCAGGGCGTTGCTGAACGGGCGCTTCCGTGAGCTGGAGTCGATCCCGCTGCCGCTGACCGTGATGCGGCACATCAGTGTGGTGGCGCGGCCGGCCTCGCTGCTTTCCAATGCCGCCAATGCGGTGATTCAGGCACTGAAAAAGCCTCCTGTTGCCATCCCTCAACCTTATTGATGCCGCAAAACTTCGTCATAGCACGGTCGGCGAGCGTCAGACCGCGACATGAATGCAACGAATCGGGCCCGGTGGGCTCATATCCGTAAGCAATACATTCAGGACGCTCCGCTTGCGGAGCGTCTCAGGTCGCCGATTCGAGAGGAAGACTGGACGCTATGACGATACCGGACAAGCAGTACGTGGACTGGCTGGTCGAGCAATCGATGCTTAATGCCGCAAGACAGCGCGCCAAGACCTATTCGGGGCAGGGCAGGCTCTGGCAGCGTCCTTTCGCCCTTGCACGTCCCAGAGATGCATCCGCTATTGCGTCAGTCTGGTTCACCGCCTATCCGGCTTCTATCGTCACTCGCGAAGGCGGCTCGGTGCTGGAAGCGCTGGGTGATGAAACCCTCTGGCACGCGCTGTCGGAGATCGGCATTCAAGGCATTCACAACGGCCCGCTGAAGCTGTCCGGCGGGTTGAAAGGCCGCGAGCGGACCCCGAGTATCGATGGCAACTTCGACCGCATCAGTTTCGGCATCGACCCGGATCTGGGCACCGAGGCACAACTGTTGAGCCTGACGCGCATCGCCGCAGCGCACAACGCTGTGATCATCGATGACATCATCCCGTCGCACACGGGTAAGGGCGCAGACTTCCGTCTTGCCGAGCTGGCGTACGAGGATTACCCTGGCCTGTTTCACATGGTCGAGATCCGTGAGGAAGACTGGCCGCTGTTGCCTGAAGTGCCGACCGGGCGCGACGCCGTCAATCTGATGCCCGATGTGGTCGATCAGTTACGCGACAAGCATTACATCGTCGGCCAGTTGCAACGGGTGATCTTCTTCGAGCCCGGCGTCAAGGAAACCGACTGGAGCGCCACCGACGTGGTGCATGGCGTCGATGGCAAGGCCCGCCGCTGGGTCTACCTGCATTATTTCAAGGACGGTCAGCCTTCATTGAACTGGCTGGACCCAAGTTTTGCCGCGCAACAGATGATCATTGGTGATGCACTGCATGCCATTGATGTAATGGGCGCGCGGGTACTGCGTCTGGACGCCAACGGCTTCCTTGGCGTGGAGCGTCGCGCCGAAGGCACTGCCTGGTCGGAAAGCCATCCGCTGTCGATCACCGGCAACCAGCTACTCGCCGGTGCGATCCGCAAGGCGGGCGGTTTCAGCTTCCAGGAACTGAACCTGACCATCGATGACATCGCGTCCATGGGGCAGGGCGGCGCTGACCTGTCCTACGACTTCATCACACGACCGGCCTATCAGCATGCACTGTTGACCGGCACCACCGAGTTCCTGCGCTTGATGCTGCGTCAGGTGCATGCGTACGGCATCGATCCGGCATCGCTGATCCATGCCTTGCAGAACCACGATGAGCTGACTCTGGAGCTGGTGCATTTCTGGACGCTGCACGCCCACGACACCTTCCATTACCAGGGGCAGACGTTCCCGGGCAATATCCTGCGCGAGCACATCCGTGAAGAGATGTACGAGAAGTTGTCCGGTGAACACGCGCCGTACAACCTCAAGTTCGTCACCAATGGTGTCTCCTGCACGACGGCCAGCATCATCACCGCGGCGCTGGGCATTCGTGATCTCAGCACGATCAGCGATGCAGACATTCAGCAGATCCAGCACATCCACCTGCTGCTGGTGATGTACAACGCCATGCAGCCGGGCGTGTTTGCCTTGTCGGGCTGGGACCTGGTCGGCGCCTTGACGCTGCCGGCCGAGCAGGTCGACCACCTGATGCAGGACGGTGATACTCGCTGGATTCATCGGGGTGCCTACGATCTGGTGGATCTGGACCCGGAAGCTGAATTTTCTGCTGGTGACATGCCGCGTCCGAAGACGCTGTATGGCAGCCTGGTCAGTCAGCTCCAGCGACCTGATTCGTTTGCCTCGCAGCTCAAGAAAATTCTTGCTGTGCGCCGCGCCTACGACATTGCAGCAAGCCGCCAGATTCTGATTCCCGACGTCGAGCATCCAGGGCTGTTGGTCATGGTGCACGAGTTGCCTGCCGGCAAGGGCACGCAGATCACCGCGCTCAACTTCAGCTCAGAGACTATTGTCGAAACGCTGCACCTGCCTGGCATCGCGCCGGGTCCGGTGGTCGATATCATCAACGAGCGGGTCGAGGGCGATCTGACCGATCAGGGCGAGTTCACCATCACGCTGGATGCCTACGAAGGGCTTGCCCTGCGTGTGGTGAGCACCTTGCCGATCTAGGCGCCCCCTGGCTGCTGTTTCTTCAGACGATAGGCAAACTGGGCGCGACTCAGGCCCAGTAAACGCGAGGCGGCCGCCAGGTTGCCTTCGCTCTCGTTCAGCGCTTCGTGGATCAGGCGCTGTTCGAGATCGTCGATGGAGAATGCCTGGCCGGACTGCCCCAGAGTGTCCAGCAGTCTGGCAGTCGAGGCCTGCCGGGTTTCTGAAACAGAGGTCTGCCGCAACGCGCCCTCGGGGTTCAACGAGTAGGAGTCTTCCGGTAACGACTCGTTGCGGAAGATATGCACCAGATCAATGGCCTGGCCCTCGTCGCTGGCAATCAGCCCGCGCTCGATCAGGTTCTGCAGTTCGCGCACATTCCCGGCGAAGTCATAACGCAACAGCGTCTTCAACGCTCGCATGGTCAATCCGGCCGGCGTCCTGCCGTACTCCTGACAGAATCGTTTGAGAAAGGCGTTGATCAGCAATGGAATGTCATCGCGGCGTTCGCGCAACGGGGGCAGGGTGATCGGGTAGACATTCAGGCGATAGAACAGGTCCGCGCGGAACTCGCCATCGGCCACCGCCTTGCGCAAGTCGACGTTGGTCGCCGCCACCACCCGAACATTGACCTTGATGCCGTGGCCGCCCCCGACGCGTTCGATCTCCCGCTCCTGCAGGGCACGCAGCAGTTTGCTTTGCCCGGCCAGGCTCAGCGAGGTGATTTCGTCCAGAAACAGCGTACCGCCGTTGGCGCGCTCGAAACGCCCGGGCCTTGAGTGCGTCGCCCCGGTGTATGCCCCACGCTCGACACCGAACAGCTCGGCTTCGATCAGGTTATCGGGAATGGCTGCGCAGTTGAGCGCCACGAACGGGCCTTCGCGGTTGCGGCTGAGCTGGTGCAACTGGCGGGCGAACATTTCCTTGCCGACGCCGGATTCACCGCTGATCAATACAGTTGCCGGGGTCATTGCCACACGCTGCAGTGCCTGGGTGGCGGCATTGAATGCGGCGCTGGCACCAATCAGCGGCTGCTCGGTGCCGGTGGGTGGGCTTGCGTCATGGTTCGCTTTTGCCAGCGGAGGAGTTTGTTCAGGGGCAGGTGGTTTGACCACGCTCAGGTAGCCCAGGTCGCGTTCGACGTCGCCCCATTGTTCTGCGGTCTTGCCAACGACCCGGCAGGTCGCGTGGCCCATGCCGCGGCACTCCACTTCGCGGAAGACCACCATTTGCCCGAACAGGCCGCTGACAAAACCGATGGCGTAGCCGATTTCGGTCCAGCACACCGGATCCTGCCCGATGCCGTACGCCGCGACATGCTCGTCGGCTTCGCAGGAGTGGTGCCAGAGAAACTCCCCTTCGTAGAACCCGGACTCGGCGTCGAACTTGAAGTGCAACGGCTCGACCTTGGTCATGCCTTCCAGCGTGTGCAAGTGCGTACCGGCACGAAACGCCGATGTGGCATCAGCCAGTGGCCAGCGTTCGCGAATCAGCCGGGCGTCGCGCGCGCCAGACAGATAACCGGCGCGGGTGAACATTCCGCGTGCCTGCTCCTGCCCCAGACGCTCGATGATCTCGCGGCGCAAGGTGCCGAACGATGAGGTGTGCAGCAGCAACATGCGCTGATCGTTGAGCCAGATGCGCCCATCGTCAGGCGAGAAGAACAGGCAACCGGTCAATTCCTCGGCGGTGGGCGAGCCACTGGCGTCTGGCTGACTACTGTCGCCGCGAGGCAGGAAGTGCTCAGTGGAGACGCTGTGGTCGGGAAGCTCGCAGTGAGGAATTCTCATTCTTGTACCTCGGCCCGGCATTGGTCTAAATGATCAAATCATGACTCGATTAATAAACATAACTTCATCAAATGAACAAGCTCGGCCGCGTAGGATTTCCGGTCCTTGATGTTTGCTCAGTTAATGAGGTTGCCGAAAAGCCTTGTCCCAGAGCGGTTTAGCGACTATATGACAACCTGATAGCAATCCCGGCACAGGCTTTGCTCAGGCCTGTTTACGGCGCGTGCTGTCCATTGGAGTGGAGCAGGCGATTACAACCATAAAAGCCGGAGTCTGAATATGTCAGCGTCTGATGGCACCCCCCTGTTGCACCGCGCGATTGAAGCCGAATGTGTATTCAATGGCGACTGGATTCCTTCCTCATCCCCGTTATTGCCTGTCATCGAGCCTGCGACCGGCGAGCTGTTGATGAACACTGCCATGGCTGACGCGGCGGATATCGCCGTTGCCTGTCGGGAAGCTGCGCTTGCACAGCCTGCCTGGGCGGCGCTGGGGCCTCGTGAAAAGGCTGAAATATTTTTGCTGGCCGCTGATCACGCGGTCTGCGCGTTCGATGAACTGGCTTTGTATGTGGCCCGCGAGAGCGGCGGCAGTCTGCATAAGGGCCAGCACGAAGTGAATGAGGCCATTGTGTTGCTGCGCCAGGCCGCGGGCATGCTTTCGCAGGCTCATGGTCACGGTCTGATGCTGCCCAGCGCCGCCGGTCGCCTGTCTTACGCACGGCGCGTTGCGCACGGTGTGGTGGGGGTGATTTCGCCGTTCAATTTTCCATTGGTGCTGTCCATGCGCTCGGTCGCTCCGGCGCTTGCGGCTGGCAATGCCGTGGTGCTCAAGCCTGACCCGCAGACGCCGATCAGTGGCGGTTTCCTGATCGCCAGGCTGTTCGAGGAAGCCGGGCTGCCCAAAGGGCTGTTGCATGTGTTGCCGGGGGCGGCGGATGCAGGTGAAGCGCTGTGCCGCGACACCAACGTACAGATGATCACGTTTACCGGTTCAACTGCGGCCGGACGCAAGGTTGCCGAGACTGCCGGGCGCAACCTGAAGAAAGTGTCGCTGGAATTGGGAGGCAAAAACCCGCTGGTCATTCTCGAAGACGCCGACCTTGATCTGGCTGCCAGCAATGCAGCGTTCGGAGCCTGGCTCCATCAGGGGCAGATCTGCATGGCCACCGGCCTGATTCTGGTTCACGAATCGATTGTCGCCGATCTTACCCGCAAGCTGGCAGACAAGGCGCGGGCGTTGACGGTCGGTAATGCGGCACGCGGGGAAGCTGCGTTGGGGCCGCTGATCAATAAACGCCAGTTGCAGCACGTCCACCAGGTGGTCAGCGACAGCCTGCAAGCCGGTGCGCAGCTGGAAACCGGCGGCGAATATGAGGGCCTGTTCTATCGCCCTACAGTGCTCAGCGGCGTGAAGCCCGGTATGCGTGCCTTCGAGGAGGAGATTTTCGGCCCGGTGGCCGTTGTGGTCAGCTTTTCCACCGATGAGGAAGCCATTGAACTGGCCAATCGCTCTGAATATGGTCTGGCCGCTGCCGTTATTTCCCCGAATGTGGGCCGCGCCACGGCGATTGGCGACCGACTGCGGTGCGGCATGCTGCACATCAATGACCAGACCGTGGCCGATGAGTGCATCAACTCGTTCGGCGGGCGCGGAGCGTCGGGCAACGGCTGCAGCGCAGGCAGCCCTTCAGACTGGGAGGAGTACAGCCAGTGGCAGTGGGTGACGGTAAAGAATCAGGCGCCGACCTATCCATTCTGAGTGTGCCCGGGCTTCTATGCTTTATTGCAAGTAGCGATGTGATGCAGCGACAAAACGTGATCCAACAACAATAAGAGCGCGTGACTATGAACCTGAATAATAAAACACTGATCGTTACGGGTGTGTCCTCCGGAATTGGCGCTGAGCTGGCGAGGGTGGCGCGCTTTCAAGGTGCCAGAGTGATTGGCATCGATCGCCATGAACCGCAACTGACCGTGGACGGATTCTTCCAGGCGGACCTGGCTGATCCTGACAGTATCAATGCGCTGGTCGAGCGCTTGCCCAGGCAGATCGACGCCTTGTGCAACATCGCCGGCGTGCCTGGCACTGCGCCGGTTCAGGCGGTTGCCCGAGTCAATTACCTGGGGCTGCGCCATCTGACCCAGTGTCTGCTGCCGCGCATGGCCCCGGGCGGCAGTATCGTCAACGTATCGTCGATACTCGGTGACCAATGGGCTAAACGGCTGGAACTGCACAAGGCGCTGGCCGCCACTGAAAGCTATAGCGAAGGGCAGGCGTGGCTGGCAGCCAATCCGGTCGCTCAAGAGACCTGTTACCAGTACTTCAAGGAGGCGCTGATTGTCTGGAGCTTTCAGCAGTCGCAAGAGTGGTTTCGCGAGCAGTCGGTGCGTGTCAACTGCGTCGCGCCGGGCCCGGTGTTCACACCTATTCTGGGGGATTTTGTCAGCATGGTCGGCCAGGAACGGGTTACCCGTGACGGCTTGCACATGAAGCGTCCTGCGCTGGCCGACGAGGTGGCCGAGGTGATTGCGTTTTTGTGTTCCGACGCATCGCGCTGGATCAACGGTGTCAACTTGCCGGTAGACGGAGGGCTGGCAGCTTCTTACGTGTAATGGCTGCAAGCGGTGCAACCCCGACGACACGCTCGTGGCGTCGGGGATATTGAAAAACAACAACAATAAGTACAGGAATCACAAGATGCCCAAGTCTATCTTGCGTACCGTTGCGACCGTATCAATCATCGGCCTTTCATCAACCGTCCATGCCTATGACTTGCCCGGCCTTAATCTGGGCAACACCAGCTTCTACGACGGATCGCCAGCTCCGGCAGGGCCAGGCTGGTATCTGGAGGAGTACCTTAACTACGCCAGGGCCGATCGCTTCAATGACGTGAATGGCGACAAACTGCAACTTCCCAAGCAGGATGTGGATGTACTGGCCGTGACCACGCAGCTGATTTACGTCGGCCAGCCTTTGGCCAATGGCGCGATGCCGGGTATTACCGCAATCAACACGTCGCTGGCGCATGCCGACGTGGACGATGGTCTGGATAACACCGTGCTGAGTTCGCGCGCAGGGTTTGGTGATGTGATCATCGGCCCGTTTCTGCAATTACCGACGATCACTCGTGCTGACGGCAGCCCGCTGTTGACCCAGCGTATCGAGGCGGACATTGCGATCCCGGTTGGTGCCTACAATCGCAATCGCTCGATCAACCCTGGCAGCAACTTCTGGTCGTTCAACCCGTACTACGCCGCGACTTACTGGTTTTCCCCAAAATGGTCGGCCAGCGGACGTTTCATGTACTTGTGGAACGGCAAGAACGACGACCCGCAAGCCGGGTTCGGCAATGTCTCCGACACTCAGGCAGGTCAGGCGCTGCATGCCAACCTGACCGTGCAATACGCAGTGACCGAACAGCTCTCGCTGGGTCTCAATGGCTACTGGCTCAAGCAGTTCACGGACACCCAGGTGGATGGCCATGATGTCAGTGGCCGCAAGGAAAAAGTCTGGGCCATCGGCCCCGGCTTCCTGTATGCCTTCAGCAAGGAGAACGTCCTGACGGTCAACAGCTACTTCGAACAGGGCGCGGAAAACCGCACCGAAGGCAACAAGCTGGTGCTGAATTTTCTGCACAAGTTGTAAGGCATTACTCGTCTTATAGCTATCGGCCAATGCGTAGTGTGCAGTTCCTGGCGCTACGCAGAGTGCTCGGCGTTATCCAGATGACTATCGTGCCAATGCTCCGCGTTGGCATGCATTGGGTGACGCTCCGCGTCACAAATCTGCAGCCTTGCGCGGTATCAAGGGCGAAGCAGTCTCAGGCTTTGGTGCTGCCTGTATCTCGGGCCGGATTGAATGATGAATCACGGCTGCAATGTGACGCAGAGCGTCACGAAATGCATTACCACGCGGAGCGTGGGAACGAGAACTATCGGGATTTCAGCTATGTTTTCGGGCTCTTCAAGACTTGTGCATGACGATGGACATAGCGACCTGATCACCTCGACTCCGCAGCCTTGAGCTCACGCTTCTCGAGGGCGACCGACCTGGACAGCACCGTGATCGCCGCCAGTGCGGCAATCACCAGGCCGGGTGAGGTGGCCAACAGTACGCCAGCAGTTCCCGCACCGGCTCCGAGCAGATGCCCGGCAGCCAAAGGGCCGGCCACAGAGCCGAGGCGGCCGATGGCTACCGCAGCGCCGACACCGGTGGCACGTACCGAAGTCGGGTACGAAGGAGGAGCCAACGCATACAGCACCAGTTGCGCAGCCATGACAAATACCCCGGCAGCAAACCCGGCAATTGCCATCGGCACGATGCCGACCGACACGCCCACGCCCGCCAACGCAGCCAGCAAACCGGCGTAGACGAACAGCACGACCTTGGTGCCGTTGCAGCGATCCAGCAACAGCCCGCCCAGTAGCGAGCCCAGCGCGCCGCCAATATTGAACAGCATCTGCACCAGGCCCGCCTGAGGTTTGCTGAAACCCTGGCCGATCAACAGCGACGGCAGCCAGTTGAGCAGCATGTACATGACGGTCAGGGTAAAAAAGTAGCCGACCCACAAGGCCAGTGTCGTGCGAGCTCTGCCTTCACCGAACAGTGCGCTGGCACTTGAATGCCGGACAGCGCTGGCAGTCGTCTGCTGTTTAAAGGCGCTGGATTCGGGCAGTAACAGGATCATCAACGGGACCACCAGCAGTGGCACCAGACCACCGATGATGAAAGTTGTCTGCCAGTGCTCGCTGGCAAACATCGCGACCACCGCAGCCAAGGCTCCGCCCAGCGGAACGCCCGCATACATGACGCTGATGGCGAGCCCGCGATGGCGTTCGCCGACAGCTTCGGCGCACAAGGCGATCAGGTTGGGCAGCGCAGCCCCCAGCCCCAGGCCGGTCATGAAGCGCACCAGCAACAGGGCAGAAAAGCTTTCGACATAAGCAGTGCTCAGCGAGAAGACCCCGAACAGCAGTACTGCGCTTACCAGAATCTTCTTGCGGCCGATGCGATCCGCAATCCAGCCGCCAAAAAAAGCGCCCGGCAGCAGCCCGATGATCCCTGCACTGAATACCCAGCCCATCATTTTCGGGTCAAGGGCAAAGCTTTGACGAAGTCCCGCCGCCGCCGTCCCGGCAGCCTGCAGGTCGAAACCTTCGATGAGTGCGACGATAAAACACAAGATGATGGTCAGCGTCGAACGACGCAACGAACTGTTCATGGCAAGCCTCATTGTTGTTTTTGTTGTGGAGAAAAGCCTGTTCCCGAGCGCCGACGAGGCGTTGTGACAGGTGTTGATCAAGGTAACAAAAATAACTAAAAAATGAATCCGGACCAATAATTCAATAAAATCAGGAATTAGTCTTTTTAAAACATTGAGTTAGGTAGGTATTTAAAGAGTGCTAGTCAAGTAGTTAACATTATTAATGTTCGATTATCGGTCAATCTGGATTGACGTCGATACGAAATCCTCCAATTCTCCTTCCACGGACCTGCGGCCAGCGCCGGACCGAATCCAAAAACAACAACAATAAGTGGACATCCAACATGCCAACGCTCACTCGTGGTGCAGCAACAGCTGTGTCAACTCTCTTTTTCCGTGGAAAAAATTGCGGTCTCGCGCTGGGCCTGCTGGGCGTCAGCGCTATACCTGACCTCGCACAGGCTCAGGGGCTTCTGGAGGACAGCCACGGCACCTTGACGCTGCGCAATTATTATATGGACCGTGATTACAAGGACGATGGTGCCAAAACAGCCACACGGGAGTGGGCGCAGGGGTTCATTATCAACGCCGAATCCGGCTTTACAGAAGGACCGGTGGGCTTCGGTCTTGATGCGCGAACGCTGGTGGGTGTAAAGCTTGATTCCTCGCCAGACCGCAGAGGTACCGAGCTATTGCCGGTATCGGCCAGCGACGGACGGGCTGCTGACGAGTATTCACGACTGGCGCTGACCGGCAAACTTAAATTCCGCGAAACCACAATCAAGACGGGCGACGTGTCGATTTTTCTGCCGTTTGCTTTCGCCAGCCCCTCGCGCCTGTTGCCACAGACCTTTCGGGGCACGACGCTGACTTCAAAGGACATCGAAGGCTTGACCTTCAATGCCGGCTATATCGACCGGGTCAACAAGCGCGACTCCAGCAACTATCAGGCGATGACCATCGCGTCGCCGAACCGACGCTTCAATGGTGCAGCAACGTCATCGCACATGGTTTATGCCGGGGGCGACTATCAGGTCAACAAGGAGCTCAGCGTACGCGCGTATCACGCTGAAGTGGCTGATCTTTATACTCAGAACACGCTCGCACTATTGCACAAAATGGCAATCGGCGATGGCGTGCTGACCACTGATCTGCGCAGCTTTTTCAGTAGCGACACGGGCAGCGCGAAAGCCGGAGAAGTGGATAACCAGAACCTGTCGGCGCTGTTGGGCTACAAGTGGGGAGGACACAGCGTCAGTCTTGGCTATATGCATTCGAGCGGCGATACCGCTACACCCTATGTATCGGGTACCGAACTGATGGGGTTGAGCGAGATGACCATGAGTTCTGATTTTCTCAATGCCAGGGAGCGTACCTGGCAAGCCATTTACGACTATGACTTCACTGCCGTGGGGCTTGTCGGGTTACGCAGTCGCCTGCGTTATGTGCGCGGCGACAACATCGAACTGGCCGCTTTCAATGCCGATGATCGCAAGGAGCGTGAGTTTCAGATGGAGCTGGGCTACGTCGTTCAGAGCGGCCCGCTGAAGAATATAGGCCTGCTGGCGCGCAAGTCGATCTATCGCAACGACTTCCCCGCAGGCGCCGCCTTTCGCGATGAAAACCAGACGCGCTTTATTGTCCAGTACAGCTTGCCGCTTTGGTAATCAGCCCGTCATCGACGGCAAAAATCGCCGTCGATGACGGATTTTTACGATTGGTAAACCTTTTTCAGCAGCCTGAGAAGGTCCTGACGTTCCTGGTTATTCAGCGCTGAAGTGGAATCGAGGTCACTGTCGATGGCGATCTGTTTCAGTTCGCGCAGCAATGTCTCGCCGCTCTTGCTGAGGAAGATGCCATACGAGCGTTTGTCCGGCTTGCAACGAACCCGCACGGCCAGCGCGCGTTCCTCGAGTTTGTTCAGCAAGGGGACGACCTGGGGTGGCTCGATTGCCAGAGCCTTGGCCAGATCCGCCTGCATGAGGCCGGGGTTTTGCTCAATGATCGCCAGCGCCGAGAACTGCGCCGGGCGCAGGTCGTGGGCGGAAAGACGTCCGATCAGGTTCTGGAACAGCTTGAGCTGTGCCCGGCGCATGGCATAACCGATCAGATCATCCAGCGCAGAATCCGTTGGCAAAGCTGCTTCGGCAACCTGTGCGGAGGCCTGGCAAATGTCGGCAATGTCGGATGGCTTGGCCATTGAAAGTGCAGTCCTTTTGATGGGGTGGGTCAATCAGCCGATCAGTTTGCCGAGGTTAGCGAACGATAGCTATGGGGTATACGTCACTGTGACCAGTGTATGCAGGCGGAGTGCCGACTTTTTAATTAATACCGATAACAGTTAATTGACATAACTATATTTGCCGTTTAGCTTTGAGCTATCGTCAAGCCAAGAACAAGAGAGTATCGCCATGAGCAAGTACGAAGGTCGCTGGAAAACCGTCAAGGTCGAGATCGAGCAAGGCATCGCGTGGGTCATCCTCAATCGGCCTGAAAAGCGCAATGCCATGAGCCCGACCCTGAACCGTGAAATGATCGATGTGCTGGAAACACTCGAGCAGGATCCCGACGCAGGTGTTCTGGTGTTGACCGGTGCGGGCGAGGCCTGGACTGCCGGCATGGACCTCAAGGAGTACTTTCGTGAGGTGGACGCCGGACCGGAGATTCTTCAAGAAAAAATCCGTCGCGAGGCCTCCCAGTGGCAATGGAAGATGTTGCGCATGTACGCCAAACCGACCATCGCAATGGTCAACGGCTGGTGTTTCGGTGGGGGCTTCAGCCCGCTGGTGGCATGTGACCTGGCGATCTGCGCCGATGAAGCGACCTTCGGGCTGTCGGAAATCAACTGGGGTATACCGCCTGGCAACCTGGTGAGCAAGGCTATGGCCGATACCGTGGGTCATCGCCAGTCGCTTTACTACATCATGACCGGCAAGACCTTCGATGGTAAGAAAGCCGCTGAAATGGGGCTCGTCAATGAGAGCGTGCCGCTGGCACAACTGCGTCAGGTGACCATCGACCTGGCCCTCAATCTGCTGGAAAAGAACCCGGTGGTACTGCGCGCCGCCAAGCACGGCTTCAAGCGCTGCCGCGAACTGACCTGGGAGCAGAACGAAGACTACCTGTATGCCAAACTCGATCAGTCACGCCTGCTGGACAAGGAAGGCGGGCGCGAGCAAGGCATGAAGCAATTCCTCGACGACAAGAGCATCAAGCCAGGGCTGGAAGCTTATAAGCGGTAACAAGCTACAAGCGTGAGGCTTTGACTTGAGGCTTGTATTTCAAGGTTTGAGGCTGCTCTTGAACAACAATAACAAAGAGGAATGATCATGCTGGACGTGCCCCTGCTGATCGGCGGCCAGTCGTGCCCCGCCCGTGATGGACGTACATTTGAACGCTGCAACCCGGCGACAGGCGAAGTGGTTTCGCGTGTGGCCGCAGCGACCCTGGAAGATGCCGATGCGGCAGTCGCGGCTGCTCAGGCTGCGTTCCCCGCCTGGGCGGCGCTGGCACCCGGCGAGCGTCGAGCGCGTCTGCTCAAGGCTGCCGAGCAGTTGCAGGCGCGCAGTGGTGAATTTATCGCTGCCGCTGGCGAAACCGGCGCAATGGCTAACTGGTATGGCTTCAACGTACAGCTGGCCGCCAACATGCTGCGCGAAGCCGCGTCGATGACCACGCAGATTAACGGTGAAGTCATTCCCTCCAATGTGCCCGGCTGCTTTGCCATGGCGCTGCGCCAACCCTGCGGCGTGGTGCTCGGCATCGCACCGTGGAATGCGCCGGTGATTCTTGCTACCCGCGCCATCGCCATGCCGCTTGCCTGCGGTAACACCGTGGTGCTCAAGGCATCGGAGCTCAGCCCTGCAGTGCATCGGCTGATCGGTCAGGTATTGCAGGACGCCGGGCTGGGCGATGGTGTCGTCAACGTGATCAGCAATGCGCCTGCCGATGCTGCGGCGATTGTCGAGCGTCTGATCGCCAACCCGGCCGTGCGTCGAGTCAATTTCACCGGTTCGACCCATGTGGGGCGTATCGTCGGTGAGCTTTCGGCACGCCATCTGAAACCGGCACTGCTTGAGCTGGGTGGCAAGGCACCGTTTCTGGTGCTGGACGACGCTGATCTGGACGCGGCGGTGGAAGCGGCCGCGTTTGGGGCCTATTTCAATCAGGGCCAGATCTGCATGTCCACCGAACGGTTGATCATTGATCGGAAGGTGGCGGATGCCTTTGTTGCGAAACTCACCGCCAAGATCGAAACGTTGCGTGCCGGCAACCCGGATGACAGTGAGTCGGTGCTGGGGTCGCTGGTAGATGTCGGGGCTGGCACGCGCATCAAGGCGTTGATCGACGACGCCGTGGGGCTGGGCGCAACGCTGGTGATTGGCGGGCAGTTACAGGGCAGCATTCTGCAACCGACGCTGCTCGATGGCGTGACTGACACCATGCGCCTGTACCGCGAAGAGTCCTTCGGGCCGGTGGCTGTGGTGATCCGTGGCGACGGTGACGAGGCGTTGCTGCGGCTGGCCAATGATTCGGAGTTCGGCCTCTCGGCGGCGATTTTCAGTCGCGACACCAGCCGCGCTCTGGCGCTTGCGCAGCGAGTCGAGTCGGGGATCTGCCACATCAACGGACCGACTGTGCACGATGAGGCGCAAATGCCTTTTGGCGGGGTCAAGTCCAGCGGGTACGGCAGTTTCGGCGGCAAGGCTTCTGTCGAGCATTTTACCCAGTTGCGCTGGGTGACCTTGCAAAACGGGCCGCGGCACTACCCGATCTGAATCCTCCGGTGCCGGCGTCGCCGAACTGTTGCAAAAAACCGTGTCGCCGGTAAGTCAGGCATAACAATAACAAGGCTGCAGCCTGTGCTGCTACGCCCCGCCCGAACCGCTGCAAGCCGTTGGGTGTCTGCGTACCTTGATGGAGAGAACGCACGTGAGTTCCGATATCAGATCATCAACGCTGCACAGTGAAGATAGCTCACCACGCTATCGCCAGGTCTCCATCGGTCACCCGCACATCGAGGTGCGGGAAGAGCAGGGCATTTTGCATATGCGTGCCCTGGAACCACTGGCGCAATTGCCCGATCGCTTGCTCGACCGATTGGTGCACTGGGCCAGCATCCGTCCGCAGCAAACCTTTATTGCCGCCCGCGACAGCCGTGACGGCTGGCGCAAGGTCAGTTACGCCGACATGCTCACAGACGTTCGCGCCATTGCGCAGAGCCTGTTGGCGTATGGGTTGTCCGCCGAACGGCCGTTGGCGCTGCTCTCGGGTAACGACATCGAGCATTTGCAGCTTGCACTGGGTGCCATGTACGCGGGTATTCCCTATTGCCCAGTATCACCAGCGTATTCAGTCATGTCCCAGGATTTCGCCAAGCTACGGCATGTTTGCGAAGTGTTGCAGCCAGGGCTGGTATTTGTCAGCGACGCCGCGCCGTTTCAGCGCGCCATTGACGCGGTCATTCCAGCTGATACGCCGATCATCACTGTACGCGGCCAACTCGCTGGCAGGCGTCCACTGAGCTTCGCCAGCCTGTTCGATCAGCCTGGCGGCCGTGAAGCCGAGGCGGCTTTTCTGGCCAGTGGTCCTGACAGTATCGCCAAGTTCCTGTTCACCTCGGGCTCGACCAAACTGCCCAAGGCCGTAGTGACCACGCAGCGCATGCTGTGTGCCAATCAACAGATGCTGCTGCAGACATTTCCGGTGTTCGGCGAAGAGCCGCCCGTGCTGGTCGACTGGCTACCGTGGAATCACACCTTCGGCGGCAGCCATAACCTCGGTATCGTGTTGTACAACGGTGGCACGTTCTATCTGGACAACGGCAAACCGACCGTCCAGGGTTTTGCCGAAACCCTGCGCAACCTTAAGGAAATCTCGCCGACGGCCTACCTGACCGTGCCCAAGGGCTGGGAAGAGCTGGTCAACGCGCTGGAGCAGGACGCCGAACTGCGTGAGCGATTCTTCTCGCGCATGAAACTGTTCTTCTTCGCCGCAGCCGGCCTGTCGCAAAGTATCTGGGATCGCCTTGACCGTGTCGCCGAGCAGCATTGTGGCGAACGGATTCGCATGATGGCCGGGTTGGGCATGACCGAGGCTGCGCCTTCCTGCACGTTCACCACCGGACCGCTGTCGATGGCTGGCTATATCGGCTTGCCTGCGCCCGGTTGCGAAGTGTGTCTGGTGCCGGTGGACGGCAAGCTGGAAGGCCGTTTCCGCGGTCCGCACATCATGCCCGGCTACTGGCGCTCGCCGCAGCAGACTGCCGACGTATTCGACGAAAACGGTTTTTATTGCTCCGGCGATGCGATCAAGCTCGCCGATCCTGCGGCACCCGAGCTGGGCCTGATGTTCGACGGGCGTCTGGCCGAGGACTTCAAACTGTCGTCCGGCGTGTTTGTAAGTGTCGGACCCATGCGCAACCGTGCAGTGCTGGAAGGCTCGCCGTACGTGCAGGATGTGGTCATCACCGCGCCTGATCGCGAATGCCTGGGTGCGCTGGTGTTTCCAAGGTTGCACGAATGTCGCCAATTGGCCGGGCTGGATGCACAGGCTTCTGATACACAGGTGTTGGCCAGTGCGCCGGTACGTGCGTGGTTTGGCGAATGGCTGACCCGCCTGAACCAAGGTGCGAATGGCAATGCCAGCCGTCTGGAGTGGATCGTGCTGCTTGACGAACCCGCGTCTATTGACCGTGGCGAAATCACCGATAAGGGTTCGATCAACCAGCGTGCGGTGCTGCAGTGGCGGGCAGAAACAGTCGAAGCGCTTTATCGTGATCAGTCCCCGGACAAAATC
The DNA here is from genome assembly GCF_032586995.1 of Pseudomonas syringae group sp. J248-6. Taxonomy (NCBI): domain Bacteria; kingdom Pseudomonadati; phylum Pseudomonadota; class Gammaproteobacteria; order Pseudomonadales; family Pseudomonadaceae; genus Pseudomonas; species Pseudomonas syringae group sp. J248-6. Next base: position 262,808 of record NZ_JAWHOP010000001.1, on the reverse strand, counting down.
AGTGCCGAGCCGACGGCATGAGCAGCGGCGGGCAATATCTGGCGTTCAGCGACGTGGCCATTGTCGACGCAGTGCGTACGCCGTGGGTCGATCTGGGCGGCGCTCTGGGGCATATTTCACCCATCGATCTGGGTATAAAGGTCGGTCGTGAGGTTCTGGCGCGTGCTGCCATTCAGCCTGATCAGGTCGACAGCGTGCTGGCTGGCTCAATGGCGCAAGCCAGTTTCGATGCGTACCTGCTGCCCCGGCATATCGGCCTGTACAGCGGCGTCGCGCAAAGCGTTCCGGCGCTGGGCGTGCAACGCATCTGCGCCACAGGTCTCGAACTGTTGCGTCAGGCTGCTCAGCACGTGAGTGAAGGCGGGCAGATGGCGCTGTGCGTTGCTGCCGAATCGATGTCGCGCAACCCGATTGCGGCCTATACCCATCGCGACGGTTTCCCGCTGGGCGGTGCCGTGCAGTTCAAGGACTTTCTCTGGGAAGCGTTGTACGACCCGGCACCGGCAATGGACATGATCGCTACGGCGGATAATCTTGCAAAACGTTACGGCTTGAGCCGTGAAGCCGTCGACGGTTATGCATTGCTCAGCCATCAGCGCGCACTGCAATCGCAGCTTGGCGGCCAATGGGCTGGCGAAATTGTGCCGGTCAACAGCCAGCGCTTTGAGCTGGAGGGGTATCAGCCGCGCGGAATCGAGTTGCCGCGAGGGGTTGAAACGGTCACACAGGACAGCCATCCGCGAGCAACCACCCTGGCGGCTTTATCCCGTTTGCGCGCCATTCATGCTGATGGTGTGCAGACCGCAGGCAACAGCTGTGCGGTGGTCGATGGCGCGGCCGCGGCGTTGGTGGGCAGCGCTTCGCAGTCACAACGGCCTGTATTGGCGCACCTGCTGGCCAGTGCTGTGATTGGCGTCGCTCCGGAGTTCATGGGCATTGGCCCGACGCCTGCCATCCAGCTGTTATTGCAGCGCAGCGGGCTGGCGCTGAGCGACATTGGCCAGCTGGAAATAAACGAAGCGCAGGCGGCCCAGATGCTGGCGGTGACACAAACGCTGGAACTGGACAACGAACGACTCAACTGTCTGGGCGGTTCACTGGGCTTGGGCCACCCGTTGGCTGCCACCGGATTGCGTCTGGTCATGACTCTGGCGCGGCAATTGCGCGAAAAAAACCTGCGCTACGGGATTGCCGCCGCCTGCGTAGGCGGCGGGCAGGGCATGGCGCTGCTGATCGAGAATCCGGCATTTATTGCCCGCTGAGCCTGCCCCCCTTATCCATGACTCGAAAACGACACTCAGCCATTTAAAGCGCTGCACTTGACGCAGGTCATCCTTTAGCGCTTGACCGAATTGAAGTGAACAGTGACTCTCGCGTCTCTCAACACTACGGAACCCGTCTATGCGTGCCCTCGCTGAGCTTTCTTTCGATTTCGTCTGGCATTTGATGTTCACGGATGACGATCAGCTCGACCAGGATCTGGCGGTACGCTCGCTGGAAAATCTGTCTGACTACTTTTCGGCGATGTCCGACGAAGAGAAAAGAGCGTTCATCGCTGTGGCGCATGAACGCAAGGCCCGTCTTTTTGCAGTGCCCGATGCCGATGGCTACTCGCCAATGCTGCACGCCACTGAAGACCAGGCGCAGTTTCTTGATCATGTAGTGTCCGGACAGTTCTTCCAGCAGTTTGAAGAGCCCGCGGCTGTTTATGCCAGCGACCGCGTGGTACCGATTCGCAGCAGCTGAGCTGCCGGCTGCGGCTAGTCGCGTGCAGTTTCCGGCAACCTGGCAATCACCTTGATTTCAATAATTCCTGCCCGGCTCAACGCCGCGCCGACAGCTGCTGCGGTGCCAGAAACGCATCGTGAAAATAGTTACGAAACGCCTGCATCGCCGGGCTCAACTCGCGCTCGCGGTGCCAGGCCAGGCCGACGCTCATTGGCGTTACCGAGTCGGTGACAGTCAACGTTTCAATACGTTTGCCTTCAAGCGACCAGGGACGATGCACCAGGTCGGAGAGAATCGCCACGCCGCTGCCGTTGGCGACCATGCTGCGCACTGCCTCCACGGAGCTGGTGCGCACTCTGACATTGGGTCGTTGGCCGGCCAGTTCCCAGTAGCGCATTGCACTTTGCTCTGCTTCGTCGACCGTCAGCAGGATATAGGGCTCTTGTGCCACATCGGCAAGGCTCACGGCGGCGCGCTGGCACAGCGGGTGATGGCTGGACAGCCATAGGCGGCGTTCGGAGTTGAACAGTGTCTCCGAGACGATATCCGGGTGAGTGATGTTGGCTGTCAGCACCACCGCCATATCGAAGCGCCCCTCCAGCAGACCCTGTTCGATGGCTTGCCGTTCGCGTTCATGAACCTCGATGGCTACATCGGGGTGCCAATGTTCCAGACGTTGCAGGTGGTGAGGCAGAAAGTAGCCAATCACGGTGTAGCTGGCGGCCAGGCGCAATACGCCGCTGGCGCGAATATCGGGTAGCGGGCTGTTCAGCGCATCATCGACGCTGCGCAGGATCACGTAGGCCCGGTTCAGAAAATGTCGACCCGCTTCGGTCAGGCTCATGCCCTGAGTCGAGCGCTGGAACAACAGCGTGCCGAGCATGCTTTCCAGTTCCTTGATTGCCGTGGTCACCGCAGACTGGGAAATGTTCAGGTGAATGGCCGCCTGCGAGATTTGCCCGATCTCGGCCGTTGCCACGAAATAACGAACCTGGCGCAACGTCAGGGACATAAGCACTCCAATTGGTGGGTATCTGTTTTTCAGAAGATGATGTATCTGTAAATAGATCTACCCAAGGGGTGCGAGCGAATCTAACGTGTTTTGCAGGAAGCCGGATAGCTTCTTTTCCGGATTGACCCTTGACTCGATAGCCTCAGGAGCAAACGCCATGCAGGTGGATTTCAACTCGGACATGGGTGAAAGCTTCGGCGCGTGGACCATTGGTGACGGCGTCGATAACGAATTGATGGCCTTCATCAGTTCCGCCAACGTCGCTACCGGTTTTCACGCGGGTGACCCCGGCACGATGCGCCGTACCATAGAACAGGCGAAACAGCTGGGCGTTGCCATTGGCGCGCACCCCGGGTTCCGCGATCTGGTCGGCTTCGGACGGAGGCACATCAACGCAGCGCCGCAGGAACTGGTCGATGACATGCTCTACCAGCTGGGGGCGTTGCGTGAGCTGGCGCGGGTTCAGGGCGTGACATTGCAGCATTTCAAACCCCATGGGGCGCTGTATATGCACCTTGCCCGGGATGAAGCCGCTGCCCGTCTGCTGGTGGAAAACCTTCAGCGCCTGGAGCCTGAATTGCTGCTTTACTGCATGCCCGGTTCGGTTATCTGCAAGATCGCTCAGGAACTCGGTCAGCCGGTCATTCGCGAGTTCTACGCTGATCGCGACTACGACTTGAGCGGCTCCATCGTCTTCACCCGTAATGTGCGTGCGCATGACCCGGCCGAGGTCGCGGCACGCGTGGTTCGCGCGTGCCAGCAAGGTCTGGTGCGCACCGTCGAGGGCGAGGACCTGAGCATTGAATTCGATTCGATCTGCCTGCACAGCGACACGCCGGGCGCTCTGGCCCTTGCCGAAGCGACCCGCAAGGCGCTGGACGCTGCCGGGATCACGGTGCGCAAGCCGCGCTGAGTCAAATGGCATCGTGTGCACAGACACAGGAGCCACGTTACTGATATTCGCCTGCCGTTCTACAACAAATTCAACAAGGAACAGACATGGCTGATCCGATTCGCTACAGCTTTGGCGCTGATGAACACCTTTTCGCGGAGGTCAGCGAGAGTATGTCGCTGGAGGCCTTTTTCAAAGGGCTGGCGGTGACCCGTGCGGTCGAGCGTCTGGAGCTGGACGGTGTACTGGACGTATGCCTGGCCAACGCGTCCTTCCAGATTCGCTTCGACCCGGACCGTATTGCACCGCATGCCTTGCTTGAGGCAGTGAGAGCGGCCGAGGCCGATGCAGTGGCCGAACGTACGCTGCAAACCCGCATCATCGAGATTCCGGTGCTTTACAACGATCCGTGGACCCGTGAAACCCTGATGCGTTTTCGTGACCGCCACCAGGATCCGGGTTCGACGGACCTGGAATACGCTGCGCGCATCAATAACCTGGCGGATGTCGATGCTTTCATTGCTGCTCATAGCGGCGCGCCGTGGTTCGTCTCGATGGTCGGTTTTGTGGCTGGTCTGCCATTCATGTTTCAGATGGTCGAACGCGAGCGCCAACTGCAAGTGCCCAAATACCTGCGGCCACGTACCGATACACCCAAGCTTACGCTGGGTCATGGCGGCTGCTTCGGCTGCATCTACTCGGTGCGCGGAGCGGGTGGCTACCAGATGTTCGGCGTCACGCCCGCGCCGATCTACGATCCGCAGCAGGGTCTGGCTTATCTGAAAGAGCACATGGTGTTTTTCCGGCCGGGCGACATCGTCCAGTTCAAACCGGTTGATCGGGACACCTATGACGCGGCCGTTGCAGAGGTCGAAGCCGGGCGCTTCGATTTGCGGATTCGTCCGGTCGAGTTTTCCCTGGATGCCTTTCTGGCTGATCCCGCTGGTTATCCCAAGTCGTTGCAGGAGGTGCTGGCATGATCAAGGTGCTCAAACCCGGTCTGGCGACCTCGGTGCAGGATCTTGGCCGCGAAGGCTATTACCACCTGGGCATTCCGCCCTCCGGTGCGCTTGACCAGTACGCGCTCAGCGCTGCCAATCAACTCGTTGGCAACCCACCCGGTGCCGCCGGGCTTGAATGCACATTGCTTGGGCCGGAGCTGGAGTTCCAGTGCGATACATTGGCCGCTGTCTGTGGTGCACACATGGCGGCGCGCCTCGACGGGGTGGAAATGCACCACGACACCGCCTTTGCGGTAAAGGCCGGGCAGGTGCTGCGTTTCGACTTCCCAAAGGACGGCGCCCGCACCTATCTGGCGGTTGCCGGGGGGATTGATGTGCCGCTGGTGCTGGGCAGTCGGTCGACTTACACGCTGGGTGCGCTTGGCGGTTTTCAGGGCCGCCGACTGATGGCTGATGACCAGTTGCCAATAGGCATTCCCGGCGGCAAGGGGCGGGCTGGGGCGAGCTTGCCGATGGCTTTGCGCCAGTCTTTGGGTGGGGAAGTGTATTTGCGTGTGGTGCCGGGCCTGTATTACGAACGTCTGACCGAATTCGCAGCCACCAGCTTTTTCTCAGAGTCCTGGAGCGTAGGCTCGGAAGCCGACCGCATCGGTTATCGCTTCAAGGGGGGCAGGGCGTTGACATTCCAGCCCAGGGAGCAGCCTTTCGGGGCAGGCTCGGATCCATCGAATATCGTCGACAGCTGCTACCCGATCGGTTCGATTCAGGTGCCTGCCGGGCTGGAGCCGATTGTCCTGCACCGTGACGCGGTGTCTGGCGGAGGCTACGCGATGATCGGCACGGTGATCAGCGCCGACCTCGACCTGATTGGTCAGATGCAACCCAACCAGAAGGCTCGATTCGTGGCGGTAACGCTGGAGGAAGCGCTGGAGGCGCGAAAGTCGTACAAGAAGAAGCTGGCGTGCCTGAGCAAACTGTTTCCTTCATAGAAGCGGTCAAAGAGCCTGCAGTTGCTCAAACATTTTCGTACGGCACACATCGAGTATTTCGTCTGCCAGTGGCGAGTCGTTCGGGCAACTGCGCGATAGCAGCAGCGCGCCCAGTGCATGGGCAAACATATCGATGGTGTTTGCCCGCGCATGTTTCCATTCGTTGTCGCCAGGAGACGTGCCTGCGGGAGCCAGGGCGGCAAGTATGCTCTCGATACCCTCGGCGAAGGTTGCCTTGACGTCGTCTGACTGACGTGCGGCATCAGCGCTGAGTGCGGCCATCGTGCAGCCGGTGCCTGGGTTATCCCGGTGCTCTCTGGACAGGTAGTACTCGATGAACTGCGCAGGATCGACGTCTTTCGATTGCTCCACGGTTCGCGAGATGGCGCAGGCTGCCGATTCGGCCATCAGGTCGGACTTGGAGCCGAAGTGCTTGTAGAACCCGCCGTGGGTAAAGCCCGCTGCGGCCATCAGGTCTGCAACCCCGACACCGTCAAAGCCGTGCTCGCGAAACTGAACGGATGCCGTCTCGACAATGTGTGCCCGGTTGGCCTGGGCCTGCGCCTTGGTGACTCTCATGTGGTTTGCCTCTCTTGCCTGCTTGGTTTTTTCCCGTCCGGGTTCGGCAGGGTGTGAATATAGCATTGATGCTGACCGTCATCAAAAACGTTGACAGTTAAGATGCTGATCGTAATCATAACCGCTCAAAGCTGACTGATAGCTGTCCACCTTGTTTCTCAGCAACAGGATCGCACCACGGGCGATCCTCAATCGGCAGGAGAAAACCATGTAATACAGAACGTTTGGCAAAACCGGGCTCAATGTTTCGCAATTGGCGCTGGGCACAGGAAACTTCGGCACGGGCTGGGGCTACGGTGCCGACCCGGTTGCCAGCAAGGCAATTTTCAAAGCCTATGCAGAGGCGGGTGGCAACTTCATCGATACTGCAGACATTTATCAGTTCGGTCAGTCCGAAGAGTTACTCGGTACGCTGCTGGAAGGCCGACGCGATGATTTCGTGCTGGCGACCAAATTCACCAACGGCGCCTCGGCCAATCCCGGCCGACTGACGATCGGCAACAACCGCAAGGCAATGGTCAGCTCTGTGGAGGCAAGTCTCAAGCGCTTGAAGACGGACCGCATCGACATCTATTGGGCGCACCACCCAGACGCTGTTACACCCATCGAGGAAATTGTCAGAGGGTTTGAAGATCTGGCGCGTGCAGGGAAGATCCTCTATGCAGGCCTGTCCAATTTCCCTGCATGGCGGCTTGCTCGCGCGGTTACGCTGGCCGAAATCAGCCGCGCATTACCGATTGCAGCCGCTCAGTTCGAACACAACCTGGTGCATCGCGAGCCGGAGGCCGATCTTTTTCAGGCGTCTTACGCGCTTGGCCTTGGCGTCGTGACCTGGTCACCTCTGGGGGGTGGCATGCTGACCGGCAAATACCGCAAGGGGGAGAGCGGGCGCGCTGAGGGGTTTGGCGGCAAGGTGTTCCAGCCTGAGAACTCGGCGCAGCGCACCCGGATTCTCGATACTGTTCTGGCAGTTGCCGATGAGCTTGGCGTCAGCGCGGGTCAGGTAGCCATTGCCTGGGCAGGTTCGCACGGCGCTGTTCCTATCATCGGCCCCCGTTCGCACGAGCAGATTGCCGATAATCTGGGTGCCTTGTCGCTGACGCTGGCTGACGAACAGATTCAACGGCTCGATGCGGTCAGTAGTCTGGACCCCTCCGCTGGACCAAGGTCGGCGGCTGATTGGTCGGATGAGACTCGCGCAAGGGGAGTTGCCTGAGTTGTTGGCTTGGCTCGGATAGTTGGTTGCCCGCCGCCAAATGAGCGGCTGGGAGCCCTTCCAGGCGCAGCTTCGCCGCATGAATGCGGTGCTTGCGTGCCTTGGCGAAAGTGGTGATCTTCGCCTCAGCGTTGAAAGTGTTAGCGTATTCCCCGCGTTTTTCTTTGTAATGAGAAAGACCAAAATACCCGCAGTCTTGTCTATTCATCGTCCTTGAGCCTCGTAGGGTGATGAACGCCATCACCTTCCGTGCGCACAGCCCGTATTACTGAATGCCGATGAGCAGCCCTGGCTGTTCCATCAGGAGAGCACCATGCATCGAAAATCAATTTGCGCAGCACTGGCCATCCTGTCCGCCGCCACACTCACCACCTCCCTGGCCTACGGCGCGACCATCACCGGGCTCCCTGCAAGCGCCCCTGCCGACAGACCGGTAGGCAAGCTTGAACAGGTGCATGCCTTTTACGATGCGATGCCTACCGGTGTGACAGTTACTGAAGCCGGGCGAATTTTCGTCAACTTCCCTCGTTGGGGCGACAAGGTGCCTTTTACGGTGGGCGAGATTCGTGATGGCAAAGTGGTTGCCTACCCGGATCTGGCGGTCAACCGCGAGAATCCGAATGACCCCGGCGACGGGCTGATCAGCGTGCAGAGTGTGGTGGCCGACGGCAAAGGACGCGTCTGGCTTCTGGACACTGCCGCACCGCAGTTTGCTGCTCCGCGTCCGGGTGGTGCCAAGCTGGTTGCGGTAGACCTGGCCACCAACCGAATCGTCAAGCGGCTGGTGTTTCCGGATAACGTCATATTGCCCAGCACTTATGTCAACGATATGCGCTTCGACTTCCGCAAAGGATCGCAGGGGACTGTCTATGTGACTGACTCTTCGGTAAGCGGTCCGGGTGCAATCATTGTCATGGACATTGCCAGTGGGCATGCCGTACGGCGCCTGAGCGGCGCGAAGTCGACGTCTGCCGACCCGGCTTTCGTGCCCGTGGTCGAGGGCGTGCCGGTGCTGGGTGATGGCCCGGACGGATCGCGCAAACCGGTTCACGTAGCCGCAGACGGCATTGCGCTGTCGGCCGATGGCAAAACGCTTTATTTCTCGCCACTGTCCAGCCGCCACCTGTACTCCGTCGCTACCGAGCTGTTGAACGACAGCGGTGTAAGTGAGCAGCAACTGGCCGCGGCTGTTGAGGACCTCGGTGAAAAGGGCGCCTCCGATGGTCTTGAGGCTGATGCAGACGGTGCTGTGTATGCAGGTGACTACGAGCACAATGCAATTCGCAAACGCCTGCCGAGCGGTGTATGGCAAACCGTGGCGCACGATCCTCGCATGCTGTGGCCTGATACGTTGTCTATCGGTCCGGATGGCTACCTGTATTTCATCGTCAACCAATTGCACCGTCAGGCCGGTTTCAATTCGGGCCACGACAAGCGTGCAAAACCTTATAGCCTGCTACGCGTGAAAGTCGACGCTGCGCCTGCACCCACTCATTGATCGAATTGAATACCGGAGCATTGATAATGAATACACCTGCAAAGCCGTTGGCCTTGATCGCCGTTCTGAAAGCCGTTGTGGGCAAAGAGTCCGCATTGAAAGAAGCATTATCAGCACTGGTGGAACCGTCCCGATCAGAGCCGGGCAATATCGAGTACACACTGTTCGAGGCGCGCGATGAGCACGGCACGTTTTACATGCGTGAATGCTTCAAGGATCAGGCAGCACTGGATGCGCACGTTGCCACGCCGCATTACCAACAGTTTGCAGCTGCAAGCGGCGAGTGGCTGGCAGAGCCACCGCAGCTGATATTTCTGGATCAGGTGTCTGGCTGATCTGGATAAGGGGCTCGGCACGTTCGAGCCCCTGTACGGCTACCCCAAACACGCTCTAACCCATGATGGGCACCCTCTCTCAAGAGACAGGTATCATCATCCGTCATTGATCAAGGCAGACAATACCCCGGACATCACTATTATCAGTTGAATGCCTAGCAATACTGTCAGCCACTTCGGGCCTCTGCGAATAAACCAGTAGGCTGCATTGAGCACTGTCGAGATCAGGTTGGCGAACCACAGCACAGTAATCGCCAGCACTTTCTTCACCTGAAACCAGTCACTTTGCAGGCTTAGGAAAAAGAGGGCGAAACCGATGCCGATCACAACAACTGCGATGGACGCAAAACCGATGTATCTGCTTCGATAGAACGAGCTGAAAGGCATGCCCGTCTGGTTTTCCATTACGGGGTAAAGGTCTGCTGGTGTGTCATTGAAGTTCGGATGAGTTGCTTTTAACGGCGTAGCGGGGCCACCGATGACTTCAGGCTTGCCAGGATCGGTTTCAACAACCAGTAAGACAGTGGGGCGGTCGTGGTCGGTGGGGGGGTTCGGGATCTTTTTATCCATTGTTTTCGCTTCCTCTGCAAGGTGCAAAGGTTATAACGAATGTTGTGACCAGCACGAGCGCTTGTGCACGCCGTCAACCAACCCTCAGGCAGCAGATACACCCCGTATCTGCCACCCACTCGGGTTTTAAAAGATATTGATCGGATAGCTGACAATGATCCGGTGCTCATCGGCATCACGCTGGCTGGCAAACTCGGTACGAAGTTGCGCATGGCGCAGTGCAACGCTGAGGTTTTTCGCCGGGCCGGACTGCACCACGTAACTCAGGGTCACGTTGCGTTCCCATTCCTTCTTGTCGCCGTCGGATGTCTGGATGTTCGAACCGCTTTCATACATGGCCAGGAAGTTCAGCCCGGGAACGCCAAGCCTGGCGAAGTCATAGCCGTAACGGACCTGCCAGGTGCGTTCTCCGGCGCGCTGGAACTTGCCGATCATGGATTCGGTCATGAAGTAAGCGGTTGATCCATCGCCCTGATTCAACCATACCGCGTCGCTGTCACCGGTCACTGCCTGATAACCGGCAGCCAAGGTATGACCGTCGATGAGGTAGGTGAACTGAGCGCTGGACAGGCGGCTGTCGACTTCACCCTTGGTAACGCCGTTACCGTAATAACCCACCGTGTAGAACGATGGATCGTGACCGTTGGCGCCGTCCGAGCGGTTGTCGAAGTGGCGCAGGTCGGTGCGCAGGGTGCCCGGACCGAGTTGCATGTCGTATTTCAGTCCGAGAAAGTTCTGTTTGTAGAAGTTTTCCAGGTTGCCGTAGTAATACTGCAAGGTCAGGTCTTTGGTCGGTTTGTAATCGACGCCTGCGTAGTAGAACTTGTTGACGAATTCGCCGGTCAGCGGGTTATTGGCACCCGGAATCGACATGCCCATCTGGTTGGTCGAACCGCGGCCCATTACATGTTCCAGTTGCCCGGCAGTGAAGGTGAAATCACTCAGGTCTTTCGACTGGATCTGCCCGCCGCGAAAAGTCTGTTGCAGCATGCGATCAGTGGACATGACCACCGGAAGCATCGGCACCAGCGTGCCGTACTTCAACTCGGTTTTTGAAACGCGTGCCTTGAGCGTCGCGCCCAGGCTGCTGAACTCATCGACCGCGCGGCCGTCGCTGTCAGTCGGGAATATGTTGCCATTGAATGCGGTACTTTGCGGGTTGTAGTGGCGGCCCTTGCCCGAGTCCAGACGAATGCCCAACTGGCCCAGCGCATCGACACCAAAGCCGACGGTGCCGGGCGTGTAGCCGGACTGGTAGTTGAGCATGAAGCCCTGGCCCCACTCCTGCGTGTAGTTCGGGTCAGCAGCACCGCTGCGGTTGTCTGCGTTGCTGAAGAAGTTGCGCGCCAGAATGCTGGCCTTGCTGTCTTCCAGAAAACCTTCGCCGAAGCTCTGCTGCGCGATCAGCAGGCCACAAAAGCCCGCAACGAAAGGGGTGGCGCGATTGATACGCTCCATCGGGTTCATCCTCATGCTGTCATTAAGTGTTGTGAGAGGCAGGGTCGGGCGGCAGTCAGGTTTCTTGTTGTTTTAAGAGGCGTGTTTTGCAGCTGAATCCGTTTCAGGTGTCGTTGTGCGAGGCGCTTGATACAGCGCGACGCGAGGTAAACGGCAAAGAACCACCAGTGCGAGTACGCCCAGTGCGGCGCAGATCAACAGCCCCGTACCGACTGCATGGGCGAGGGCAGTGCGAGCCAGCTGCAACGTGGTGTCGATATCTGTGGGCATGTGCTGCAGCAGGACCTGAGGGTCGGCCAGACGCGCTAGTGCCTGCATCTGGCCTGCCGAGGCCAGTGCATGTTGCAGATTGGCGACGTACAGCAACTTGACCAGCACACCCATTGCGGCAGTGCCCAGCAAGCCGCCAACCAGTCGCAACGATTGAGTGAGTGCTGTGGCGATACCGAGAAACTGCCGCTCGGCAAGCGTCTGGGTGAATACAGTGAGGTTGAGCAGAATGAACCCCAGACCCAGCCCCGCCAGCAGAATCAGACCCAGCAAGGTCGTGAAGCCGGCGTGCAGTCCGACCAGTGCCAACGTGATGCAGGCAATCGACAAGGCAATGAATCCGCCAATCGGTAACCAGTTGGGGTTTGCCAGGCGCGTGACGATGCGACTGTTGACGATTGCGCCCAGAGTGATACTCAGGGCCAGTGGTGTCAGCAGCAGCCCGGCGTCCTGCGGCGAGTAGCCGTAGCTGCCCTGCAACAGCAGCGGCAGGTAGAACAGCAGGGTGAACATGATCGCACCGGCCAGCAGCGACATGATGAACAGCAGGCGGATGCTGCGATTGGCAAACAGCCCGGCCGGCAGCAAGGCAAATGCGCAACGGCGCTCCCTGAACCAAAGTCCGGTCATGGCAATAACGGTGATAGCGCCGCACAGCAGGCTGATCGCCAGAGAGCGCTGACCGAGCCATTCAACGAACAATTGCAGGCTGCCCAGGCTCAGGACAATCAACACTGCGCCGATCCAGTCGAGCCTGATCGCACCGGCTGTTGGCGGGCGATACCAGGGTAAAAAGCGCCAGGCAAAAAACAACGCAATCACGCCCAGCGGCAGGTTCAGCCAGAACACCGAACGCCAGCCGAACTCGCCGGACAGGTAACCGCCCAACCCTGGGCCGATGGCATTGACCACGCTGAACATGGCACTCAGCAGCACCTGCCAGCGCAGCCGCTGACGGGTGTCGGGAAACAGCTCCGGCACACAGGCAAATGCCGTACCGATCAGCATCCCGCCACCGACGCCTTGCAGCGCCCGGCCAATGACCAGCACCAACATGCTGTCGGCCAGCGCGCAGACCAGCGAAGCGAGGGTGAAAATGACCGTGGCGGCCAGCACGAATGGTTTGCGCCCGTAGAAATCGCCCAGTCGGCCAAAGATCGGAATGGTCACAATGGACGCCAGCAGGTAGCCGGTGGCGACCCAGGCATACAGCTCGAAACCATCGAGTTCCGCGACGATGCTTGGCAATGCGTTGCCGATCACCGTCTGGTCGAGTGCGGACAGCATCAGCACCAGTGAAATGCCGAGCATGGCCAGCAGGGCCTGTCTGAAGGTCAGGGCCGGGTGGCTCGGCGTGGTCATGGCGAGGCGCTCAGCGCAACGCAGCGACAGCAGTCGCAATGCGTGTGCAACCGGTTTCAAGGGTTTCCAGGGCAGTCGCCGTGGACATCCGAAAAAACGGTGCCAGGCCATACGCAGTGCCTGCGACAACCGCCACGCCTTGGCTCTCCAGCAGGTACAGGACCACATCGGTGTCGGCTTCCAGTACCGAGCCTGACGGGGTGGTTTTGCCGATCAGCGCTACGCAATTGACGTAGAGATAAAACGCGCCTTGTGGCTGGATGCAACTCAGGCCGTCAATTGCGTTGATCAACTCCAGGCAGCGGTCGCGGCGCTGTTTGTAGACCTTGACGCTCTCGCCGACAAACGACTGGTCGCCATTGAGGGCCGCCACTGCGGCGGCCTGGCTCACCGAGCAGGCGTTGCTGGTGGATTGCGATTGCAGGGTGGCCATTGCGTTGATGATATCGCTGGGGCCTGCGGCATAGCCGATGCGCCAACCGGTCATGGCGTAGGTTTTCGATACGCCGTTGATGATCAGCACACGCTCGCGCAGCGCCGGTTCGACAGTCAGCAGATGGCTGAGCGGGGTGTCGTCATAGCGAATGTGCTCGTAAATATCATCGGTCATGACCAGCACGTTCGGGTAGTCGAGCAGCACGTCGGCCAGTGCCCGCCATTCAGTTGCGCTGTAGGTAGCGCCGGTCGGATTGCTCGGCGAATTGAGCAGCAGCCAGCGGGTACGCGGCGTGATTGCGTGGCGTAGTTGCTCGGCGGTGAGCTTGAACTGATTGTCTTCGGGGCACGGTAAGGTCACCGGGCGACCATCGCAGGCCAGCACCATGTCCGGGTACGACACCCAGTACGGCGCGGGGATCAGCACTTCGTCGTCAATGCCCAGCGTCGCTGCGAAGGCATTGAAGATCGCAGCCTTGGCACCGCTGGTGACTACGATCTGGCCGGGGGCGTAGGTCAGGCCGTTTTCGCGCTGGAGTTTGGCCACAATCGCGTCGCGCAGCGCTGCAGTACCCGCATTGAGCGTGTAGCGGGTTTCACCGTTTTCGATGGCGGCAGAGGCGGCCTGACGAATGTGGGCAGGCGTATCGAAGTCGGGTTCGCCAACCACCAGATTGATGATCGACTTGCCTGCGCGCCGCAGTTCATTGGCCCGATCGGCAGCAGCGCTGCTGGGCGATGGTTTGATGCGGAGCACGCGGGCAGCGATGCGAGATGCGGTCACGTTGGCATTCCTCGTTGATGGCCTTGACGGGGAATACGTTACGAGCCTGCAGACGGCAGGCCATAAGACGAGTTTGTTCTGGGTTGATAGGCAGCGCTTATGACCGCAGATGAACCAATGCTGCACCAAAAGCGGGCGAGCAATGCCTGCGGGGGCATTCGTGCGTTGCGAACACGCTCTGCAGTTGCTGACATAGCAATTGCTTATGTCTGGTTTTTTCAGAGCTGGCCTGTGTCTTGCTGAAGCATCGGGGTCGTGACTCTGGAGTGCAGCACCTTGAACCTTCGCCGCTTGAAATACTTTGTGAAAATTGTCGACATCGGCAGCCTGACCCAGGCCGCCGATGTACTGCACATCGCGCAACCTGCGTTAAGCCAGCAACTGGTGACGCTGGAAGCCGAGTTGCAGCAGCAGTTGCTGATCCGCACCAAGCGCGGCGTTACCCCGACCGAGGCGGGCAAGGTTTTGTATGGCCATGCTCAGGTCATCCTGCGTCAGTGCGAGCAGGCGCAAAGTGATGTCAACGCCAGCGGCCTGGCGTTGTCGGGGCCGGTGTCGGTAGGGCTGGCCCCGGGCACTGCTGCGTCAACCTTGTCGCTGCCGTTGCTCAAACGGGTGCGCGAGCGTCATCCGGGCATTCTGCTGTACCTCAACGAGAACTTTGGCACCACGCTGAGCGAACTGATCATGAACGGGCGCATGGACATGGCCGTTCTTTATGGCGGGCGCGAGGTGCATGGCCTGAGTTTTGTGCCGTTGATTCGCGAGCAACTGTATCTGGTCAGCGCCCAGGACACGCTTCAGGGCTGCGAGGAAATAGCGCTCGCCGAGCTGGCCGATATCGACCTGCTGTTACCGCGCACCTACAACACCATCCGCCGTCTGGTGGACGAGGCATTTGTGCGCATCGAGCGCAGTGCCCGGGTGGTGGCAGAAGTCGAATCATCGACGACTCTGGCCGCCGCAGTGGCGGATCGATTCGGCTCGACCATTCTTCCCGAGTCGGCTGCGCGGGTGCTCGCCGATACGCATGCGGTCAACCTGAGCCGGATCATCGAACCCGAGATCGAAGCGCCGCTGGCCCTGTGCCTGTCAGGCCACTTGCCGCTTTCGGTTCCGGCCCAGGCGGTCAAGGCCATCCTTCTGGAGCTGGTCGCAGAGATGCGCGGCAATCGCCGTACACAGTAATCCCGGCGTCATAAGGGGTGCTTATCACCCCACAGTCAAACCGTCTTGGCGGTCGAAAACCGCTCTCGTTACATTGCCCTCAGCCACATTTCTTTTGCCAGGCAAGGGCTCTTGCATGAAACCGGAACGTATCAAAGCACTTATCGACCTGATGGCCGAATCGGACCTGAGTGAACTCAGCCTGTGTGAAGGCGATACGCAGTTGCGTTTGCTGCGTGAGTCGGTTCAGGCCGCCAGCGGCGTCAGTCTCTCTGCATCGAAGTCGCTGAAAGCGCCTGCAAGCCAAGCTGTTTCTTCCCCTCAGGCAAGTGCAACTACCGATGCGCAAGCGGCACAGGCCTGCGCCTCGCTGTACGGGGTCTTGCACCTGACCCCGGCGCCCGACCAGCCACCCTTTGTTGAAGTCGGCACGTCAGTCGACGTGGGGCAGACCCTGGCAGTGGTTGAAGCCATGAAGATGTTTCATCCGGTGACGGCTGAAAACGCAGGGGTAGTGACCGCCATTCTGGTTGCCAATGGCGAAGAAGTTCAGGCCGGACAAGCGCTGTTCAGCATCGGTTGAAGGTCTTGGGTGGCCGTGCGGCTGCCTTCCGGGTTCACAGATCAGGGGTTTTTGATGTTCGATAAAGTGTTGATCGCCAACCGCGGCGAAATTGCCCTGCGTATACAGCGCGCCTGCAAAGGCCTGGGCCTGCGCACGGTGGCGGTCTATTCCGAAGCGGATCGCGATGCCAGCTATGTACGGCAGGCCGATGAGTCACTGTGCATAGGTCCGGCCGCGCCGGGGCAGAGTTATCTGAATCAGGCTGCCGTGCTTTACGCCGCGCAGTTGACCGGCGCTCAGGCTATCCATCCCGGTTACGGGTTTCTGTCTGAAAACGCCGCGTTCGCCGAGCGCATTGAACACGCTGGCCTGACTTTCATCGGCCCCAGTGCCGCCTGCATTCGGGTGATGGGCGACAAGGTCGCGGCCAAGCGAGCAATGCGTGAGGCCGGCGTGCCGTGCGTACCGGGCCCGGACACCAGCATGCCTGCCGATCCGCAAGGCATCCTGAAAATTGCCCGTGACATCGGTTACCCGGTCATCGTCAAGGCCGCTGGCGGTGGCGGCGGACGGGGCATGCGCGTGGTTCAGGAAGAGCAGCAATTGCTCGATGCAATTGCGCTGACCAGCGAAGAAGCCCGCCGGGCCTTCGGTAATCCCGAGTTGTATATCGAGAAGTTTCTGGGTCAGCCTCGCCATGTCGAAATCCAGGTGCTGTGCGATGCCTATGGCAATGCCGTCTGGCTCGGCTCGCGGGATTGCTCGATGCAGCGGCGACATCAGAAGGTGCTTGAAGAGGCGCCTGCACCGGGCATCGCCCCGGCACTCATGGCCGGAGTGGGCGAACGTTGCGCACTGGCCTGCCGGCAGATCGGTTATCAGGGCGTAGGCACGTTCGAATTCCTGTTTGAAAACGACGAGTTCTATTTCATCGAAATGAATACTCGCCTACAGGTCGAGCACCCGGTCACGGAAATGACTTCCGGAATCGACATCGTTCAGCAGCAGATTCGCATGGCCATGGGCGAGCGCCTGAGTTTCAGCCAGGCCGACGTCAGCGTGTCGGGCCACTCGCTGGAATGCCGGATCAACGCCGAGGACCCACGCAGCTTCATGCCGACGCCGGGGCAGGTTACTCGCTGGGAGATTCCAGGTGGTCTTGGCGTACGGGTCGACTCGCATGTGAGCCACGGTTATCGCGTTCCGCCTTATTACGATTCGATGGTGGCGAAAGTCATCACCCACGGTGCCAGTCGCGATGAGGCCTTGGCACGTATGCGCCTGGCGCTGAGCGAAATGCACGTTGAGGGAATCTCTACCAACATCGCGCTGCATCGCGACATTTTGCAGGACCCGGTGTTCTGCAAGGGTGGCATGGACATTCACCACCTGGAGCGCTGGTTACAGACAAGGAGCCAGCCATGACCCTCCAGCAGTTGCCGCCACGAATCACTTTGCTGGGAACCACCGCCTTGCTGTTCGAAGCACCCGGCGAGCTTGAGCTGGCAGCGCAGCAACGCATATGGGCACTGGCCAGCCTGAGCAAAGACTGGCCGCAGGTGCGCGAAGCGGTGCCGGGCATGAACAACCTGATGCTGACCTTCGTAGCGCCGCCACGCGATCTCGCCGGGCTGAAAACCCGCTTGCTGGAGGCCTGGGAGCAATGCCAGCCGCTGCCGTTGCAAGGCCGGATCATCGAATTGCCGGTGGTGTATGGCGGCGACGGCGGACCGCACATGGCCGATGTCATCGCCCATACCGGACTGGACATCGAGACCATCGCCAATCTGCACTGCGAACCGCTTTACCCGGTGTATGCCTTGGGCAGCCACCCCGGCTATTGCTATCTGGGCGGCATGGATCAGCGTCTGGCGACGCCTCGGCGCAAAGTGCCGGTACTCGATATCGGTGCCGGCTCGGTTTCCATCGGCGGCGTGCAGACGGGTATCTCCGCTTCGGCTGGTCCCAGTGGCTGGAACACGATAGGGCGCACGGAAATGGTGTTTTTCGACGCTGATCAGAACCCTCCGGCGCTGTTGCAGCCCGGCGATCAACTGCGCTTGCGTATCGAGAGGATCATTCGATGATCGAAGTTATCAGCGCCACCGCACTGGCGACGGTCCAGGACTTGGGCCGGCATGGCAGCCTGGGCTACGGCGTCGGCACCTCCGGCGCAATGGATACGCTGTCGTTGCGGCTCGGCAATTTGTTGTTGGGCAACGACGAAGACGCGGCAGGCATCGAAATTCCACTGTTCCCGTTCGAAGTGCGTTTTGTCGAGGACTGCACTTTTGCTATCACCGGTGCTGCCTGTTCTGCACGGCTGGATGGCGAGCGACTGCCGGGTAACTGGGTCGCTCAGGCGCGCAAGAATCAGGTGTTGAAGCTGAGTTACCCAACGACGGGCAGTCGCGCCTATTTATGCCTGGCGGGCGGTGTGGATGTGCCGCAGGTATTGGGCTCGCGCAGCACGCAATTGCGCGGTGCATTTGGCGGCTGGCAGGGCCGCGCCTTGCAGCAGGGCGATCTGATTCCTGCCGGTGCGGCGAATCAACCGCGCGCCGGTGATTTTGGTCTGCAATCTGCTGCGGCGGCCTTGCCGTTGATTATCGACGAGCTACCGGCCATACGCGTACTGCCTGCCGCCGAGTTCGACTGCTTCAGCGTTGAAGCCCAACAAACATTTTTTGCCGGCGAATGGAAAATCACCACGCAAAGCAATCGCTACGGTTACCGCATGGAGGGGACGCCCTTGCTGCCACGGGAGGCGCTGGAAATCCGCTCTCACGGCATTGTGCCTGGCGTGATTCAGGTGCCCCACGGCGGCCAGCCGATAGTGCAGATGCGCGATGCCCAGCCCAGCGGCGGCTATCCAAAGTTTGCCACGGTTATCGAAGCCGACCTGTGGCGTCTCGGTCAGGCCCCCATTGGCAGCAAGGTGCGCTTCGTGCAATGCAGTTACAAGGAGGCCGTCGAGGCACTGGACACCAATCACGCCTTCATCGAAGACGCCCGGCGCTTGCTTGCGCTGCGCGGCCTGCAAGGAAATTGCTGATGAACATCAATGAAATTCGCCAACTGGCAGGCTGGATTCGTGATGCCGGGCTCACGGTTCTTGAACTGAAAGGACCAGGGTTCGAGTTGTTGATCCGACGCGGTATACGTGCGGATAGCCATGCATCGCGAGCTGACCTGGACGTCGCAGTCGAACAGCCGCCAGCCACTGCGCTTGTAATAGCTGCGGATAACCCCGGCGTTTTTGTATCGAGACATCCCGACGAAAAAAACAGCTACGTAAAACCCGGCGACACCGTTGCAGCCGGGCAATTGCTGGGCCTGTTGCGCATCGGCCTGCTTTATCTGCCGGTGCGCAGCCAGCAGGCAGGTCGTGTGACGCGTTTCCTGGCTGCCGAGCATGAACGGGTCGGTTACGGCCAGCCGCTGGTAGAACTGGAGGAGTGACACGATGCGCATCGATCTGAACGCCGATCTGGGTGAGGGCTTCGGCCCCTGGACCATGGGTGAGGATGAGGCCCTGATGCAACTGATCTCCTCGGCCAACGTGGCCTGTGGTTTTCATGCCGGTGATCCATTGATCATGAACAACACCGTGCACCGCGCCAAAGCCTTGGGCATCGATCTCGGCGCACATGTCGGTTTTCCTGATCTGCAGGGGTTCGGGCGGCGCAGAATGAACATCGAACTCAACGAGTTGTGCAGCATGGTGTTGTATCAGCTGGGCGCTCTGGCAGGCATTGCAGCCGCTGCCGGTTACCGCGTGACGCACATGAGCTTCCACGGCGCGCTGGGTAATATGGCCGCGGCCGATGCCGAACTGGCCAGGCCGCTGGCCAAGGCGGTCGCCAGTTTCGATGCGCAGATGATCATCAGTTCATCCAGCAGCACGGCCATCGAACAGGCCGCCGAAGCGTGCGGCCTGAGAGTCGCGACCACGTTTCTGGCCGACCGTGCCTACGACGAAAACTGCCTGCTGGTGCCGCGTGGCATTGCCGGGGCGGTGATCAAGGACCCACAGCAGGTCCGCGCCAGGGTTGCGCAACTGTTGCAGGACGGTACGGTTACGACCCTGGGCGGCAAGCGCGTGGCGGTCAATGCCCAATCAATCCTGTTGCATGGCGACACGCCGGGGGCGGTGGAGCTTGCGCGCAGCATTCGCCAGAGCATCGAAGAGCAGGGCGGTGTCATCACCCCGGTTTCACAGCTGCTCGGGTCATAAGCGCAGCTTATTGCCACAAAACCATTGTGTCTTGGTCGCTGCCCATGACGCTCGTTAAAGTCCAGTACAAGGCGATCAGCATTAACAGCCAAGCGGCTGATCGACGCTTATTCAAGGAAACCCCGACATGCCTTTTTCCGATTACAAAACTGCGCTGGTGACCGGCGCTTCTTCCGGCATTGGCGAAGCCGTCGTCGAACGGCTGTGTGCCGAAGGTCTGCAGGTTCATGCGCTGGCGCGCAGTGCAGACAAGCTGGCGGCACTGGCGCAGCGCACCGGCTGCATCGCGCATGCTATCGACGTGACTGATCTGGCCGGTCTGACCGCATTGTTCCAGGCCCATCAGTTCGATGTTGTGGTCAACAATGCCGGAGTCGACCGGCCCGGTTCGCTGCTCAAGGCCGACGCAGAAGGGATTGATCTGCTGGTCGATGTGAATCTGCGCGCGGTATTGCAGATCGCCAGGCTTTCGTTGCCGGGTATGGTCGAGCGTGACAGCGGGCACATCATCAACATCAGCTCGATTGCCGCCGCCTACAACTTCGGCGGCAACTCGACGTACCACGCCACCAAGGCTGCCGTGAGCATGCTTTCTCGCCAGCTACGTATCGATGCGTTCGGCAAGCGCGTGCGGGTGACGGAAATCTGCCCGGGGCGTGTGGCCACGGATATTTTTGCCCATGTGCATGGCGATTCCGAGGAAGTGCGCAAACGCTTCATCGAGGGCTATGAGCTGCCTGTGGCCAAGGACATTGCCGATGCAATCGCCTACGTGATCGCTGCGCCCATCGCGGTCAACATCGGCCATATGGAAATCACCCCTACGCTACAGGTACCCGGCGGGCTGTCGACCGCGCGCCCGCAGGACTATGAAGGCTGAGACTGCGCCTCGCTGCAAGCGCTGTACCCATCACGAGAGCGGCACCAGCCGCCACGCGACACCCGCACCAGTACCCCTGGTGCCTTGCTTCTGCCCTGGCTGAATGTCTATGGGAACAACCATGACGAGTAAATTCGATCTTTCAGCGATCCTGCAGGGCGAGTACGCCGAGCTGATCGTCAAGGGCATAGAGACAACCCTGCAACTGGCGTTTGTTGCCTGGTGCATGGCCATGGCGGTGGCCTTGCTGCTGGTGTCGATTCGCCTGACCGGCAACAAGTACGCCGAGCGCCTGGTGGCGGGTTATGTGTCCTATCACCGCAATGTGCCGACGCTGGTGCAACTGATGCTCTGGTATTTCGGCATTCCCACGCTGCTGTCCGAAAACACGCAGCTCTGGCTGGCCAACTACAGCACCGAGTACCTTTTTTCGGTGATCGCGCTGGGGCTGTGCCAGGCGGCTTACTTCAGTGAGGACATCCGCAGCGGCTTGCGCGCCATTCCGGCCGGGCAAGTCGAAGCATCGCGCGCATTGGGCCTGGGTTATGTGCGTTCGATGCGTTACGTGATCCTGCCGCAAGGCGTTCGCAACTGCCTGCCGTCATTGATCAATCACACGGTGCTGCTGTTCAAGAACACCAGCCTGGTCATGGCCATCGGCGTCGTCGAGCTGACCTATGCCACTCGCGAGGTCGAGAACTACACCTTTCGCACCTTCGAGGCGTATCTGGTCGCAACCGTGGTCTACCTGGCCATTTCACTGATGCTGATGGGCCTGGGTGCGTTGCTGGCCCGGCATTTCAGCAAAGCCATGGCGAGGTAGGCGGCGATGTTCGATGTGTTCACGATTGTTCGCGATAACTGGACCTTGCTGCTGGTCGGCCAATACCCTCACGGCCCGATGGGCGGGCTGGTTTCAACGCTGACTCTGGCTGCGCTGGCGCTTTTGCTGGCGTTCCCGCTAGGGCTGCTACTGTCGCTGGCACGGGTCTCGCCGTGGCGCTGGCTGCGTTACCCGGCCACGGTCTGGGTCTATGTGATGCGCGGCATTCCGCTGCTGATGGTGATTTTCTGGACTTACTTCCTGGTCCCGCTGCTGATCGGTCATAACATCACCGGCTTCACCACCATGCTCTGCACGCTGGTGGTCTATCAGAGCGCCTACCTGTGCGAAATCATCCGCGGTGCCATTCAGGCGCTGCCGGCTGGTCAGTACGAAGCGTCACGCGCGCTGGGCATGGGCTACATGCGCACCACGGTCTGGGTGATTCTGCCGCAAGCGCTGTACAACGCATTGCCAAGCCTGATCAGCCAGTTCATTTCGATCATCAAGGAAACGTCGCTGGGCTACGTGATCAACGTCCAGGAAGTGACCTTCGCCGCCAATCAGATCAACAACCAGCTGCTGACCAAGCCGTTTCAGGTGTTCTTCATTCTGGCGATCACCTACTACGTGCTGTGCTACGGCCTGACCCGGCTGGCCGCAGTGGTGGAACGGCGGATTGCCCGCAAACGGGAGGGCAGCGTGTCGCCTGCACCTGTTCCCCGGCCTTTGACTACCGACAATTGAGGGTTGCCCAATGCATCCGATGATCATGTTTTCCAAGATCAATAAGTGGTATGGCGAGTACCAGGCCCTGACCGATATCACCGCTGAAGTGCAGCGCGGCGAAGTGGTGGTGCTGTGCGGGCCCTCGGGCTCGGGCAAGTCGACACTGATCCGCACCGTCAACCGTCTTGAAGATGTTCAGCAGGGCCAGATTCTGTTTGACGGCCACGACGTGAACGGCACCGACGCCAACGTCAATCGTTTGCGCAGTCGGGTGGGTTTTGTATTCCAGAGCTTCAATCTGTTCCCGCATCTGTCGGTGCTAGACAACATCATCCTGACCCCGACCAAAGTGCGCGGCCTGAAAAACAGTGAGGCTCGCGCCAGGGCCATGGAACTGCTGGATCGGGTGGGGCTGGCACACAAGGCCGGCGCTTACCCGGCGCAGTTGTCCGGCGGCCAGCAGCAGCGCGTGGCGATTGCCCGGGCGCTGGCCATGGAACCGCCCGTGATGCTCTTTGACGAGCCCACCAGCGCTCTCGACCCGGAAATGGTCGGCGAGGTGCTCAGCGTCATGAAAGGCCTGGCCAAAGAGGGCATGACCATGATGTGCGTCACCCACGAGATGAATTTTGCCCGTGAAGTGGCCGACACCATCTGGTTCATGGATGCGGGGCAGATCCTTGAAAAATCCAGTCCTGAGGCTTTCTTTCAGCAGCCGGACCACCCGCGTGCCCAACGCTTCATTTCCGACCTGCGCAGCCATTGAGCACAGGCCCCTGTTTCAGCAATCCCTCCATTTATTTCCAGGAGTCTCACCATGCGTATGAAGTCTTTGCTGGTTGCACTGGCATTGTCGCCATTGGCTGTTTCGGTTGCTCACGCTGATCAGCTCAGTGATGTGATGAGCAAGAAAAGCCTGAGTTGCGGCGTCTATGCTGACGTCCCGCCGTTTTCGGCACCGGACCCGAAAACCCGTGAACTGGTAGGCATGGACGTCGACCTCTGCAAGGCGCTGGCCAAACATATGGGCGTCGAGCTGGAGCTCAAGCCGCTGTCGGTCGAAGCGCGCATTCCTGAAGTCAAAATGGGCCGCGTTGACGTGATTTTTGCCAACCTGGCCTACACCAAGAGCCGCGCCGACCAGATCCAGTTCAGCGATCCGTACTACATCGCCAAGGAAACGCTGGTAGTGCGCGCCGCCAATGCCGATCAACCGAAATCCTTTTTCAAAGGCAAACGCATCAGCTCGACCAAAGGCTCTACGTCCGAACAGTCGATTCGGCTGGCTGATGCCACGCCTGTGACCTTCCAGGACACCGGTTCTGCCTACATGGCGCTGCAACAGAACAAGGTGGTGGGCCTGGTGACAAACACCATGACCGCGATCAAGCTGGTCGGGCAGGCCAAGGCCAGTGGTGTGGAGCTGGCAATCGCCAAGGAGCCGATGGCGCTGGAGCCTATCGGTGCCGGTATGCGTCAGGGCGAGCCGGCATTTCTGGCCAAGGTCAACGAATCGCTGCGTGCGATGGAAGCAGCAGGTGAAATCGACGCGATCTGGGCGCAGTGGATCGGCCCGAATACCGAATACAAAATGGTTCGTGAAGACAAGGTGCAAAGCCTCAGCGAATTGAAGTTCGACCCGCTGCCTTGATCAAATCTTGATATTTCCTTGAGGGTTTATTGATAGTCGACGTTCAGAGTTCTGCCGACAGTATTAACCGTCGGCATGACCCCGTGTGGGCGCCTCAGAGGAAAAAATGTCTGATCGCTCAGGTTCCGTTTCTGCATCGACAATTGGCGCTTCAATCACTGGAAAAAGGCGATTCGGTGCCTCGCCGGTATGGCTGATTCCGGTGATTGCTGCTCTGGTATGCGTATCGCTGTTGATCAGCAGTTCACTGTCGAAAGGGCCGAGAATCTTCATCAGTTTTCAAAGCGCCGAAGGGCTTGAAGCGCATAAGACCAGGGTCAAGGTCAAAAATGTCGTGATCGGCGAGGTGTCGGCCGTCGCCCTCAGCAAAGACCGTACGGGTGTTGTGGCGACAGTGGATCTGAATGCCGACGCCAGTGCCTTCACTGCCGAGGACTCCATGTT
Organism: Pseudomonas syringae group sp. J248-6; assembly: GCF_032586995.1. Lineage (NCBI taxonomy): Bacteria > Pseudomonadati > Pseudomonadota > Gammaproteobacteria > Pseudomonadales > Pseudomonadaceae > Pseudomonas > Pseudomonas syringae group sp. J248-6. The sequence continues at coordinate 238,222 of NZ_JAWHOP010000001.1, read as the reverse complement.
CTGGGTGGTGCGCCCGCGTATCGGGGCCAAGGGCGTTTCCGGCGTGGATACCCTGCTTTCCGGGCCGTTTATCGCGGCAGACAGCGGGACGTCCGAGCACCCGAAAAAACACTTTATTGGTCAGGAAAGCCCACCACCCCTTACGTTTGGCGCAAAAGGCACACGTTTTACCCTGCACGCCGAGGACATGGGCTCACTCGATGTCGGTTCTCCCGTCTATTATCGGCGCATTCAAGTCGGTCAAGTGGTTGCCTGTCATTTGTCCGAGGATGGCAAAGGTGTGGATGCGGAAATTTTCATCAATGCACCCAACGACCGGTTTGTGACCACCGATACACGGTTCTGGAACGCCAGCGGTATTGGTCTGACGGTTGATGCCGATGGGCTGAAGATAAAGACTGAATCGGTTTCGACGTTACTGGCCGGAGGTGTGGCCTTCGTTGAGCCGGGATACGGTTCGAGCGCGCCAAGGGCTGCAGAGCATGCACGTTTCAAGCTGTTCGAAGATCAGCAAAAGGCGCTGTCACCGCCCGATGGCGAGCCGGGTTATATCCGCATGATGTTCAAGCAGTCCTTGCGTGGACTTGAAGTCAATTCGCCCGTCGAGTTCATGGGCATAAATCTGGGGCGAGTGGTCTCCGTCGATCTTGACTACGATGCGGCCAGCAAATCTTTTTCAAGCATTGTAGGGGCGGTTATCTACCCGGACCGCCTTGGGCAGGCCAACGAAAAGATCGTAGAGACATTGGGCACACCCGACGATTCGCGTACCGCGCAGTTGATCGCCGACTTCGTCAAACAGGGCCTGCGCGCACAGCCTCGCAGTGCGAGTCTGCTGACCGGCCAGCTTTATATTTCTCTGGGGTTCTTTGCCAACGCTGCGCCGGTTCAATTCGATGTCAACGCGCGGCCGCTGATAATCCCCACCGTACCGGGAGAGTTGGAGAAAATGCAGGAGCAGGTACAGCTGATCGTTGAAAAGGTCAGCAAATTGCCGATGCAGGAGATCGCCGGCAATCTGAATGGCAGCCTTGACGAAGCGCACAAGACGTTCAAGCTGTTCAACGCAGACGTGATGCCCGAACTTCACACTGTTCTGGGGCAGTCCCGAAGCACGATGGAGATAGCCGGGGCGGCCCTTGCAGAAGACTCGCCGGTACGCCAGCAGGTCAGCCGGACGATGGACGAGGTTCAACGTACGGCCCGCTCGGTGCGGGTCCTGACCGATTATATAAGCCGCAACCCCGAAGCCTTGATCCGTGGTCGCACCCGGCAGGATGCGCCGAGTATCTACCCGCCGGCCAGTTCTGCGCCACGGTCTGACTGACGCTGCCAAAACGTGCTCAATACCTTGGTTTTACGGCCTTCCATTGCGGTTGGTACTTCTGCATCTGCTTCACGTCATCGCGCTGACGAATGCCACAGCTGTGGTACTGATCGTTGAGCTTGCCAAGCTGGTCGTAATCCAGCTCAAGGCCCAGGCCCGGCGCGCGGGTGATGCTGACGCAGCCGTCGACAATCGGCAGCTTGCCGCCCTTGATGACTTCCTCATCCGGTTCCTGCCACGGGTAGTGCGTATCGCAGGCGTAGTCCAGATTGGGCACGGACGCAGCGACGTGGGCCATGGCCATGAGGCTGATCCCGAGATGCGAGTTGGAGTGCATCGACACACCGAGGCCGAAGGTGTCGCACATCTTCGCCAGCGCCTGGGTGTCGCGCAGGCCGCCCCAGTAATGGTGGTCGGCGAGTACGATCTGCACGCTGTCGAGGGCCACGCTGCGTCGAAATTCATCGAAATCGGTCACGACCATGTTGGTCGCCAGCGGCAGGCCGGTGCGCTTGTGCAATTCCGACATGCCCTCCAGGCCAGGGGTTGGGTCTTCGTAGTACTGCAGGTCATCGCCCAGCAGCTCTGCCATGCGAATCGAGGTTTCCAGCGACCAGTTGCCGTTGGGGTCGATACGCAGCGGGTAGCCGGGGAAGGCTTTTTTCAATGCCTTGATGCAGGACACCTCATGTTCCGGCTCCAGCGCACCGGCCTTGAGCTTGATGCTTTTGAAGCCATAGGCTTCGATCATGCGCCGTGCCTGGGCGACAATCTGTTCTTCGCTGAGCGCTTCACCCCAGCTGTCGGGCGCGTAAGGCGCATCGGCATGCTGCGCGTACTTGAAGAACAGGTAGGCGCTGAAGGGTATCTGGTCACGAATGGCACCGCCGAGCAGGTCCACCAACGGCAGGTTCATGGAACGTGCCTGCAGGTCCAGAAACGCCACCTCGAATGCTGAATAAGCGTTGCTTACCGCTTTGCTGGCGTGCGAACCCGGTGCCAGTTCAGCACCGGCGAGGCTGGCAGGTTTGTGTGCCGCAACCGTCGCCTGAACGATGCTGCGCAGTTGATTGAGGTTGAACGGGTCGAGCCCGATCAACTGGTTCTGCACCTGTTGCTGAATGGCCAGCGCCGGGGCGTCGCCATAGCTTTCGCCGAGGCCGATGTAACCGTTGTCGCTTTCCACTTCGATGATTGAGCGCAGGGCGAAAGGTTCATGGATACCGCTGGCGTTGAGCAGCGGCGGATCGCGAAAGGCGATTGGGGTTACGGTCACACGTATGATTTTCAAAGGGCGGTCTCCCGGTGATCAGGGTTTGAGGCTGGAAGGGGTACCAGGCACGACGGCGCGGTGCGGTGTGGCTGGCTCATCTCTGGACGGGCGGCGCAGATCCCCACGCGGGGTGGTGCGAGCAAAGAAAATCACGACGGCAGCCAGTAACGAGGTGGCAGCCAGCCCATAAAGACCACCCTGAATCGAACCGGTGGTCTGCTCCAGAAAACCGAACGTAGTGGGCGCGACGAAGCCGCCGAGGTTGCCGATGGAGTTGATCAGCGCAATGACCGCTGCGGCAATGCGCGCGTCCAGATAGCCCTGAGGGATCGGCCAGAACAATGCCGATGCGGCCTTGAAACCGATTGCTGCGAAACAGATGGCGACAAAAGCAAACACCGGACCACCAATGGTGGACATGAACATGCCGACGGCGGCGATCACCAGCGTCACAGCGACCCAGGCCTGTTGGTGCTTGAAGCGTGCCGCCAGTGCGGCAAAGCCGTACATGGCCACAATGGAGATGATCCACGGCACCGAGTTGAACAGGCCGACCTCAAAGTCGCTGAAACTGCCCATCTTGCGGATCATGCTTGGCAGCCAGAAGGTAGCGCCGTAAATGGTCAGCGCCACCGAAAAGTAGATGAAGCAGAACAGCAGAATCTGCCGGTCCGCCAGCAAGCGGAATACCGACGGCCTGACGGTCTGAGTTGCTTCGCGCAGACGTTGCTCTTCGGCTATGGCGGTGCTGAGTGCGGCTTTTTCTTCGTCGCTCAGCCAAGTGGCTTCATGCGGGTGTGATTGCAGCCAGAACCAGACGAATCCGCACAGCACTATGGACGCGAAACCCTCGATCAGGAACATCCACTGCCAGCCGTGCAGACTCAGGCCTTCGATGCCCAGCAGCGCGCCGGATACCGGGCCGGAAATTACCGAAGCGATTGCCGAGCCACTGAGAAACAGCGCCATGGCCTTGCCGCGATCGCTGGAAGGCAACCATTGGGTGAAGTAATAGATGATGCCGGGAAAGAAGCCAGCTTCGGCGGCACCCAGAATGAAACGCAGCACGTAGAAACTGGTTTCACCCTGAACGAACGCCATGGCCATCGCGGCCGCGCCCCAGGTGAACATGATGCGGGTCAGCCAGGCACGGGCACCGTAGCGCTGCAGCAGCATATTGGAAGGCACTTCGAACAGTGCGTAGCCGACAAAAAACAATCCGGCGCCCAGCCCGTAGGCCGCCGCACCGATGCCCAGATCGGTTTCCAGATGGCTGCGTACAAAACCGATATTGACCCGGTCTATGTAATTGACGATGAACATCACCACAAACAGCGGCAACACGTGGCGTTTCACCTTGGAGGCCGCACGGGCAAGCACCGTGGGGTCCGTAGTGCCAGAGACGGTATTCAAGAGGCGACTCCCATTCATTGTTTTTTTGGGGATGAGTCGATCATGAGGGGGTGTATTATTCCCGTCCAATCCAGTTAGTGACTTGATTGATACCGGGAGTGGATCAATGTTCGAGCTTTCTCAGCTGCGCTGCTTCACCACGGTGGCCACGGAACTCAATTTCCGGCGCGCCGCCGAACGGCTCAACATGACCCAGCCGCCGCTGAGCCGGCAAATCCAGATACTCGAGCACAATCTCGGTGTCGAGCTGTTCACGCGCAGCACCCGCAGTGTGGCCCTGACCGCAGCGGGCAGGGCGTTCTTCATTGAAGCGCAGACCTTGCTGGAGCGTGCGCAGCAGGCAGCCATCTCCGCGCGGCGCTTTGCCGAAGGCGATATTGGTTCGGTGACCATCAGTTTTGTCGGCAGCGCGGTGTACGAATTTCTGCCCCGAGTGATCGCCGAGGCGCGGCTGAAGCAGCCACAGGTGAAGATTTCCCTGACTGAAATGAACACCTATCAGCAGCACGAAGCACTCAGGGCGCGACGCATTGATCTGGGTATCGTGCGAGCGCCGCTGTTTCAGCCGGGCTACGAGAGCGAATGCCTGGTGCGAGAGCCATTCGTGCTGGCGGTGCCGGGCAATCATCGGCTGGCTCACGCTGATTCAGTTACGGTGGCTGATCTGGAGGGCGCGCCATTTCTGATGTATTCGCACTCGGCGTACCCACCGTTCAACGAACTGCTGACTGGTATGTTTCGTTCCGCACGAGTTGCCCCGGAATATGTCCAATGGCTTGGGTCGTCACTGACTATTCTGGCGCTGGTCAACGCCGGTATGGGCCTGGCACTGGTACCGCGCTGTGCGACCAATGTGGTGTTCAAGGACGTCGTTTTTCGTGACATTGATCTGGGCGAGGGCGTGCAGAGCGAGTTGCATCTGGTCTGGCGTGCCGATAATGACAATCCGGCGTCCCGGATGCTGCTCAAGGCCATTCGCGCGGCTGTCAGGGCGGATGAAAATTGACGCGAAAAACCTTGCAGTGCGTTGGCATCAACTATCATTCATTCAGTCGATAGTCATCATCAAGCAAGGCAAGTTCTGTTTTTCCGGCAAAGGAGGAGGATGGCGCCATAGCCACCTGCTCCAAAGGGAGACGACGCGATGAGAATGTTTAACCTGTTGACGTTTGCTGCTGTGCTAAGCACCAGCATGATGCTCACTGCGCCAGCCAATGCTGCCGTCTCGTCAGTCTCTACGGTCTCCGAACAGTCTTGCCATTTCATGCCGGTGGCCGACAGCGCCTCCAGTCTGCAACACACTCAGTCAGTGGGCGTGTTGTATAGCGAAAACACCGTCAGTAACCTCCAGTACCTGAACAACTATCACTCGGTAGCACTCAGGAGCGGACAGAACGGCGCGCTCGATTCGCGCATCCGCAATGCATTCATCAGCAGTTCGGACCCGAAACTCGCAACCGACTGGCTGGTGGGCTCATTGCAGAAAGAGTTCGCTTCGGTGACCGTTTACGACAACCTCGACGCGCTGATGAAAGCGCGCCCCGACGTGGTGGTGATGCTTGACACCTATAACCGCCTGGTAAGCAAGCGCAATAGTCAGGTCGAAGCGCGGTTCATGGCCCGGTTTTATGACACCAATCTGCAATACATCGGCAAGGCAGAAGGTGAGGTGGTCAAGGAGATGACCTCGGTCTGGGTGCAGGGCAAAGCTGCTCCAGAAATTGCCGCACAGATTGACCAGCAGCGCGAGCTGCAGGTCAATGCGCTGAAACAATTCGATGCATCGCTCAAAGCGCTGGTCATGCAAGCCGATAGGGCTCAGGTGGCGGCGAACTGAGTCTAGGTCGCGCCTGGTTCATGTCCGGTTGTTGATGACCTGAGCAAAATTCGCGCTGAACGCGAACTGCGACACACCCAGCACGGAGGTGATGGTTCGCGAACCGCTGCCTTGTAGTTGTATCTGTCCGCAGTGATTGTCCTGCGGTGTAATGCTCGTGTTGACGGACAGAAACTGCTCATCAATTTTCGTCGCTTCAATACCGCCTGCCATCAGCATCGTTGCCAGCGGATCGAATATCGGTACCGGATAACCTTCGGCGTGCGTGCCTGATTTGGTTTGAAGCACTTGCTTGACCAGCAAGGCGACAGGGTCGCTCGCCGTAATTTTTTGCGAGTAGCTCGCGTCGAGAATGACCTGGTTGCAGAGGTCCAGCGGGACCAAGGTCAATGGCAGGCTCGACTGAAAAACGGTATCGGCCGCGACAGGGTCGACGAACACATTCCATTCTGCGTAGTGGTTACTGCTGTAGGCCTCACCCTGATTCCATTCCTTTTGAGCGTCGTTCAAGGCGGCGACGTTACCGTCAACATAGACAGCCCCAGCCATGGCGACGATCTGCTCGATCATCTGGAAGTCTGCGGGTTGGTTACTCAGTGAGAGCATCTTCGCAATGTTGGTAAAGCCACCCAGCGAAAGAACAGTGATTTTATCCTGGCTGTTCTTAACGGCCTGATACATGAACTCCCACGCGGGAAGGTTTGATAACGCCGGCAAGGCAGCCGGATTGAGCGTTCCCAGAAGGCCCATGATGTCATTCATATCGTTTTTGAATGGTTGTGGAAACCGGTTGTCGTACTCAAGTGGCTTATCGGTGCCTTTTGCCACAACAGTACTGAGACGGTTGCCAATGCCCAGTAAATGCTGCGCGATGATGACGCCCCAGCCGAGATCCGTTTCGCCACATCCAGTGACCGTGATACCGACGATGTCGATGTCCGGCCTTTTCATCAGGTAGGCGATGGACAGTACGTCGTCCCAGCCCATGTCCGTATCGATAATGACTTTCCTGTTCATGGTAATGCTCCCTGCCCATAGGGGACGATTGAAAAGAGGGGGGTTGCAAGCGTTTTAGATATACCCGAGCACCTGCTCGAAAAGGGTATCGCCTGTTTATTTCCATTAAACCGACGCATGGATCGGTTTTACCGTAAAGAATTAATCACACCTGCCGAGAGCATGACAAGTGGGCCGATCATTAATTGGCTCACATGATGAGCAGCAAGCCACGTGCGCTTTGACTGTAGTGACAGAGAAGCCTTGCGATGCTGAAAAAACTAGTGAGTGCCTTGCGCACCGTGATGTCTGTACCCGCTGATAATCCCAGGCTGTTGCAGGCCCAATACGTTGCGTTGTCCCGACAGCTGCCATTGATGTATTTCGTGCTGCTGGTCAACACCTGGGCGTTGGCATTCACCCATTGGGCAACTGCTCCGATGTGGCTGACCCTGCTGGTTCCGGCGCTGCTCACTATTGTTTGCGCTATTCGTGCGCGCAAGTGGCTGCTCACGGTAAACCGGCCGCCACCCGCGCCAACCACCATTCTGGCGACGCTGCGCGGGACCAACGGACTGGCAGGCGTGATCGCTGCCGGTTTCGCCGCCTGGTCGCTGTCGCTTTATCCCTATGGCGATGCCTATGCCCAAGCGCACGTGGCATTTTTCATGGGCATCACCGTGATTGTCTGCATCTTCTGCATGATGCACTTGCGGCCTGCGGCGTTGACCACTGCAGTTGTGGTCAACACTGCGTTTGTTATTTTTTTCGCGTCGACGCACAACATTACTTTCATCGCCACAGCAGTGAACATCGTGCTGGTGTCGATTGGCATGCTGATCATTCTTCAGTATCAATACCGCGATTTCACCAGCCTGGTGAATGTGCAGATAAGAACCGAGCAACTGAGCAATGAGAACCTTCTGCTGGCCAATCAGGACAGTTTGACGGGGCTGCCCAACCGCCGACAGTTCTTTCAGACACTGGACACGGCCATGCAGGAGGCGCTGGCGCAGCGCACCGGGTTGGCGGTCGGCGTGCTGGATCTGGACGGGTTCAAGCCAGTCAATGACCTTTATGGGCATCGTACCGGCGACCGTCTGCTGATGCTGGTAGCCGAACGTTTGACCAGTGCCTCCAGCGATACAGTGCATGTGTCGCGACTGGGCGGTGACGAGTTCGCTCTGGTTATCAAGGGTGATATCAGCAACGATGCATTGCTGGCGTTTGGTAAACACCTGTGTGAACTGATGCATGAAAGCTTCGAGCTGTCGGACATGCCCATCCAGATTGGCGCAACTTTGGGCTTCGCTACGTTTCCGGCCACTGCAGACAATGCCACCCAACTGTTCGAGTTTGCCGACTACGCGCTTTATCAGGGCAAAGACCATAACCCCGGAACTACCTGCCTGTTCTCCGCCAGCCACCGCGAGCAGTTGCACGCCGATGGCGTAACCGAGCAGGCATTGCGGCGTGCCAATCTGGAGACCGAGTTCTACGTGCTGTTTCAGCCGATCATTGAAAGCTGCACACGCGAAACGGTGGCTTTCGAGGCTCTGGCCCGCTGGAAAAGTCCGGAACTGGGCTCGGTATCGCCTGCGCATTTCATTCCGATTGCCGAGCGAATCGGCATGATCAACAAGCTCACCGCACCCTTGTTGACTCATGCATTGAAGAGGGCCTTGTCATGGCCGGCGCCCATCAGACTGTCGTTCAACCTGTCGGCGCACGACTGCGCGACCTGGGAAAGTGTCAGTACCATTGTCGAGATCATCGAAAACAGCGGTTTCGATGCCTCACGGCTCGATCTGGAAATCACCGAAACGGCGGTCATGCAGGACATTGCCCAGGTACAGCAGGCCATTGCGCAGTTCCGGCAACTGGGTTGCGGTATCTCGCTGGATGATTTCGGCACCGGGTACTCCAGCCTCAGTCAGTTGCACGCGCTGGCGCTGACCAAGCTGAAGATTGACCGCAGTTTTGTAACCGGTGTGCATGACAATCCGGCGAGCTACAAGATCGTGAAATCGCTGGTTGCCTTGAGTCTGGACATGTCTCTTGGCTGCGTGATTGAAGGCGTCGAGACGCAGGATGAGCTGAATGCACTGACCAGCCTTGGGTGCACGATGGTGCAGGGTTATTTCTACAGTCCACCGATCAGTTTTGAACAAACCCTGGTGTGGATCGAAACGCCGGATGAAGAGCGCACCTTCGGTTATGCAGCCTCGTGCCGGATCTGATCGACTGCGCTTGAACCATTCCCCTGTGTACGTGGAGTAAGATGCGTTTTTCGATCTCCACGGAATCCTGTCAATGAGCAAACCCGGGCAGACCATTCTTGTTGCGTTGCGCAGGATGATTGCGTCAGGCGAGCTGGCGGCCGGCGAGCGCTTGATGGAAGTGCCGACCGCCGAGCTGTTCGGCGTGTCGCGCATGCCGGTGCGTATGGCGTTTCGCACCCTGGAACAGGAAGGCCTGTTGGTGCCCTTTGGCGGGCGCGGTTTTCAGGTGCGCTCGATCACGCCGATGGAAATCGCCGGTGCGGTCGACGTGCGCGGTGTTCTGGAAGGGCTGGCGGCGCGGCAGATGGCCGAACGTGGCTTGACGCAGGAGGCGCGGGACGAGCTTGAAGCCTGCCTGGTGCAGGGCGATGCCTTGTTCGAAAAGGGTTATGTCACTGAAGATGATCTTGAGGTCTATCACGACATGAACATGCGCCTGCATCGAGTGATCGTGGCAGGCAGCGGGAACCGCGCAATTGCCGATGCGTTGGCGCGCAACGACCATCTGCCTTTTGCCTCGGTGACGGCGCTGGCAGTGGATCGCGATAACCTGATTCGCGAATACCGGCGCTTCAATTTCGCCCACATGCAGCATCATGCGGTGGTAGATGCGTTAGTGAGCGGGCAGGGCGCTCGTGCCGAGGCGATCATGCGTGAGCATGCCAATGCTACCCTGCGCTATGCGGAGATTTTCGGTGCCGGTTTGAACGAGCGCATGAAGGTCATCCAGCGCTCGAACTGATCAGATGTCGAGCACCAGCAATGGGGTTTTCGAGCGTGAGCAGCATGGCGTGAACTGATCGTTGAGCGCCTGCTCGTCTTCAGTCAGAAACAAATCCCGATGATCCGGAATGCCCTTGAGGACGCGCGTCAGGCATGTGCCACACACACCTTGTTCGCACGAAAGCGGAATATCGATGCCGTGGCTTTCGAGCACCTGAGCGACCGTCTTGTTGGCAGGAACGGCAATCACCTGACCGGTGCTGGCGATCTCGATGGAAAAGCTGCCGTCGTTGCTGGTGTCCACCGGCGCTGCGGAAAAGTACTCCCGGTGCAGATTGTCTTCAAGCCAGCCGGCAGCACGGGCGCTGTCGAGGATGTGTTGCATGAAGCCACCCGGTCCGCACACATACAAATGGGTATCGGGATGGGGCTGGGCGAGCACATTGGCGGCATCCAGCGCGGTATCGGGCTGTTCGTCAAGGTGCAGTGTGACCCGGTCGGCAAACGGCGAGTGCTTGAGGCGCTCGATAAAGGCGCCGCGCTCGACGGAACGAACACAGTAGTGCAGCTCGAAATCGGCACCGTCCAGCGCAAGTTGTTCAGCCATGCACAGAATGGGTGTGATGCCGATGCCGCCGCCAAACAGAAGCGTGCGACGGCTGTTCCCGGCCAGGGGAAACAGGTTGCGTGGCTCGCTGATGCGCAAGTGCGCGCCTGACTGAATCTGCTCATGCAGGCTGCGCGACCCGCCGCGTGAAGCCGGATCGTTGAGGACGCCAATCAGATAGCGATGACGCTCGTTCGGTGCGTTGCACAGCGAATACTGGCGGATCAGCCCGTCAGGCAAGTGCACGTCGATGTGCGCGCCTGCCGTGAAGGGCGGCAGCAGCTCGCCATCGGCTCGCACCAGCTCGAAACTGCAGATATCCAGCGCTTCATCGTTACGTGATAACACGGTCACGTCGATCATGGTATGTCCTCGGGTGACCGCAGCAAGGGTCACTTCTGATTGTTTTCAACGCATTCGGGCTGGCAGCAGGCAGTCACTTAGTGGCCATTACGGGAATCTGTTCAGCCGTGCTGGCCCGTTCGGCAGCAATCAGGCGTTCCAGAATCTTGCGCGACTGCACACCGCCGGCGTCGATGTTGAGCTTGAGCAGATTGCGTTGCGGGTGCTGAAGCAGGTTCTGTTGCTGGCGCTCAAGCATTTCCAGGTCCTCGCTGAAGATCTTGCGCTGACCCTCGCGGATGGTGGCCGTCAGCTGTTCGTCAGCCGGGTTGAAGTTGCGCGCCATGCCCCAGAAGTACCAGATCGAGGTGTCGGTCTCCGGCGTGATGAAGTCGACAACGATGCTCGATGCCTTGAACTCGTGGGGCGCGTGATAGCCACCTTTGCCCGCGTGGGCTACGCCTACCTCGATCAGTACATGGCTGGGCGGGGTGAAGCGGCAGATCTGCCAGCGATCGACTGGCACGTCATCGGCCAGGTTGTTGCCACGCAGCGCCATCTGCCAGAACGGCGGCGGCATGATGTTTTCCATGTGGCGTGCGGTAATGACTTCCTCGCCCTCGACCGTCGTGACAGGTGCCGCTTCGTCGATTTCCTTCTGACCGATGCTCGACGCATGCACGTAGGTTTCGTGGGTGAGGTCCATCAGGTTGTCGATCATCAGGCGATAGTCGCACTGAATATGAAACAGGCCGCCACCGTAGGCCCATTCGTCGCTGACCGCCCACTCCAGATGATGGATGAGCGCCGGATCGGCCTTTTCCCGGTCGCCAGGCCAGACCCATATGAAGCCGTAGCGCTCGACCGCGGCGAAGGTCTTGTTGCAGGGGAAGCCTCGAACACGCTGGCCGGGCATCGCGGCGGTCTTGCCATCGCCGCCCATCACCAGCCCGTGATAACCGCATACCAGTTGGCCGTTCTCGACATAACCCAGCGACAGCGGGGCACCGCGGTGCGGGCAGAAATCTTCTACGGCGACAACCTGCTGGTTCTGGTCGCGAAAGAAGACCATCTTTTCGTTGCAGATTTGCCGACCCAGAGGCTTGTCGGCGACTTCATCTGCTGTACAGGCGACGTACCACGCATTCTTCGGGTGCATGACGGTTCTCCACGGTTCGATTATTGGTCTTATGGATCCACAGAATGAATCATGTTGTTTTCCTCGTGATTATTAATGCCACAGGATCAAGATTAATCCAATGATTAATTTAATTAACTATTATTTAATGGATCCACAGACTGACCATCAGGTGGATCTGGACGCCAGCAATACTGCTCGCAGACGGGGGGCGAGTGCTTCCAGAAGGGTCTGCACAGAGCGCAATGCCCGGCAGTCGGGACGCGTCAGTAGCCACAGATCGGTGCTGCACCCTTGCAGTGGTTCACTCAACCTTTCCACTGAGCCAAGGCCCTGAATCGTGAAATCGGTCAAGGCCGCCACGCCCAGACCGGCAGCGACCAACTGAGAGACCGCCGACATGTTGCTGCAGCGATAGCGTGGGCTCACCGCCGGGAATGCCTGTTTACGCCAGATCACCGAAGGGTGGTCGGGCATCGAGTCGTCCGGGCTGATCCAGGGAATGGAGGCAGGGTTGTGTGTCAGCGCATCGCGGTATTCGGGGCGGCCACAGATGAAGTAGTCCGCGCTGCCCAGGCATCGTCCGATCAGGTGTTCGGGCGGGGTATTGGTCAGGCGCAATGCGATGTCGGCATCACGACGGCTGAGGTTGGCAAACGCGTTGGAGGTGGCCAGTTCCAGCGTGAGGGCAGGGTACTGCGGCATGAAGTCCGCGAGCGTTGGTAACAGCAGGCTGTGCAAGACCGCGTCGGTGCACGTCAGGCGTACCGTACCGCTGACCACCTGTTCGCCTTGCTGCAAGGCGATACGGGCAGCGGCGAGTGCCTGTTCGGCGTGTTCCGCCTGCTCGGCCATGGCCTGGGCAGTATCCGTCGGAATGTAGCCGCGTCGGTTCTTTTCAAACAGCGCAGCACCGAGGGCTGACTCCAGACGTCGGATCGAGCGGAACACTGTCGAAATATCAACGTGCAGCAGATCTGCAGCACGCGCCAGGGTCCGGCCGCGTACCAGCGCCAATACCAGAGAAAGATCGGCATGGGTGATTTCATATTGCATCGCTGCATTGTTCCTTTGCCTGAATGCCTATGTTTGTTGCGTAGATGACTATCCTAGACTGGTTTTATCCCGGCTGGATAGCGTCATATCGACGTGCTGGCTCACCAGATTTACAAGGACTCAACGTATGTCACGACCTCCCTTGATCGGCGTTACTGCCTGCCGTCAGCAGTTGGGCAAGTATTCCTCCCATACCGCAGGCGATAAATATGTCGAAGCGGCGGCGTTTGCGGGTGTCCCGGTCATTCTGCCCGCGCTCGACGTGCCCACCGAGCCTGCGCAGTTGCTGGCCTCACTGGACGGTTTGCTGTTTACCGGCTCGCCGTCCAATGTCGAGCCGCATCATTACAACGGCCCGGCGAGCGTGGAAGGCACTGCCCACGACGTGTTTCGGGATCGCACGACATTACCGCTGCTCAGGGCCGCCATCGCCCAGGGTGTGCCGGTGTTATGCATCTGCCGTGGTTTTCAGGAGCTGAATGTTGCACTGGGCGGCAGCCTGCATCAGCGGGTCCAGGAATTGCCCGGTTATCTGGATCACCGTGAGCCGCAAAGCGATGTGCTGGCCGTGCAGTACGCGCCGCAACACCCGGTGCAGGTGCAATCTGGCGGGTTGCTGGAGGCGCTCGGGCTTGCGCCGGGGTTCGAGGTCAATAGCCTGCACAGTCAGGGAATCGATCGTCTGGCATCGGATCTGCGCGCGGAAGCACTGGCACCCGACGGTCTGGTGGAAGCGGTTTCCCTGCCCGGTGCGCCAGGCTTTGTGCTGGGCGTGCAGTGGCACCCGGAGTGGGAGTTCATGAACAACCCTGTGTCGCTGAGCCTGTTCACGGCATTCCGTGAAGCCTGCCTGGCGTATGCCCGGAACCGTCAGGGCAGGTAGTGCGATGAGCTGCTGAGTGTTGCTGACAAACGTGATTTAATATCCGGCTTTGCGGCCTTGGGCGATGGACAATCCATTCCACCTGGGCTTTGCTTCACTCATCGGATATCTTTCGCACAAGGCCATTATGGATACGGGAGCACGACTCAAACTGGTGCGTGAAAGCTACAAGCTGTCACAACGTGAACTCGCCAGACGCAGTGGTGTGACCAATGCCACGATTTCCCTGATTGAGCAAAATCGTGTCAGCCCCTCTATCAGCTCGTTGAAGAAGCTGCTTGAAGGCATCCCCATGACGCTTGCGGATTTCTTCACCTTCGATCAGCCACCGGGGCAGGATCAGTATGTATTCCGCGCCGGTGACCAGCCTGACCTGGGGCGTAACGGTGTTCGCCTGCTGCTGGTCGGCGCAACCCTGCCGAGCCGCCAGATGCGTTTTCTTCGCGAGCAGTACGCGCCGGGCGCAGACTCGGGTGAAGAGCCCATTGTTCACAGCGAAGGCGAGGAGTGCGGGTTGGTGACGCGCGGCACCGTGGAGCTGACCATTGATGGGCAGGTCAATATTCTCGGTCCCGGGGACGGTTATTACTTCCCGACCACCTTACCGCACCGCTTCCGCAACATCGGCCAGGACGAGGCCGAGATCATCAGTTCCAACACGCCCGCCAATTTTTAGCGCACAGCGCCTGCAACGACGATAATTTCCGGCCGCCAGACACCTCTGGCTGCACTTCAACTGACCAGTGCTGTCGGCATATAACCCTGTGGGTTCATGCACTGCCAGCGCCAGGCGTCAGTGAGCATCGAATCAAGGTTGAACCTGGCACGCCAATCCAGCTCACGCAATGCTTTCCCCGGATCCGACCAGCACACCGCAATGTCTCCGGTCCGGCGCGGCTGAAAGATCAAAGGCACGGTTTTGCCGGAGATACGTTCGAAAGCGTGCACCACCTCGAGGACTGAATAACCCTGCCCAGTCCCCAGATTCCAGACGGATACGCCTTTTTGGCCGCGTATTCTGTCCAGCGCCTTCAAGTGGCCCTCGGCCAGATCCATTACGTGAAGGTAATCACGCACACCTGTACCGTCCGGCGTCGGGTAGTCGGTGCCAAAAATGTGCAGGGCAGGGCGTCTTCGATTCGCGACCTGCAGCAGGAAGGGCAGCAGGTTATTAGGCGTGTTGCAGGGCGACTCGCCCAGCAGGCCGGACGGATGGGCGCCAATGGGATTGAAGTAGCGCAGCAGCCCGATGGACCAGCGTGGATCCGAGCGGGCGACGCTTTTCATCACATGCTCGGCCATCAGTTTGGAATGCCCGTAAGGATTGGTCGGCAAACCCAGTGGGCAGTTCTCGTCCAGCGGCATTTGCTCACGGTCGCCGTATACAGTCGCTGATGAGCTGAACAACAGGTTGAACACGCCTGCCTGCTCCATCGCCTGACACAGGTTTACGCTGCCACTCACGTTGGTCTCGAAATAGCGCAACGGCTCTCTGACGCTTTCGCCCACCGCCTTGAGCCCGCCGCAATGCACCACAGCTTTCACTGGGTGGCGAGCGAATAGCCGGTTCAACGTCGCTTTGCTGCGTACATCGCCGTGGATGAACTCCACCTGTCGCCCACTGAGTGTCTCCACCCGGCTCAATGTCTCTCGTGAGCTGTTGCACAAGTTATCAAGCACCACGACATCGTGGCCCTCTTCAAGCAATTCAAGCGCAACGTGAGCGCCAATGTATCCCGCACCACCGGTAACCAGAATCATGATTATCCTTCCTGGATGTTCGCCGCCTCGGCAAGAGGCGTGCTGAGGGCTCGGCGTCGTGACCTTTATCAACAGGACGACAGAGGAGCCTTGCTTGCGAAAATCAGGACCAGACCACCGCGTGGGGAAAACGTACCGCAGGTGCCAAAAAACATTCGCTCAAGACTAGGGGCGTATTTGTTCCGCCGAGTTCAACGGTTCATTCCCGACGGCACATACCCTTTATCGGAATCAGCGAACAGCGGCCCGGGCGCATGCTCGAAACTGATGAGAATATCTATAGTTGTTCCATGCACGTGATTGTTCCATGCATGCAACAGCCGCCAACGCACATCCTCATCATGAATGCCGTCGAAGTTCAGCCCTTTTCAGAGCCCTTCAGTTTCATCCAGGACTTTTTAGAAAAAAGGGAGACTTCATGAACGGTGTCCAGAAAATCCAATCCGCAAGGTCAGCTTCAGCCAGAGTCGAGGCAGCCGTCAGACCGCTGCTGCTGTGCCTGTCCCACCTCAGGTGGGGGTTTGTGTACCAGCGTCCGCAGCACATCATGTCGCGCATGGCGCAGGATTATCGGGTGTTGTTTCTAGAGGAGCCTGTTTTTTCAGACTCGCCTCGCATCTGGCTTGAGTCACTGCCGCAAGCATGCGGTGTCACCGTATTGGTGCCGCACCTGCCTTCGCAGATGCAGCCTGACCAAGTGATCACTGCACAGCGCACGTTGCTGGATGGTTTTATGGATGCGCAACAATTTGGGGAGCTGCTGTTGTGGTATTTCACCCCGATGGCCCTGGCGTTTACCGACCACCTGCGCGCGCAAGTGACGATCTTCGATTGCATGGACGAGCTGTCTGCGTTCAAAGGTGCGCCGCCAGAGCTTGTGGAGCAGGAGCAAGCGCTGATGAAGCGCGCAGATGTTGTCTTTACCGGCGGCTTCAGCCTCTGGGAGGCCAAGCGCCTACAGCATGCAAATGCACACTCCATGCCCAGCAGCGTCGATATCGGGCATTTTGCAGCCGCTCGCAACATGCTTGCCGCCCCGAAGGATCAACACTGCATCCCCCACCCAAGGCTAGGCTATTTTGGCGTCATTGATGAGCGTTTCGATATTGAACTGATTCGAGAAGTGGCGGAATCACAGCCCACATGGCAAATCATTTTGATCGGTCCTGTGGTGAAAATCGATCCGGCAACCCTGCCGCGCATGGCCAACGTTCATTATCTGGGCAGCAAGCCTTATGACGATTTACCTGCCTATCTGTCTGGCTGGGATGTCGCATTGATGCCGTTTGCCCTGAACGATTCCACACGCTTTATCAGCCCGACCAAGACGCCGGAGTACCTGGCTGGCGGTCGTCCAGTGGTATCAACCCGGATTGCCGACGTTGTCAGAACTTACGGTGAGTCTGGAGTCGTCGCAATTGCCGATGATGCCGACGCGTTTGTGCGCGCGATTCGCGAAGCTCTGGCGCATAAGGATCCTGCTGATTTTCTGCGTAAGGTTGACGCAGTGCTGGTCGGAGAGTCCTGGGACAACACGTGCGCTGCCATGAAGGCGCAAATCGGCCTGGTAACGACTGGGGAGCAAACCCAATGCCTCGGATAAATCCTCAATCAGCCGCGTTTGCAGAGACGCACTATGATTTCCTGATCGTCGGTGCAGGTTTTGCGGGAAGTGTAGTGGCGGAACGGCTGGCAGCCGGATTGGGTAAACGTGTTTTGCTGATCGACCGACGTCCACACATTGCGGGTAACGCTTACGATCACCTGGACAGCGCCGGGGTGTTGGTTCACCAATACGGGCCGCATATCTTCCACACCAATGCCGAGCGCATTGTGGAATACCTATCGCGATTTACCGAATGGCGCGACTACCAACACCGTGTGCTCGCCAGTGTGGACGGCCAATTGCTGCCTATTCCGATCAACCTCGATACGCTCAACAGCTTGTACGGTTTGCAGATGAATGAGCAACAAGCCGAAGCCTTTCTCGCCAGCCGGGCCGAGCCGGTAGAGGTGATAAGAACCTCCGAAGACGTTGTGATCAATCAAGTAGGCCGGGAGTTGTACGAGAAGTTTTTCCGTGGCTACACCCGCAAGCAATGGGGGCTGGACCCGTCGCAACTGGACAGGTCGGTCACCTCTCGAGTGCCTACCCGTACCACTTCGGACAGTCGCTACTTCACGGATACCTTTCAGAAAATGCCGCTGCATGGCTATACGCACATGTTTGACCGGATGCTCGATCACCCGCTTATCGACGTGGCGCTGGGGGTCAACTTTGCTGATGTACGCGGGGCCTTGCAGTATCGGCACCTGATCTACTGCGGGCCAATCGATGAATACTTCGATTATTGCTATGGCCGTCTTCCATATCGGTCCTTGCGTTTCGAGCACAAAACCGTTGATCAGGCACAGTTTCAATCCGTGGCCGTGGTCAACTACCCGGATGAGGCCATTGCTCATACGCGAATCACAGAATACAAGCACCTCACCGGTCAACGGCATGCCCAGACCAGTATCAGCTATGAATTCCCGAGTGCCGAGGGCGACCCTTACTACCCCATTCCGCGACCGGAAAACACTGAGTTGTACAAGCGTTACAAGGCGTTGGCCGATCAGTCGGATGAGGTGACTTTCCTTGGGCGGCTTGGTACTTACAAGTATTACAACATGGACCAGGTTGTCGGTCAGGCATTGGCGCTGTTCCAGCGGCTGGCCCATGAGTTGCCGGAGCAGATTGCCGAACCGATTGAACAGCCTGCGCGAGGCTGAGCATGGGTCGTCTGTTCGACAGCTTCTTCATAGGCGGATTCGAGTGTGCCAGCCATCGACGACTCGACGGCGTGCGACTCGATCTGCTTCACTCCACCGGTCACGACCGTTGGGCACCCGAAGATTTTGCCGCAATGGCGACGCACGGAATACGTACCGTGCGTGACGGTTTGCGCTGGCACCTGATTGAAACCAGCCCGAACTGTTACGACTGGAGCAGTTTTTTGCCCATGTTACGAGCCGCGCGGCGTCAGGGCACTCAGGTGATCTGGGACTTATGCCATTACGGTTATCCTGATGACCTGGATATCTGGCGGCCGGAGTTTGTCGAGCGCTTTGCGCGTTTTGCCGCTGCGGTAGCTCAGGTAGTCAAAGACGAAGGGGAGACCGCCCCCTTTTATTCACCAATCAATGAAATTTCGTTCTGGAGCTGGGCGGGAGGTGAAGTTGCTTATTTCAACCCCGGTAGTCAGCAGCGCGGCATGGAACTCAAACAGCAACTGGTCCGGGCCAGCATTGCGGCGATAGAGGCGATACGCGCAATAGAGCCCGGCGCGCGTTTTATTCAGGCCGAGCCATTGATTCACGTCGTACCGGCTACGCGCGGTAGTGCGGAGAAAGCGGCAGCAGAGTGCTATCGGCAGGCGCAGTTTGAAGCCTGGGATCTTTTATCCGGGCGTCAATGGCCTGGGCTGGGCGGCCGCCCCGAGTATCTGGATGTGTTGGGCGTCAACTTCTACCCACATAACCAATGGCAGTTCAACGGTCGAAAGCTCACCCAGGACGACCCGCAATACAGGCCATTTCAGGGCATGTTGAGCGAGCTGCATACGCGGTACGCAAGACCGCTATTGATTTCTGAAACCGGCGCCGAAGACGTACAGCGTCTGCCGTGGTTCAATTACATCTGTGCCGAGGTCAGTAAGGCTGTCAGGGCAGGCTTACCTGTGGAAGGTATCTGCTGGTACCCCATTCTCGATTATCCGGGCTGGGACGACGCCCGATACTGCCCGACGGGCCTGTTGGGTTATGCAGACGGGCAGGGTAAGCGGGCCGCCTTTCACCCTTTGCAGGTGGCGTTACGCGAGAGTGCGAGTGAATTTGCGGCTCTTATTCGACAAAACCACGAAAAATCCGCTTTCCAAGTGAACGCTTTTTGAGTGCTTAGCCCCTCATATGAATATAATTCGTTTTTTGCCCAAAACCTGAGAACCCTTTCGAGGCTCCACCAGTCCTAGCCTTGAGAACATTTATTAAACCCAACCAATATGTGTGGAGTTTCTGGAGTGTCGGAAGAAAAAGCCCGTGTCGACAATGCTGCAACGGGAGATATCCAGCATCAGGGAAAAGATATCTTTTTTGCGGCGGTGGAAACGACACGTATGCCGATGATCGTGACGGACCCCAACCGTGCGGACAACCCGATCATTTTTTCCAACCGCGCGTTTCTGGAAATGACGGGCTATTCGTCAGAAGAAATCATCGGTACCAACTGCCGGTTTCTTCAGGGGCCGGAAACGGATCGGGCCGTGGTGCAGTCCATTCGTGAAGCGATTGACGAGCGCGTCGATATCTCTACCGAAATTCTTAACTATCGCAAGGACGGTTCTACCTTCTGGAATGCCTTGTTTATTTCTCCGGTTTATAACGATGCCGGAGACCTGATCTATTTCTTTGCGTCGCAACTGGATATCAGTCGACGTCGGGATGCTGAAGAAGCCCTGCGTCAGGCGCAGAAAATGGAAGCTCTGGGGCAGCTTACCGGAGGCATCGCTCATGACTTCAATAACCTGCTTCAAGTCATGGGCGGCTATATTGATTTGATCGGCAGCGCTGCTGAGAAACCCACTATCGATGTGCAGCGTGTCCAGCGCAGCGTTTATCACGCCAAGTCTGCTGTCGAACGCGCGAGTACGCTGACCAAGCAATTACTGGCATTTGCCCGTAAACAGAAGCTGCAGGGACGAGTGCTCAACCTCAATGGTCTGGTTTCCAGCACAGAGCCCTTGATCGAGCGTACGTTCGGGCCGCATGTGACGATCGAAACCGATCTGGACCCGGCCTTGAAAAACTGCCGTATCGACCCGACCCAGGCAGAAGTTGCCCTGCTGAACATCTTCATCAACGCCAGGGATGCGCTGATTGGCAGGCCTGACCCGAAAATATCCATTGAAACCCGCAATCTGGTCGTCGATGAGTTGGCCAACATGTCTCATGACGGCTTGCTGCCTGGTCGCTACGTCAGTATTGCCATAACGGACAATGGCATTGGCATGCCATCGAGTATTCGTGACCGTGTGATGGACCCGTTTTTTACCACCAAGGAAGAGGGCAAGGGTTCAGGGCTCGGTCTTTCGATGGTCTATGGCTTTGCCAAACAGTCGGGCGGCGCGGCGCGGATCTATACCGAAGAAGGTATTGGCACAACGCTGCGCCTGTATTTTCCGGTAGACGAGGCAATGCTGACCCACTCGGAGCCACCAAAAGCTGTCGACAGACGCATTGGCAGCTGCGAGCGGATTCTGATTGTCGAGGACCGGCCTGACGTCGCCGAGCTGGCGAAGATGGTGCTGGATGACTACGGCTATGTCTGCGAAATCGTACTCAACGCTCGCGAAGCACTGAAGAAATTCGAATCCGGCAGCAGGTATGACCTGCTGTTCACTGACCTGATCATGCCGGGCGGCATGAACGGTGTGATGCTCGCGCGTGAAGTGAGGCGCAGGTATCCGAAGATCAAGGTGCTGCTGACCACCGGCTACGCTGAAAGCTCGATCGAACGAACCGATATCGGCGGCTCCGAGTTCGATGTGGTATCCAAGCCCTGCATGCCTCAAGACCTCGCCCGGAAGGTCAGGCAGGTGCTGGACGGACCTAACGGCATCGCTTGATTGTCCCGCTACCGAAGACCTGAAGGCCTGACTGTTCTCGGTCAGGCTGACGAGTGTGTGGTTATACCCATTATTGACTGTGCCTTATGGGGTGCCATTGTTTATTAATGCCTGTCGAGTATTAACAGACATCAGACAACCTCACTTATAAACATAGAAGCGATAATGAGGCCGCAATATTGTAAAGCGCTTGGAGCGTTACCGTCTCTTTCCGTTCCATTGATAGAGATCACTGTTCGTCGCCTTTTTATGTGGTTTTGCAGCCCTGAAAAAAGTCTATAAAAGTTTTAAACTTCTTGAACGTCGCCCGGGTCATTAAAGTGTACGCCACACATTTCAGCGTTCACTGCCAATGACTCAAAGGACTCTTATTATGATTCGCGACGACCGCATCGCTCCAGGCTCCCCTGTGTATCAAGACACGCATGCCATGGCTCCTCTGCTTAAACGAATTTCCTGGAGCGCTATTCTGGCCGGTGTTGTATTGGCCATGGTTGTTTCGCTGTTGTTGAACCTGTTGGGCACGGCCATTGGAAGTGCCAGTATTGATCCAATGCAGGAAGCCAATCCGTTGTCCGGAATTGGTACAGGTGCGGGTATCTGGGTTGTTGTCAGCTCGGTAATCTCGCTGTTTGTCGGTGGTTGGGCGGCTGGCCGTCTGGCTCAGCGTGAAGGCGCTTTTCATGGTCTTCTGGTATGGGCGAGCGTATCGCTGATCACGGTCTATCTGGTGTCCAGTGCCGTAACAGGCGTGGTACGCGGTGGCCTTAATCTGGCAGGCAGCGGTATGTCGGCACTGGGCAGCGGTATTGCTCAGGTAGCGCCGGCCGTCGGCGGCAAGATTCAGGATCAGTTGCGCGCTCAGGGTATTGATTTCAATCTGGACGATATCCAGGGTGAAATTGAAACAGCCATGCGCCAGACCGGTAAAGCCGAGCTGAACCCTGACAACGTCAAGCAGGAAGCTCAGGCAACCCAGGAAGATGCCCAGAATACTGCCAAGCAGAGTGCACAAAATCCTCAGCAAGCCGATGAGCAATTGGGTGGCCTGATGGACCGCATCAAAGCCAAAGGCGACCAGGCGTGGGATGCTGCTGACCGTCAGGCGCTGGTTAATCTGATCAAGGCGCGTGGCAACAAGACTGATGCCGAAGCCAATCAGATCGTCGATCAGGCTCAGGCCAGCTATCGTCAGGCTTATGCCAAGTATCAGGAACTGAAAGCTCAGGCAGAACAGAAAGCCCGTGAAGCAGCTGAAGTGACTGCCAAGCGCGTTTCGCAAGGTGCCTGGATTCTGTTGATCACTCTGGTGATCTCGGGTCTGGTAGCAGCGGGTGCGGGTGTACTGGGTCGTCGTACTCAGCCGCCAGCCAAAGTTGTTGCTGCTGTCTGAACCAACGCAGCAAGACTGGACTGAAGTATCAGACGGGGAGCGTTGATCGCTCCCCGTTTTTAGTTCAGCCATTCGATATCGTGTCAGTGCCGATCCGCTTCGACAACACGTTGGTAAAGTCCATCCCTCAATTTTTTACCTTATCATCGTGCGGCTCTACAGCTTGCGTAACAGGGCAACTTTCAAAGAGCAAATACTCTAACAGCGTGCTGCGGGATATATATTCAATCTCAACGGTGGCACCTGTGCCATTGATGTTGCCAACTCTATATTCACTGGGTTTTAAGGGTTGTTATTGTGAAGGTGTCCGGATGGAATATCGGGTCGGGCTTTGGCTGTTCGGCAGTGGGCTCAGGCTGGGTGAATTCGGCACTGAGCAAGTATGCTTGTGAGCGTGCAGAATCAAATGTCATGTTGTGCGCCCATAAACGGGTGCTGACACTTCCTTTGGTCCGATACTGCCCGTCCGGGTCACGTGCAACCACGGTCAGACTGGCATCTGCACCACTGGGTATCAACAGGCGATCGTTTTGGCGGTCGTACGCCATGCTGTTGACAGCGCGGGTGGTGGGCAATGCTGCGAGGCGGTTGCCGGTCATCAAGTCGGCAATAATTAACTGAGGGCTTACGCCACGACAGGCAATGAACAGACGTTGTCGCGATTCATCGGCGGCGACCGCGCTGGGTTTGTTGCAGCCCTCGAACGTCCAGTACTGATGTTTCTCCAGCAGTTGGCCTGAAAGAACGGCCACTTGATTCTCGTCACGCATCGGCACTATCAGCGTGCCGTCGCTGAGGACGATCGGCGCGTCGAGTTTCTGTGCCGGAACCTGCCGGGATCCCACGAGCGCGTCGGTACGTGCGTCGATGAAATACAGTGTGGAGTGGTCGCCGCGACGGCCGCTGGTAACGATCACTCGCTGATGCCCGGCATCGTAGATGACATTGTTCAGGTTGCCTGAGTCCAGTTTGAGCCGGTTTTGTACGGTCATGCGGTCCAGCGCGACGATGCCTAATGTCCCGTCCATGTTGGCGACATAGGCGCGATTGTGCTCGGGTGCAAAGGCAACGGCATTGGCACCGGTCGAGTTGTCCAGGGTCTTGATCAGAACCTGCCGTTCGACGTCGAACACGGATAAACCGTTCTCGCGGCGTGCGATGTACAAATGAGGCTGTGCCGGCTGCAATGCCGCGAACCCCCAACTGTAGCCAGCGCCTGGTAGCACGGTTGCTGCGCGGGTGGTGTACAGCAGCGAGTCACCCGCCTGAACCGAAAGAGGTGCCAGCAGCGTGAACACACTGGCAAAAATCTGTAATCCCGTTACCTTGAGCCACCTGATCAACGACATCATCGGCTTAAAACTCCAGAGTGGTGGAAAGAATGAACTGCCGCGTATCACCAACGGACACGAAGTAACGGTTGGCGCTGGAGGTGTAATACGTGCGGTCAAACAGGTTCTTCACGTTGAACTGAATGTTGAGCTTGTGCTCATCGACTTTTGTATCGTAAGACGCGAAGGCATCCGCCACGGTGTAGGCGGGCAGTTCGAATGAGTTGGCAGAGTCTCCCGGGCGCTCTCCGACGTAATGTGCGCCAGCGCCGGTGCGCAAGCGGTCACCGCCGCCGATGATGCTGCCCCAGTCGTATACTGCAGACACTGCCGCTGTGCGCCGGGCCACGTTCCACAGCTCGTTGCCCTTGTAGAGCGGGTCCTTGGTGATCTTCGCATCCAGTAGTGCAAAGCTGCTGATCACGCTCCAGCGATCGGTCAGTTCTCCAGCCACGTCCAGTTCTATGCCTCGCGAGCGGGCTTCTCCGGATGTCCGCCAGTCGGTGAGCTTGGTCGCATCGTTGAACTGGGAGACCAGAATGTTTTTCTTGCGAATATCGAAGACCGCTGCGGTAGCCGTAATGCGTCCCGGGATGTCCAGTTTGGCACCCAGTTCGTAGGACCTGGCTTGCTCAGGCAGCACGGCAGAGTCAATGACCACGCCACTGCTTAACGGCGCAATGGTTGAGCTGGGTTTCAGTGATTGCGTGTAGCTACCGTAGAACGACAGCACATCGTTGTATTTGTAGACGACGCCACCGCGCGGCAGCCATTTCTGCCCATTGATATTGGTGTTTGCCACAAAGGGGCGACCGCGTCCGGCTATTTGATCGTAGGTTTGGTAGCGCGCACCGGCCACCAGAATCCACTGCTCGTTAAGGTGGAACGAGTCCTGAGCGAATAAGGAGGTGGCACGCAGTTTATCGGTCTGGTCACTGTCGCTGGCCGATACCGTGCTGGACGGCGATTCCCGGCCATAGACAGGGTTCAGATAATTGAAGCTGGACCGCGCCGTTTGACGCAGCAGGTCCGAGCGGAAGATTTTGCGTTTCTCATCATCGACGCCAACCTGCAAGTCATTCTGGAAGCCTGCGATCTGAAAGGTGCCTTCCAGGTCGGCAATTGCAAAACTGTCGGTGCTCACAGCACCATGGGTTGCATCGTTACTGCGCGTCACTGCGCCCGTGGCGGCATTGATGGCATTGATTCGCAGTTGGTTGGCATCGTAGGTTTCACGGTTCCAGCTGTAGCCGAAATGAGATTTCCAGTTGTCGTTGAACTGATGGTCGACGCTCAGCTGCGTGAGGTCCGAGCGACCTTCCATTTCATTGAACGGTTCGTCCAGGCGCCGGGTTCTGGGAATATCCAGCGGGTGGTTGGTACGCGGGTCCAGTGCCGTGCCGCGGTCGAAAGGGTAAAGAAATTCCCTGTGCTCATATGAAAGCACCACTTGTGTCGTGTCGCCGTACCAGGCAAGCGATGGTGCGACCAGCGATTCTCGATGGGTGCCGAAGTTACGCCAGTAATCCTCGTCTTCATAATCCACCACCATGCGATAAGCCAGACGGCTATCGCCCAGCGCGCCGGTGCTGTCAAAGCTGCCACCGCTACCGTCGCGGCCATGCGCATAGGCGGAGGCGCGACCACTGATTGCGTTGTAGCTCTCCAGCTGCGGGCGTTTACTGACGACGTTGACTACGCCACCCGGGTCCATGATGCCGTAAAGCAGCGATGCCGGACCTTTGAGCACTTCCACGCTGTCAGCAGTAGCGCTCAGACCACGTCCCTGAACGATGGGCATTCCGTTGTGCATGATCGAACCGTCGCGATTGCCGCCAAAGCCACGCTTCATCAAGGTGTCTTGCGTCGCCGCCAGGGTGTTGCCCTGGGTGATGCCACTGGTATTGGCCAGCGCATCGTCCAGATTGCGCGGCTTCTGATCGCGCAGAACTTGCGCAGAAACCACGTTCACGACCTGGGGCACTTCCAGCGTCGACCTGTCGCTGTGCAGGATCGAACTCGCACCGGTTGGCTGGTAGCTGGTACTGCGATCGGAGTTGGCTTCAACCTGTGTCGCGCGCAACTCCATCGACTCTGAGGCAACCAGCGTGTAGCTGCCGTTGCTTTGCTGCGCGGCAAAGATGCCGCTGCCTGCGAGCAATGCGGTCAGTCCTTCAGTGACCGAGTAGTTGCCGTCAAGGCCCGGTCCGACCTTGCCGTCGGTATACGCCGCATTTCCGGCCAACTCGATACCTGCCTGCTGGGCAAAACGGACGAGTTGCCCGGTGAGTGGGCCTTTCTCGATGCTGAACCGGTGAGTCAATGCGCTTGCATCGGTGGCAGAGGCGGTTGAGACCCACGATGCACTTACACCGCCCACTGTCAATGGAATGATCATGGCCAGCGGCGTCAGGCTGAGATAAAACGGGCGTCGTTTATGGAAATGCATAGTGCTGGCGTCCACGCTGATGAAAGGAAAAAATATTGGCTTTCATCTACACCGGACGAGCAGGGCAAAAGGGGAACCACCGCGTGCAAAAAAAAACAGGACCGCGCAATTATGCCCGCGCCTCGACAGTGACCCACCAGGGCAGCGTGCGCTTGATCGCCACGGGCAGTACCGATGCGAGGGCAGCCAGTGCCCTGTCTGTATCCTTGATGGAAAAGGTGCCGACCACTCGCAGCCCTGCAATCTTCTCGTCACAAGCAAGGTAGCCATGCCGGTAGCGGGACAGTTCATTGACGAACTGCAGGAGCGGCATACCTTCAGCGACCAGAATGCCGGACGTCCACGCGCGGCCAGAGGCAGGAGCGGGTTGCGGGCTGTCGAGTCGATCCCCATAAAGGGTTATCTGCTGTCCTGCATGTACATCGCAGCGTTGATCGGCTGCCATGACCGACACCTCGCCTGAATAGACCGTGATGCAGGTGGCGTCATCATTCAGTAGCCGTGCGCTGAATTCTGCGCTGTATGCCTGCGCTTTCCCATGAAGGGTTTTTACCTCCGTCCGTTTGTTCCGCGAGCGGGTAGCGTCGATCAACACTTCGCCTTTCAGCAGTTGCAACGCTTGAACATCAGGGGCGGCCGTAACGTTCAATGCGCTGGCGGTGTTGAGCCAGATTCGGGTGCCGTCAGCCAGCGTGAACTCTCGTGTTTCGCCCGTTGAGGTGGATAAATCGGCCCGAATCGAAGCAAACAGCGAGCCGCTCTCACCGTTGTTCAGCAGGTGCCAGCCCAATGCCCCGCCCAGTGCGAGAACGCCCATTGAAAGAAGGGTCTGACGGCGGCTCATCGATGAAGAGCTGGTGGACTGTAGAACCTTGTAAGCGCCATTTCTTTCTAGCGGATCCTGAAACTGTGCGAAGCGTCCACCTATCTTCTCCACCAGTGCCCAGGCCTTGCGGTGTTCCTCGTTCTGGCTCAGCCAATTCTGCCACTTGCGTCGCTCGGAATCGCCAGCATCCTCTGCACCCAGACGCGCATACCAAGCCGCAGCTTGCTGGAGAACATCATAATGATCACTGCGAGGACTGTTCATGGTCAACACTCATCGGCACGTGCGGACAGTTCACGCACCATGCACTGATACATGACCTGTGCCATGTACTTTTTTACCATGCGCTCGCTGGTGCCAATCTGTTCGGCAATCTCGCGGTAAGTGTTGCCTGACAGTTGCGCCAGCAAAAAGGCGGTTCGCGCCTTGTGCGGCAAGTCACGCAGCATGGCGTCGATTTCATGCAGTGTCTCGAGAAGAATGGCAACGTACTCGGGGGAGGGGTGCAGGTTCTCGGGCCTGTTTGCCAGCTCCGTCAGCCATGCCTGCTCGATCTGCCCCCGGCGCCATTGATCGATGCAAAGGCCGCGTGCAACGGTACATAGAAACGACCGCGCTTCACCGGGCAGCCTGAATGCTCGAGGCTTGAGCAACAGACGCAGGAAGGTATCGTGAGTCAGGTCCGCTACGTCGGCAGTGTTGAACGAGTTGCCAAAGCGCCGGGTCAGCCACTGACGTAGCCAGCCGGAGTGCTGTGCATAAAGGTCGTCGATGCGGGTCTGATCAGGAGCGCTTGAGCAGGTCATGAGAAAGCAGTCGTTCCGAAGTTATAGAGAATCATACGCATACAATAAACAATCTCATTGATAAAGCACAGAACAAGCGTGCCAATTGTCTTGTTGACTGACGTATGCCTTGCTGGCGTGTTCTGGCGTTGCCGCTCAATACGCTTGCCGCACGTGGGCTGGCGCTGTCGCAGATTCTCATCCTGCGTGCTATACCGATAAGCTATCGTCGATTTGAACCGGTTGCGTAAAGTGTCCAGCGTCGCGATATCCCGCCCGTGCGTGATGCACAAACGTATCGTTTTGGTAAGCCATGAATATAAAAACCAACCTGAGACGTCGCATTGTGGTGGTGTTTGCGCTGATGAGCGCATTTGTGGCGGCCATGTTTGGCATCGGTATTTACATGACCGAGCACTTCGTTGAATCCAGGCTCATTACCATTGATCTTGAAAACGATCTGCACCGTCTCTTGAATGCGCAAAGTACCAATGAGTGGAGTCATCGGCCTGAGCGCGAGGAATTGTTCTACGTCGAAGAAGGCGCAGGAGATTTGGCTGTTCCGCAGGATCTGGAATATCTGCATCCGGGGTTTCAGGAAATCACCCGTCAGGGCAAGGAGTATTACGCGCTGGTGAGTACAGTCGCCGACCGTCGCTATGTGTTGTTGCGAGATCAAAGTGGTTTCGAAAAGCGCGAAAGGATGTTGCTGGCCATTGTATTTGTCGGTTTTGTGCTCAGCGTGCTGCTTGCCGTGTTGCTTGGGCGTGTGCTTGCCACACGCGTCATCGCTCCGGTCGCACGTTTGTCGCGTCAGGTTCGACACCGTGATCAACTGTTGTCTATCGCGCCGCCGTTGTCTCCAGACTATGCCGATGATGAAGTGGGTGAGCTGGCTGTTTCTTTTGATCATACGCTCGGGCAATTGCGAGCGGCACTGGGCCGAGAGAAGTTGTTTACCAGTGATGTCAGTCACGAGTTGCGTACCCCTTTGATGGTACTTGCCTCGTCCAGTGAGTTACTGCTTGAGAGCCCCTGCCTGGATGAGTTGGGGCGAGCGAAAGTCTTGCGTATCACGCAGGCGACGTCCGACATGCGCCAGCTCGTTGAAACATTTCTCATGCTGGCCAGGGACAATGGAGCCCATGCGCGCAATGGTCCCCGGGCAACCGTACATGAAGTGGCGTGCGAGCTGATTGAGGTATGGCGAAAGCCGATAGAAAAAAAGGGGCTGGAGTTGATTTTCAGTCCTGGCGCGAACGCAGGTGCGTCTTACAACGCGACCCTGTTGCATTCGGTAATGGGGAATCTGCTGCGTAATGCCTGGCATTACACCGATACGGGGTATATCAAGCTGTCGCTGTTCAAGACCGGGTTTTGTGTAGAGGACAGCGGCTCGGGCATTTCCGACAACACGCAGAATGCGTTGTCCCGACCCTTCGTACGGGGTGAGGAACAACGTGGTGAAGGGCTGGGAGTAGGGCTGTCACTGGTTAATCGGATCTGTGCCTATCAGCGATGGCAGGTGACATCAAGCAACCTGCCTGGCGGTTGCAGCTTCCGAGTGGAACTGCAACCGCAGGATGCGGACAGCGAGCCCGTCAGATTCAGTTGAGTGGTTTATGCGGGATGGTTTCAAGCGGTTGCGCCAACTGCCGCCAGCCATAAAAGGCGAGCGCGGTAAGCAGCGCACTGAGCCAGACAATCACACCAGCCCAGAATGTGTGGGACATGAAATGCCAGCCCTGAACAACTCGTGTGGTGCCGTAGATTGCACCCAGTACGGTCGATGCGTAGAGGATTGCCTTGGCATGGCGCCAGCAGTAACGGCGTGCAACGAAATACAGTGCCACCATGGTAAATCCACCCGAAGCATGACCTCCTGGCCAGCAACGACCCGCACCTGCTTCATGGAACAGGCTGAAGTTTTCGAACCACTCCTTTTTCTCCATTGTGCCGCCATACAGAGTGGTTTCCACAGGGCAGTAAATGCTCGTGTGACTTTTGAAAAAGTGGATCATGCCGGTGATCACCGCGAAAGAGACCACGATAAACAGCAGGTCGCGACGGTGACGAGCAGTGAAGCGTAACAATGGCGCTACCCGAGCGGTTTCAAGCAAGCCAATCATTCGGTCATTGCGCCCGGGTTTCAGCAGCGGCCATATAAAGGACAGCAATAGCCCGATCACCGCGGCTTCTCCCGTCCAGTCGGGAATGATCCTGGGCCAGCGGTGGGTCAGATTTTCAAATAGGCGGTCATGCTCAAACGGAAATACCTGAAGCGGGTAGTAAAGCCAGTTGCTGATCGCTTCGTCGAGCGAAGTAAGATCAAAAACGACAAAGGTCAGCAGCGCTATTGCAATCGGCACGCCGAAGTTCCAAGCATAGAATCTTGATTTTTCGCTTTGCACTCTTTTTTATTCCGTAGTCATTTGCGTGGCTTGAGAGTTCAGGTCGATGTGCCCAAGTCTTCTGCGAGGCAGAATATACGTAGCAGCCTGTTCAATTCCTAGCAGGACTTTCATGAAAACCGTTTCATTCAGCTTTGGCATTTTTTTCACATGTCATTGACCCGACGATGACGTGTCCTTGATCAAGCTGGCGGCCTTAAAAGGACAGAGCCAGCGTGTTCGGTTTTCCATTGAACAGGCAGGCATACGGGGCAACTTGATGAAAAGTTATGGTAAATCCGCGTTCAGGGCATCTTCGCTTCTGGGCGGCAGGGTAAATGTTGTTCTGATGGCGGCCGCCATTGTGATTTCTTTGCTCGTGTTGACGGGTTACACCTATTGGCCGCGCTCGCCAGTTCGGCTTGTTCAGGGCGAGAATCTGGCCATGTCCGGTTTGTATGCCAGCTGGAAGAAAGGTGATGTGATGGTACTGGTTCGCCACGGCGAACGCTGCGACCGCTCCAGCAACGAGTGCCTTGGTGCAAACGACGGCATCACTCGCTACGGCAGTTCCGTTTCGACAGATGTCGGCCGGTCGTTCAGCGAACTCGGGCTTGCACACACCGATGTAATAACCAGCCCTTTGACCCGCACCGCCCAGACCGCACAAGCCATGTTTGGCCGTCCGGTGGAGGCCCAGGAATGGTTGTACAACTGTGATGAGAAGATGCTGAATGAGGTCATGGCGCACAAGTCTCTGAATCGAAATCTGATTCTGGTGACGCACAGCGGTTGTATTGGTCAGTTGGAAAGCCTGCATGGGTATCCTCATGCAGCCACCAGCGAGTACGACAGTGCGCTTTTCATTTCGCTCGACAGCCAGGGTAAACCCGTTATCCGGGGAATTATAAATCCGGAGGACTGGACGCAACTGGCGCAGCAGAAAAGCCGCTGAGTTGCCAGGTACTTGGTGAAACTTGGCAGTGACTGAGGGCGGCGCATCGAAGAGGGTCTGCTCGGATAGAGGGCAAACCGTGGCTTGCCCTCTGCAGGTGGCGATGTTGCGTTGCGGCTATGGCTTTGCGTTTTCAGGCTTCCAGCCGAGCAACTTGTGTTTGAACCCGTAACTGGCAACCTGGTAATAGGCGATGGCACGAGCGATCAATGGATCATCGCTGGTCGCCTTGCTTTCGACACTTTCTCCCAGCGCATTGTCGTGACGACGCAGACCCTGGCGAGGGCTGAGTATCGCAAGGTTGTTGCCGTCAAACAGGCCCAGGTGCTGGTAATTGCCGACTACCACGCGAGGCGGCAACGAGCTGTCCAGAAACAGGTTGCGGCCGAAGAACGTCGATTGATAGTCCAGGTTCAACAAACCCAGCAAGGTGGGCGCCAGGTCGATCTGACTGGCCAGACGGGATATTTCTGCCGGCTGGATCAGCTTGGGGGCGTAGATGAACAGCGGGATAGCATAGTTATCGATAGGCAGGTCTTCCTTTCCGGCGCTGCCCGCGGTGTGGTCAGCGACGAAGACGAATATTGTGTTGTCGAACCATGGTTTCTGGCTCGCGTCCGCCAGGAACTTGCCAATGGCGTAATCGGTATATTTCACTGCGCCATCACGGCCGTTACCCGACGGGATGTCGATACGTCCTTCGGGATACGTATAAGGGCGATGGTTGGACGTCGTCATGAGTTGCAGCAGGAACGGTTTTTTTGCCGCAAAATCGGCATCCGCCAGGTTCAGTGCCTGACGATAAAGGTCTTCGTCAGCCATGCCCCAGGCATTCTTGAAGTGAATGTCCTCTTCCTTGACGCTGCTCTGATCGACGACTCGATAACCGTTGCCGCTGAAAAAAGCATTCATGTTGTCGAAGTAACCACGCCCGCCATAAACGA
Source organism: Pseudomonas syringae group sp. J248-6 (assembly GCF_032586995.1). Lineage (NCBI taxonomy): Bacteria > Pseudomonadati > Pseudomonadota > Gammaproteobacteria > Pseudomonadales > Pseudomonadaceae > Pseudomonas > Pseudomonas syringae group sp. J248-6. Next base: position 205,848 of record NZ_JAWHOP010000001.1, on the reverse strand, counting down.
AAACGCTGTCATAGCCCACATGGGCCAATTGCTGACCCAGGCTGGCAAAACCACTTTCGCGACCCACGCGCTTGACCACCGAGCGCCCTGGCGTGGGCGGAATGGAAAGGGTTATGGCCTCCAGACCACGGTCGGTGCGTGTACCTGTGGCATAGAAGTTGTTGAAGTAAAGACCCTGCTTGCGTAGCGCATCGAGATTGGGCGTCAGGTTGCGTGTGTCTCCATTGCTGCCCAGGTATTTGGCACTGAGACTTTCGATGGTGACCAGTACGATGTTAGGTGTGCGTGGCGTTCCCGGGTTGTTGATCGACCGTCGAATATCCAGAGGGTCGTTGCCAGTGAACTGGCTGTCGGGCTCGGCAAGCTCCTGGCGCATTTGACCGGCGACCTGAGCATCGGGGAGGGTGGCGTAGAACTGTTGATAGTCCAGTTCATTGTTGCGGAACGCGGCAAAAAACTGATAAGGCCCGTTACTGGCGAGTTCCCGCTGATAGGCATTGCCGCCCATGCCGCGTGGTGTGTCCTGATCGACCCATTGCAGGCTGATACTCGCGAACAATAGCAATAATGCACTGGCGGCAAGACGACCACGATAGGACGGCAGAGGCGCTTTCACTGCTGCGGCTACTGCTCGACTGATCAGCAGACTAACGACGATAGCAACCAGCGCCAGAATGCCGAGCAGTTTACCCACAGGGTAGGATTCGAGAATGTTATTGAGTACTTCATCGGAATAGACTAGGTAGTCCACCGCGATAAAGTTGAACCTCACCCCGAACTCATCCCAGAACAGGCATTCGGCGACTGATACAAACAGCATGACGAATATACTTAACGTCATGACTCCCTGAAGGAACCAGCGGTGCCCGCGGGCACGCCACAACACGGGTGGGCAGAGGAAGACGTAAATACCCAGGGGGACGGCAGCGTAGCTCAGGAAGGCAAGGTCGTAGAGAAGTCCCGTTGCGAAGGTGGCGAAAAACTGTGTTCCTGCTTCATCCATATGAGTCGAAAATAAAAAAAGGCGTGTCAGAAAGAAAATGATCAGCCATGTACCAGTCGCCAGCAGCAAGAATCGGGCTGGGGCTGTTGAATAAATCCGCATTTGTCAATTCCTTGGACGGGAAAAATCTGAAATTTCAGGGTGAAATGTTGAGCATCAGCGTCTACTGCTGCGGCATGAAAGTTAGATGAGTTTTTCGCGTTGTCAAATTTCTGTAATCATAAACACACGCGGAAAGACAGTGCATCCTGCACGCTCTATTAATTAGTGTTAGCCAATTATTTATACACAAGGGTGAGTATTTGGTTGCGCAGGCGTGAAAAAAATGTTTAAGAGCTGTTCAACAATTATTCAACAACTCACTGTTTATAATTTGTCGTCCTGTTGCCTGTCGGTATCCTCTTTCTCGTCAAACCGGTATCTCCCTTGATGACTTCTCGTGTGCGTTCGCCGTTGCTGTTACTGCTGGGTGTCTTGCTGTTTTTTCTCGCACTGGGAAATCACCAGTTGCAAAATTCGACGGAGCCACGCGTGGCTGGCATTGCCATGGAAATGCACCTGAGTGGCAACTGGATTACGCCGAAACTGAACGACCAGCCTTTTCTGGAAAAGCCGCCGATGAGTGTGTGGCTGGATGCGGCGGCTATTCGGGTGTTCGGTCCTGCCCCATGGGCGGTAAGACTGGCTTCTGCCTGCGCGGGTCTGCTTAGCGTGTTGCTGCTTTACAGCATGCTGCGACGTTTCGGGCGGCCGGCATCCGTGGCCTGGGTGGCTGCTTTCATGCTGGCGACCCAGGCCAGCTTCTGGAGCAATTCGCGGCAAGTGGGCGAGGATGCCTTGCTGGCGTTGGGGGTAACCACCGCCTTGCTGGCATTCTTCCATGCCAGTAATCGCCTGCGTAGTGATGGGCTCTCTACAGGGCCCTGGTTGCTGTTCATGCTGGGTATCACACTGGCGACCCTGAGCAAGGGCGTGCTGGGGCTGGCAATGCCGGGCGTGGTGATTTTCGCCTGGCTTGTTTGCGAGTCAGTGCAGAACAAACGCATTGTTATTGCTCACTGGTTGCGCCCGGCAATGCTCACCCTTGTGGCCCTGATTCCGCTGCTCGTGTGGCTGTGTTTCCTGTACGGACAGGGTGGCATGCAGTCAGTGAAGGACGTGCTGTGGACCAACAGCGTTGGACGCTTCAGTGGTTCTTTCGAAGAGGCGGGTCATTACGAACCTGCCTATTACTACCTGACAAAACTGCCTGAGGCATTCTTGCCGTGGAATATCCTGGTTTATCTGGGGCTGTGGCATTTTCGAAAGCAGTTAATGGCCAATCGTTATCTGCTGTTCTTCGCCCTGTGGCTGGGCGCGCAGTTCCTGTTGTTGTCGCTGGCCTCCAGTAAACGCATGGTTTATCTGATGTCGCTGGCACCTGCGGCGGCAGTGATTGCTGCGGAATATGCTTTTGTTCTGGGTGAGCGATTGCAGGCTCGGTCGGGGCGCTCATTTTTTGCGGCGTCCATCATGAGAAATGGAAAGGCGCTCATGGCCGCAGGCGTTGTGCTGGTTGTAGCGAGCTATCTAAGTGCAGCCCTATGGCTCGCGCCACAAGCCGACAGGCAGTTGTCATTTCTGCCGCTGACCGACAAAGTCCATACCCTGCAGGTGCAGGGACGGCAGGTTGCCTTGTTCCAGCCCAGCGAACGGCTGGCGGGGGCCAGCGTGTTCTATAGTCAGAGCCTGCTGAAAACACTCACTGACAACGCTGAATTGACTGGTTTTCTTGCCAGCGCTGACGGCAATGTCGCTGTGATGGAAAGCATGCAGCCACCCGAACCACCCCTGCGGATTGTTGACAGCGTAAAGGTCGGGGATCGTATCTACTATTTCGTCAGTCAGGCACCGCTGGGAGTGGCTGTCAGTCACTGACAGCCACTCTGCACGGCGAGCGTCGCAGGTTTGTTATACGGCCTGACTGCTCGCCACTTGATCATGCGGTATCCACTGCTTCTGCGGGATCGGCAGATCGCACGATTCACCACGACCGATGGGGAAGTAGTGAAAGCCGCGTTTTGCAAGCCGTTCAGTGTCATACAGATTCCGGCCGTCGAAGATGATCGGCGCATTCAGCCGCTGCTGTATCAGATCGAAATCCGGGGCTTTGAACTGCTGCCATTCGGTGCAGATGATCAGCGCATCGGCATCGTTGAGCGCGGACTCAGGTGTTCCCATGAGAATCAGGTCCTTGCGATGACCATAGATACGCTGGGTTTCCTGCATGGCCTCGGGGTCGAATGCCCGCACACTGGCACCGGCTTCCCACAGAGCTTCCATGAGCACGCGGCTGGGAGCGTCGCGCATATCGTCGGTATTGGGTTTGAACGCCAGCCCCCATAAAGCAAACGTCTTGCCGCGCAAGTCGCCCTGGTAGAACGCATTGACCCGTTCGAACAGCTTACCCTTCTGCCGCTCGTTAATTGCCTCGACCACAGACAGCAGGTCGTTGGAGCAATGCGCCTCTCTGGCGCTGTGAATCAGGGCGCGAATGTCCTTGCCGAAGCATGAGCCGCCATAGCCGCAACCAGGGTAGATGAAGTCGTAACCAATGCGTGAGTCGGCACCGATGCCCAACCTTACGGACTCGACGTCTGCGCCCAGATGTTCTGCCAGCTCGGCGATCTGGTTGATAAAGCTGATTTTGGTCGCCAGCATGCAGTTGGCGGCATACTTGGTCAGTTCGGCGCTGCGCAGGTCCATGAACATGATCCGGTCATGATTGCGGTTGAACGGCGCATACAGCTCGCGCATGACTTTGCGTACCGCCTCATTTTCGCAGCCGATGACAATCCGGTCCGGGCGCCGGCAATCGTTGACCGCCGAGCCCTCCTTGAGAAACTCGGGGTTGGACACTATATCGAACTGCAACAGCCGACCGGCCTGACGCAATGCCTTGTCGATATGGCTGCGCAAGGCGTCGCCACTGCCGACCGGCACGGTGGACTTCTCGACGATGATCAGCGGCTCGCAGCGATGCCGGGCAATGGCTTCGCCCACCGCGAAAAACCCGCCGAGATCGGCCGAGCCATCTGCTCGGGAAGGCGTGCCGACCGCGATGAAAAGCACCTCGGCATGCTCCACCGCCAGTCGCTCGTCGGTGGTGAAGTGCAGGCGTTCATGGTCCAGGTTGTCACGTACGAGATTGGCCAGTCCAGGCTCGTAAATGTGTACCTGACCCTGACGCAGTTGATCGATTTTGGCCTGGTCAATGTCCATACAGACAACATCATGGCCGACTTCGGCAAGTACGGTCGCTTGTACCAGACCTACATATCCGCTACCGAAAACGCTGATTCTCATGGGGAAGATCCTGAAGTGACGGGCTGGAGATGCGCCGCAGGTTGATGGTCAAGACACCTGCCACGATCAGCGTGACACCCACAGTTTTCGATACCGTGAACGTCTCATGGAAAAATGGCAGAGTTGCAGCCAGCGTATAAACCAGTGCATAGCTGATACTGAGGAGCGAATAGGCACGGCTGAGGGGCAAATCACGCAGCGCCAGCAGCCAGAAAAGCATGGAGAGTGCATAGGCTGTGATCGAGGCGCAGATGACGGCGACGGCACTGGACTGAACCTGCCCGATATCCTGCAGCTCGAGCCATTGCCCAGGCGAGGGCAGGCGGCTCATGCCCCAGCGCATGCCCAATTGCGCCGAACTGACCAGTACAACACTGGTCATGGCGTACATCGTTGCGCTACGGCGGGTCATGCCTGGCGTCCCAGCTGAAATACGCCGACAAGGATCAGCGCAATACCAAGCCAGTGCTGTGGGTCAACCGGCTCTTTGAAAACATAGCGTCCCGCCAGGGTGATCAGCACGAAGTTGAGGCCCAGCATGGGGTACGCGATGCCTACATCCATGCGTTGCAGCACCAACAGCCAGACCAGCAGACCCAGCCCGAGGCAGGCAATCGCCAGCCACAGCCATATCGAACGCAGGGCAGCCAATACGCCGGGAAATGTCCCGCGCCAGCCTTCCACAGCGTACTTTTGTGCGATTTGGCCCAGGCACGTCAGCAGGCATGCGCTAAGGAGCATCAGCCACGTCATAGCGCTGACTTCTCATAAATGAGGATGGCCAGGTTGCCTTCGTCGTAACGCTGGCCGTCCTTGGGAAGCATTTCAAGCTCCTCCAGCTCATCATCACTCTTGCCACGCATGATCACGCCGACCCTGCCTTCGCTTCGGGCTTTTGTAATCCAGGCGTCGATGTCCTGCAGACGGACTTGGCGGCCCTGTACATCCGGATAACCCAGGCCGTATTCAAGCTCGCCCCAAGTATTGAAAAGCGCGATGTCCGGTCGTTTCAGGCGCCACGACATGGCAGAAGCAGCGCCCAGATCATTGCTCAGCAAATGTGTACAGGCTGCCAGCTCCGTTTGATGCCTGGCGACAAACTGGTCGGGAGTCTTGTTGTACACCACGTCGTTTGGCAGTGCCGCAGGCAGCAATACGATCAGTAGCCAGCTTCCCGCCGCTGGCAGAGCCCAGAAGGTCAAAGGGCGGATGCCTTGCAGGGCGTTGGTGAGCGTCCATCCGGTAAGTACGATGACCGCCAGCAACAAGTGCATCGGTTCGTTTTCGTACACGGGCTGTTTCAACTGCACGTAGATCAGCGCTAAAAGCCCGAGCAAGGTCAATGCTGCGTTAACTATTCCGTTAACGCGCAACGCCGTGCCACGGCCTTGATTGAGACGTTCGACCAGAGCGTCAGCCATGAGCAATGCCAGCGGCAGCAGGCAAGGCAGTATGTAGGTCGGCAACTTGCCTTTGCTCAGGCTCAGAAATGCCAGCGGCAGGACCAGCCATAGCAGCAGAAAGGCGGTATCGGGCCTGCTTTTCTGTTGCCAGGCTTGCTTCAATGTCACGGGCAGCAGCAGCGCCCAAGGCAGGCAGGCCGCGATCAGCAGAGGCAGGTAGAACCACCAGGGTTGGGCATGCTGCGCATTGTCCCCGGCAAACCGGCGAATGTGCTCGTGCCAGAAAAAGTAACGCCAGTAGTCGGGTTCTTGCTGGTGTACCGCCAGCGCCCACGGCAGACAGACCGCAATGGCAATCACCACCGCAAGCGGGCCGAACCTGAGCAGTTCGGTCAGGCGTCTTTGCCATAGCATGTAGGGCAGGGTGATGATGACCGGCAACGCCCAGGCGAGAAAGCCCTTGGTCATGAACCCCATGCCGCAGGCTACGCCGACCACCGCCCAGGCTAGCAGGCGGGCTCGGCCGATGCTGTGCACGGCGTACCAGAACGCTACCAGCGTCAAGTTTGTCCAGAGGGTGAATTGCGGGTCGAGATTGCTGTAACCGGCCTGGCCGGCGACGAAACCGAAACTCATGAACAGCAGTGCGCTGGCGAAGCTTTTGCGCGGGTCGCGCCAGATCTTTCCCGCCAGCAGGTAGGCCAGCAAGACACTTAAACCGGTGCTTATCGCCGAAGCAATGCGCACGCCGAACAGGTTCTCGCCAAACACCGCCTGGCCCAGGGCAATCAGCCAGTAACCGGCAGCCGGTTTTTCAAAGTAACGCAAGCCCATGAAGTGCGGCGCGATCCAGTTGCCGCTGTGAAGCATTTCCTGGCTGATCTGGGCATAGCGGGTTTCATCGGGAATCCACAAACCATGGAAACCCAGCGGCAGCAGGTAGGCCAGTAAGAATGCCGCTAACAGGAGTGCGCCATCACGGTATCTGGTGTGCATCACTGTTGCACCCCCAGCCAGCCTTCGCGACCGGGCAGGTGACCGCGAACAACTTGCCCGCAAGGCAGTTGCTCGATGGCTTCCGGCAGCAGCCGGCCCAGCGGTTTGAACTCGATTTCCCGGGCGTTGGCCTGCTGTAACAGCTGCCTGAAAGCGTCTGCCATGACAATGCCCTCCACTTCAGCATGAATGGTGTAAACGTTGAGCCGTCGCGCAGCGAAACGGTTGAGAATGTAGTCGTTGAAGGCCCCCGGCTGGAGTTGCGGGCCGACGACCTCATCGAAGGTCGGCAAGTCCACTGGAATCTGTGGCGTGCCGGGGCTGCCATCAGCCAGTAACGGGCGAAACAGGGTGGCACCGCGACAGTCGCTGTTGTAGCGGAAACCAAACGCCTGCTTGGCCTGCACGATGTGCTGGTCGGCACGCCAGCCTGCTGCTGCGGAGCAGATCACCGGGTTGCCTAAAATGTCGCTCAGGCAGTCGACCCCACGGTGTATCTGTGCGGTCAACTGGCGATCGTTCCAGCGTCCGGCATTGGCTTGCCAGCCATGGTGATCCCACGCATGCAGGCCGACCTCATGGCCTGCATCCAGAGCACGACGCATCAACGGGCCAAGGTCACGCCCGATCTGCTTACCCGGCCAAGCCGTACCCGCCAGCAGAATATCCCAGCCATACAGGCTCGCGGCTCTGGAGCGAAGCATCTTCCAGAAAAACGTCGGCCGTGCGAGACGCCACAGGTGACGTCCCATGTTGTCGGGGCCGACACTGAAAAAGAACGTCGCCTTGACCTGAGCTTCATCGAGTATGTCCAGCAATCTGGGCACGCCTTCACGGGTGCCCCTATACGTGTCGACATCGATTCTTAAGCCTGCCTGCATCAGCGCATATCCGCCTTTTCAGCCATGGCTTCGCGAAGGAAGAAGTCCAGGGTTTTGCCAATCGTTTCGCTCAGCTCGATACCTGGTGTCCAGCCAATCAACTGTCGGGCGTTGTCGATGCTCGGTTTGCGATGGCTGACATCCTGATAACCCTTGCCATAAAAGGACTGGCTTTCTACTTCGCGAAAGCCTGCGAATGGCGGGAAGTTGTCGCGCAACGGGTGCGCTTCGAACTGGCGCAGCAGCTCTTCACCCAATTGGCGAATGCTGGCCTCATTGTCGGGGTTGCCGATGTTGATGATCTGACCATTACAGCGCCCGTCGCGATTTTCGATAATCCGCGCCAGCGCCTCGATGCCGTCGACGACATCGGTGAAACAGCGCTTCTGGGCTCCGCCATCCACCAGCCGAATCGGCGTGCCTTCCACCAGGTGCAAAATCAGTTGGGTGATGGCCCGCGAACTGCCGATACGCGCCGAGTCCAGTCGGTCCAGGCGTGGGCCCATCCAGTTGAACGGGCGAAACAGGGTGAATTGCAGGCCTTTCTGACCATAAGCCCAGATCACGCGGTCCAGCAGTTGCTTGGACACCGAGTAGATCCAGCGCTGCTTGTTGATCGGGCCAACGATAAGGTTCGATGTGTCTTCGTTGAAGCTCGCGTCCTGGCACATGCCATAGACTTCTGACGTTGACGGGAAAATCACCCGCTTGTTGTACTTCACGCAGTAACGGACGATCTTCAGGTTTTCTTCGAAATCCAGCTCGAACACCCGCAGTGGGTTGCGGGTGTATTCAATCGGTGTAGCGATGGCCACCAATGGCAGCACCACATCGCATTTCTTGATGTGATACTCGATCCACTCGGTGTGGATGCTGATGTCGCCTTCGATGAAGTGAAAGTTCGGCTTGGTTCGCAGGCGCTCGATAGCGTCTGATCCGATGTCCATGCCGTAGATTTCGTAACGATCGTCCTGCAGCAGACGCTCCGACAGATGATTGCCGATGAAACCGTTGACGCCGAGGATCAGCACGCGGGTACGGCGGGCCGGGCGGCGCTTTTCTGTATCGAGCAGTTGCGAGCCTTCCACCAGCCCGAACTCGCGAGCCAGTTGTGCGCCACTGAGGTACAAGCCGGTGTCGCCGCGCTGTCCTGCGTTGATCACCAGCGAACCCTCACCGCAGGCGATACGCAACGGGTCGTGGCTGATGACCGTGCCGGGCGCTTCGCCGTTATTGCCTGCTTCGGCACTGGCGGCCCAGACAATCAACTTGTTTTCGCCTACCGGGCAAAATGCGCCAGGGTAGGGCTGCGTGACTGCCCGTATCAGGTTGTACAGTTGCGTGGCCGGAAGCGACCAGTCGATCAAACCGTCGGCCGGGGTACGGCGACCGAAACAAGTTGCAAGGGATTCGTCCTGCGGCGTGCCTGAAAGTTGCCCGAGGGCAAGCAGGGGTAGCGTTTCACTAAGCAGGTCAGCGGCGGCTTCACGCAGTTTGCCGTGGAGCGTCAAGGCTGTATCGGTGGAACTGATCGAGACGCGTTGCTGAGCGACTATCGGCCCTGCATCGGCGCGCTTGACCATCTGATGCAAGGTCACGCCGGTTTCGCTTTCGCCGTTGACCAGCACCCAGTTTGCCGGCGCTCGTCCGCGGTAGCGTGGTAACAGCGAGCCATGCAGATTCAATGCGCCTTTGCTGGCACACGCCAGTAGAGGCTCACCGAGCAACTGGCGGTAATAGAAGGAAAAGATGAAGTCAGGGGCCAATTTGCCGATGCGCTCCATCCACAAAGGGTGATTAGGGTCCTCAGGAGCATGCACGGGAATGCCATGTCGCGCACACAACTGCGCCACGGAACCGAAGAAGGTTTTTTCCTTGGGGTCGTCGGCGTGAGTGAAAACTGCAGCAATTTCATAACCTGCGCCCAACAGCGCTTGCAGGCCGACACAGCCAATATCGTGATAAGCGAAAACGACAGCTTTAGGGCTCATGGCGCAACCTTGTTCATATAGGGAGTTACAGAGGAATCAACGCTTTCGCTGGCAACTTCGGACGAGCTGCGCACGACTTTTTCGATGAAGAAGCGCGGACGCGCACGGACATCGCTGTACATTCGGCCCAGGTATTCACCCAGCAATCCCATACCGATGAACTGCCCTCCGGTGAATACGAACAGCACCGCAAACAGCACGAACGTGCCATCACCGGCCCATGACGCACCGAAGATCAAACGCAGAACGATCAGTACCGCAGCGAACAGCACGCCGAGCAGTGCCATGCTGAAGCCGATAATGCTGAGCAGGCGCAAGGGCGTAGTGGTCATGCAGGTGATCAGGTCGAACATGAGGTTGACCAGACGCATGGGGCTGTATTTCGAGTCGCCATGTTCACGTTCGGCGTGATCGACCAATACCTCGGTCGTGTGCCGCGCGAAACTGTTGGCCAGAATCGGAATGAAAGTGCTGCGCTCGCGGCAGGCCAGCATTGCATCGACAATCGTGCGCCGGTACGCGCGCAGCATGCAGCCGTAATCGTTCATGGCCACGCCTGTGGAGCGCTGTACTGCCAGGTTGATGAGCTTGGATGGCCAACGTCGCCAGGCAGAGTCCTGACGATTGCTGCGCACTGTGCCGACAACGTCATATCCCTGCTCTGCAAGCGCCACCAGCCGGGGAATTTCCTCGGGAGGATTCTGCAGATCAGCGTCGAGGGTGATCACCACATCACCTTTGCACTGCTCGAAACCGGCCATGATCGCTGCGTGCTGACCGTAGTTACGATTCAGAATCACCGCAACGAAGGGGCTGCCAGGCTGATGTGCGGCCTGTTGAAGAATCTCTGCCGATTCATCACGACTACCGTCATCCACCAGCACGATTTCGAAGCGGTGATTCAATTGTTTACAGGCCGCGTCAGTACGCCGTAGCAACTCGGGCAAGCTCTGGCGCTCGTTGTAGACAGGGATGACAATCGACACAAACTTGATTGGGTAGGGTCTCAATGGCTGGATTCCACGGTCGATTCAATGGCACTGACAACCCGCTCGACATCATCCAGCGTCATGTCAGGGAACAGGGGGATAGAGCAAAGCCTTGATGAGTTCCATTCGGTGTCTGGCAGGCAGACGTCAGGGAAACGCTTGCGGTAATAGCTGTGCAGGTGAGTCGCAATGAAGTGGATGCCGGTGCCGATGTTTTGAGCCTGCAAGGCCTTCATGAACGCGTCGCGATCCAGCCCGCAGCGCTCGGGGTCAATGCGCAGAATGAACAGATGCCAGGCGTGGTGCTGGGCGTAGCGGGGCAGGGCGAGAGGAAGGACCGGGCTCGCGGCCAGCCTTTCGAGATAGTGGCTGGCGAGCGCCTGACGCTTTGCATTGATTGCGTCAAGGCGTTGCAACTGCACCAGGGCAATACTCGCATTCAGGTCGGCCAGGTTGTATTTGAAGCCTGGCTCCATGACTTCTGCCTGTGGTTTGCGACCCAGCGTCAGTCGGTCGTAGGCGTCGACACCCAGACCATGGAATTTAAGTTGGCGCACCCGATCGGCCAGTTGCGCGTTGTCGGTGACGAACATTGCACCTTCGGCACAGGTCATGTTCTTGATCGCGTGAAATGAAAATATCGCGGTGCCCTGATTGCCGACCGGACGCCTCTTGTAAGCGGTTCCGGTCGCATGGGCAGCGTCTTCTATCACAGTAATGCCGTGCCGATTTGCCAGCGCATAAAGCGGATCAAGATCGAATGCGGCGCCAGCGTAATGCACCGGCACGATCGCTTTGGTTCGTGGCGTGATGGCTTGCTCTATCAGCGCTGCGCTGCTCATCAGAGTGCCACGGTCGACGTCTACAAAAACCGGAGTGGCCCCCAGCAGGCAAATCATGTTGGCCGTCGACACCCAGGTCTGCGAAGGCGTAATCACTTCATCGCCAGGCCCCACACCCAGTGCCAGTAGCGCAACATGCATCGCCCCGGTAGCAGACGACAACGCAACCGCATGTTGCGCGCCAACCCGCACCGCAAATTGCTCCTCAAGCTTCTGACATTCCGGCCCGGTTGTGACCCACCCGGAACGCAGCACACGAGTCACCGCAGCAACTTCTTCATCGCCTATGGAAGGCCGTGAAAAAGCAAGAAAAGCCTGGCTCATAGATATTTTTCCAATTTACGTTTCATAGCCAATATAGCCAACACAGAAAAAAACGCATGACACGGGGGCATAAACATAGACGTGCATCAACGGCGAGCTGCCAAGACGGGAATACCGGTAGCGGCTGCAAGTGGCGTAATGTGTATGGGCACATTCGCTGGACACCAGAAACGGCCTGCTGACGAAAGCAAGTGTCGCGAAGATAGGGGCTCAAACATCAAAATATTGTCCAGACGCCGTTGGTTTTTTGTGGCGCATTGCAGCGCTTGTGAGCCATAGGGTAGGGCGGGTTATATGGGGATAACAATGTCGTCATGACAATATGTAGAATTATTAATGTGGTGTTCAGCTTTCATTTAGGTAATCGCAGACAGACAGCTGGAGTTCAGCTTGGTCATGCTAATTGTGGGAGTTTGTAAGTGACGTTACGTATGACAACGCCATTGGAATTTAATGAAGCTTTCATGACCAGAGTGCGAATTTATATGGCTGGGTGCAGGCAACAGCTTGAGTGCCCGTATGCTTGGGCCGGGGTGATTGTGCCTGTGTGGCGGTAGGCTGCCTTGCGGCTGTCGGCAGCGCGTTTGACAGTTTGCTCAGGTCAGTTGGTGGAGCGAACGAAGGCTTGGACGACCAGGCGTTATCTGGTTATTAATATAACTCAACTAAATGTCTGTTTAGTTGAGTTATATGAGAGTGTGCCCATTGTATAAGTATAAACAGGCGAGGGTTGCCGTTCCAAGCCTCGGCACTGTCATATTTATCACCTATTAGCTCATCAGGCTACAGGGCGGGTATTGGCAGAGCTGTTAAATGCCTTTCATACACTTGCGTACATCATCGTCTATAACGTTGCCTGGTTTGATGCAGTCCCTTAGCGGCTTTTCATCTTGCATGTCTTCAAACTCAGCTTTGGCCCGGTTTCGGCACTGTTTGTTTACAGCCTTGCCCAGCGGCGATGTGTCGCCTTTGTAGGACTCGCATGTCGCTGCATTGGCAGCTTTTTGCATCTGCACGACCATTGGCAGGGTCGCGGGATCTACAGCCCATGCAGGTGAGCTTATGCAGGCAATTAAAATCGCTATTGTCCGTTTCATCATCAGTCCTTGATTTCAGGTCTAGCGGGCGCTGGTACCGTCGCGGACACTTTACCGTAAAACGCTTTGAATTCGAGTGGTGACTTGGGTTGCTGATTCGATGTCATCCGCGCGCAATGGCTCGGTCCGTCATTGATCGTCTCAAGCTGGCGATCACGATGTGTTGAAGCTCACGCTGCGATTGGGTCGGATACTGAAGTGTGAGGGGCTTCGATGTTCACGTTGTTGAATAGCCAGGAGGCAGTTCTCGGGCTTCAAATCTGGTGGCCAGGGCTCACAAAGGATGTATATATAGGTACGCATAATGTATATTATGTTAAATTGTATCTATTTGTAACTGCCACGCCCGGTGTCACCAGTGAGTAAAAACCGTGGTTTGCCTCGAATTACCAGAATCCAACCAAATCAACGAGTTCCTCACCCTACCTCCTGTGCCTTCGAGATTTTCCTTGGCTCTAGTCAGCGATTCCTCAGATTTGAAAACGATGCGATCTTTGTCAGCTCGCTCGCATAGACTTGTAATCCATTGCTGAGGCCACAGTTCCTTCTCTGTTCCCACCCGTGGGTTTACTCAACGACCATGCCCAAGTTGAACAACTCATAAACCTGGAAGTTCGGCGCCGCTTGGCGTCAGTTCCCGGGCATCTGAATGCGCTCAAAGCCTGGCAAACTGATGAAGCAATCCCGACGGCTTGGATTCCAAGACCGCCACTAAAAGGTGCTTTGCCCGATCGTAGAGTCGATGCGGCCTGACGATCACCGATTGAGGTGTCCGGAAAAAGTTGACCACTGCACTCCTACTCCTTTGGAAATTTGAGCATGCTGGAATGGGGACGTACATTCCGAGCAATGTGGGGAGGCCTGCGGACCTCCCCGCGAACGCTTAAGGTGTGTCGGGCCTTTCTACTTCAGCGTAGTGGTAGATATTGTCGAACCCTATGGCACCATGCTTCTGCGCATCGAAGCCCTGAAACGAATGGCGTGTTCTATTTTTGGAGTGATCGGCCAGCACCACTTCGTGGATTATTGTAAGCGTGCGCACGATTGAAGGCTGCGTCTGCTAAGGCGTGATTTAGGCTACTCCCCCCCTGCCCGGATGATGGGAATAGGCTTCGATCGATATTCAATTACAGCGCCAGACGATGAAGCTCGACATTCCAACAGTAGCCTTTCGACATTATTGCGAGTACATTCCGCAATCATGAATTGGATCCCATCAAGGCTAAACATTGACCAAAGCCTTGCTCGTAGACACTCCACGTGAGCGCGGGCAGTCACGGTGAACAATTCCTGACAAAGTTTTAGACAGCATGTTGTGCTCGCAGACTGACAGTCTGAGGCGAAGCTGGCCGCGAGCAGGGCTTTCAAGGTGATCGACGTTAAGGACGTGAAATGGCCTTCTCTGGCGAAATCAATTCGTTTATCAAAGAATTTGTCAAAGATTTAAGTGAGGACAATGCTGCGGTCTTTGCTGGCGCGGGCATGTCAAAGGGTGCCGGTTTTGTTGATTGGAAAGAGTTGCTGAGAGATATCGCGGACGAGCTGGATCTGAAGATCGAGCAAGAGGACGACCTGATTTCTCTAGCGCAATTTCACGTGAACAAACTCAAAGGCCCAGCGAAGCTTTCTCGAAAAATCCTGGAAGAGTTTTCCGAACAGGCTGAACCATCGACGACCCATGAGATCCTGGCCCGCTTGCCAATTCGCACGTACTGGACAACGAATTACGACACTCTTGTCGAAGATGCGTTGAAACGCACCTTTAAGGTTCCGGACGTCAAGCACAGCGTTGCGCAACTCAACACGACCCGGCCGAAGCGAGATGCGGTGGTGTACAAGATGCACGGTGACGCCCATCACCCGAACGACGCCGTTCTCTACAAAGAACAGTACGAGCGTTACTACCGCACGCATGAGGCCTTTGTTACGGCCTTGAGTGGTGACCTTGTCTCCAAGACTTTCCTGTTTATCGGCTTCAGCTTTACTGATCCGAATCTGGACTACGTGCTTAGCCGCCTCCACACCACTACCAAACGCAACCACTACTGCTTTGTCCGCCGGGAACCGATCGCCCCCAAAGACGATGATGAAGTCAAGGCCTACAAGCGCCGCAAACAGGATCTGCGTATCGACGACCTGAAGCGTTACGGTATTCAGTCATTGCTTATCGACAATTATGAGGACGTGCCTGTCATTTTGCAGGAAATCGAAAGCCGCTTCCTGAAGAAGACGGTGTTCATATCTGGCAGTGCCGAAGATTTCGGCGAATGGGGTCAGCAGGAAGCTCAGGAATTCATCCATACCCTCTCCGCCTCTCTGGTCAAGAATAACCTACGCGTTGTAAATGGTTTCGGCTGGGGCGTGGGTAGCGCAGTAATCAACGGTGCGCTGGAAGCGATCTACGCCAATCCTGAGAAATTCTCTGAAGACCAGTTGATCATGCGGCCTTTTCCGCAGGTAGCGACGAAGGCTGCAGACTTGCAACAGCTCTGGGAGCAATACCGCCAACGCATGATCGGGCTGACCGGCATTGCCATTTTTGTGTTTGGCAACAAGCGAAGCGCAGAAGGCAAGATCATTGAAGCAGGCGGCGTAATCAGGGAGGCGCAGATCGCCATAGACAAGGGGTGCGTCATCATTCCGGTTGGCGCCACAGGATTCGCGGCTCAATCAGTCTGGCAAATGATTTCCGCAAGAGATGAGCTCTTCCAAGGTGTTGAGTGGATGCGCCCACTGATCGAAGAGATCTGCGACCCACAGATCAAACGCAAAGAAATTATTATCAAAATCGTCGCAATTCTTAACCGCCTAGGGAAATAAACATGGCAAAACGTAAGGTGTTCTACAGCTTCCATTTCGACAACGATGTCATGCGTGTCCAGCAGATCCGCAACATGGGGGTCATTGAAGGCAACGCAGCGGTTACCGCCAACACTTGGGAGGAAGTTAAGAAGAAGGGTGACGCCGCGATCAAGGCTTGGATCGAAGAAAACATGAGCGGGAAGTCCTGTGTCGTAGTGCTCATAGGTAGCGATACGTCCAAGCGTCCTTGGGTTCAGTACGAGATCAAAAAAGCTTGGGGAGAAGGTAAAGCTTTGCTCGGCGTCTATATTCACAACCTCTCGTGCCCGAATAAAGGAACGTCCAGCCAAGGTGCGAACCCTTTCGACCTATACACTTTCAAGACAGGTGACAAGGTAGTGAAACCTCTGGTTTTCAACCCTAAATCTTCTGATGCTTACAATGACATCTCGGCGAACCTCGCGAACTGGATTGAGTCCGCCATCACGCAACGTAACGGTTGACGATTTCGTGGCCTGTAGGGATGGAACACGCCCCTACAGGCCGCTGTTCAACTCGTACCTGGTTCCATAGCTATCTGCCAGTCCCTTTTTAGACGCCTTCTTAAATGTTGTATAAGGAAATCTTGGGTCAAGCTCCAGCATTCCTTTAGATACGAAGAACGTTCAGACTGGCTGAAGCCCTATGCGAGAAACCCCTGCACCTGCTCGGTGACGCAGTTCAGTCTGACGTTTTTTCTTGGTCACGGTATTTCAAATGTGGCATTGCATAATGTTCATAATGGCCGACACCATTTTTCACAATCGGGTCCTCAGAGGTAAAGGAAGCAATTTCAACGTCTTCTCCGATTTGAAAAAGAGACATTCCGTATCCTATCGGGGGTTCAAGTACAGGCCCGTGGGCGACGATCACTCCTTTTTCGAGAAGAGCGTTCAAATAGTCACCGTGCAACTGCATCAAGCTTTTTTCTTCGGGAGACAAGGTGCTCAGAAAATCAGCGCGCGGCGGTACGAACTTGCAAAAGTAGTATTTCATTTTAAAACCCATACTGGAGACGTGACTGATCACCTGGCCGTTGCCAAACATTAACCACCATCAGCACGTACGTGAATTTATTTTCTGGCTAAAGACTTGTTTTGCTTTTAAACGTCAGAGTTTAAGCTGTTTTCACGCTCTTAAGAATTGAGCCTTCAAACATGCTGGGCAGGTAACTCTGTAAGAACAAAATCATTCCAGTCATTTTGCCGACAGGATTGCTGAATTTAGGATTCTTTGCTTCGATCAAGCTATTGATTTTTTTGATAACAGCATCGGGCTTTTCTGCTGCATCAATACCTTTTTGGGTTGCTGCTTCAACCTGCCTTCTGTAGTTGTTGTAATCGGCAATTCGGGTTCCTTCTGCCGATACAGCATGTGCGCCCAGATTCGTTTTGAACCAGACCGGCTCAACCATGCTGACCTTGATGTTAAATTGATCCAGCTCGAATCGCAGAGACTTGAAATAGCCTTGGACAGCGTGCTTTGAAGCTGTGTAGTAAGAAAGGTTGGGAGGACCGATCAGGCCTACAATAGAACTGACCGTGATGATCTTCCCTCCTTTCTGTGCTCGAAAATAAGGAAGCAAAGCGTTGGTTACCTTCACGGTGCCCCAGAAATTTGTCTCCAACTGTTGGCGGCCCAGTTCAATAGAGGTCTCTTCCGCTATGCCCGTGACCATATAGCCAGCATTATTCACGAGAACGTCGAGCCGCTTGATATGCTTGAACAGGTCTGTGACAAATGACGCAATTGAAACATCATCATCAATGTTCAGTTGCAAGAGTTTGAAAGGTACTTTGCTTGCGTACTTTTGGGGCTCTCGGCTGGTGCCGATCACCTCATAGCCCTGTTTGTGCAGGCTATTGGCAAGAATCAATCCAAAGCCAGACGATGCGCCGGTAACCAAAACTGTTTTTTTCATCTTAGTATTCTCGTGGGCGTGTTTTAACAGACCGCAAGATCACGGTCGGTGGTTTTTGGGATTGCGTCATACTTTGATGTCGACCCCCTGCCCCAGTTTTTTTAGCGATTTGAGCGTCACTGATCGCGTCTGTTTTCTGAGGTGAGGCTGATGGATGAACGATAGTATCGATTCAGTACCTAGTCAATACCGAAATGATACTGACAGTGAAAAATCTTTTCCCACCTACCTGTCAGCTCAAACCTCTGTTCGTTGGGGGCGCGGTGTTGCGATCCTGACGCGCTTCAGCCTGGGGATCGGGAGCCATTGGATTTCTGCCCTCCCCACGCCTTGAATGGGTGACTTTTCACGAGTCAAAACCCTGTTGGACTAGTGGCTGTACACCTGATAGTATCGTTTCAGTATTTAGTTAATACGGAAATGATATGAACACTAAAGACCCAACTCAAGGCACATGCCCTATTGCTCGGAGCTTGGCCGTTCTGGGCGACACTTGGTCGATGTTGATTTTGCGAGATGCTAATTCAGGATTGACGCGCTTTGATCAGTTCAAGAAGAGCCTCGGTATCGCCCCGACCATGCTGACTAAACGTCTCGAAACCCTCACAGAGGAAAAGCTACTCGAAAAGCGTCGTTATTCAGAGCGCCCACCGCGTGATGAGTACGTGCTGACCGAGGCTGGGCGCGACTATTGGCCGGTGCTTTTTGCGATAGCAGCCTGGGGACGAAAGCACCGCGGAGAAGGCAAGCTGGTCTGGTTCAAAGACGCCGAGACCGGAACTGACGTAAAGCCTGTAGTGATCGATGCCGAGACCGGCGCAGAGATCGGCACCCGCGCCATTCAAATCGATTTACCGGAATAGTGCCGTTGTGCCGCAGCCGATTGGGCAGCACAGCCGTCAATGTCGAGCCGTCGCGAACGTCGTTGGCGTTTGCGCTTGAATCATAATCGGCGCACTCCCGGAACCTAAAGATTTGCTAGGATCGGCCGATGATTCAGTAATGATACGTTTTGCTACATTTCCGTACCAATGGCGTACTGCGGACATCTCATGAGGCATATACGTTGAACATCACCACTCAGTTCTCGAATTTTAGCTACACGCCAACGGTTGTCCCTGCGCCCAGGCCTGACAGTGCCAACGTTACAGATGAATCGCTTGAGTCGTCTTCTGCAGCTACAACTGCAATTCCTGCCGAAGGGGTAAAGGTCTCATTGTCTGGGGCAAGTATTCAGAAATCAGCCGACGACAAGAAGCCACAGGCAAAGTCGAATGCCGATATTGAATCAAGCGGCTTACCAGACCAGACGCAAAAAACCCTCAAGATGATCCGCGAGCTGAAGCGACAAATTGAGGAGAAACAGCAGGAGTTACAGGCGCTCATGGCGGATCAGAATATGGACCCCGAGATCAAAAAATCCAAAATCGGCGCATTGGTCACGGAGATATCAACCCTCAACGCTGGCCTCGCGACTGCCAACAACGCCCTGGTAAAACAGGCACGCGAGAATAAGATATCACCCGACGAGTTGCAGCAGGCCCAACAACTCGCGGCGAAGTGATGTCGCGAAGTCCTCATAAAAAATAACTTACTTTCTCTGCGCGTTAACCAGCGTGTTACCTACTGCATAGACCGTACAAGGCAACCCCTTTTTTGCGAGTGTCATCTTCTCGCAGCGAGTTAGCGCTTTTTTGCCTGCTTGATCCTGACTGCGATGCCCCCCGCTCCAGGCCCAGACACCTGCTCCATTGGTCGCGAAAGCTTTTTCATACACCTGGCTGTTCAGATATTTTTGAAAAGACGCTTTCCCTGATGTGGCCAAGCCCTCGGGCGGTTCCAGATCCGGGACAGGTGCAGAAATGATCTCATCACTCGGCAGCCTGTTCTTATCCAGAAAATCAGCCACCCTGCCCCACCATATTTCTTCAGGCGCCCATTCAAAGAACGTGTGACCATCCTCACCAAATGCCGGAGCCTGGAAAAACTCTCCACGTCCTCCATGATCGATGTAGCTTGCAAAAAACTCTTCGCCGAGTGGCAGTGGAAATACTTTATCGTTGGTGGCGTACATCCATAAGGTAGGCAGTCGCGAGAGGCTCCCGTAAGTTTTAATAGCCGTTAGAAGTTGCTCCTTGCCGCAAACATTGCCGTCTCCCTTGGCCCCGCGCCCACCGTCGAAATTTATTATCGCCCGTATGCCCGGTGGGTTGGACGCGCCCGCCGCCAGCACCGAGAATCCTCCGGACGATACGCCAATCAATACGGCCTCATCCGGTAACGACCATGACGCCCGCTGAATGGCTTGCAACGCTGCAATGAGATCATCAGCTGCAATTCTGCCGGCCCTGGCATGATGGGGACTGAGGCATGTTCCATCACGCTTTTCGCTGAAACCTGACGATTGTCCATATCCCTGACGCATTACCACTACCGCTGCATAACCATGACGGGCAAATACGGTAGCCGCGGACGAAAAAAGATTGGGGCTTTTGGTGCGGTCGCTCGAATCACCGTTAGTGCCATGAGTGATTAGAGCAACTGGCCAGCGCCCGGGCTTCTCCGGTCGCGTGACAAAAGCATCGAGAAGCGCACTTGAACCATCGGGCAAGCGGACGCTGAGCAGCAAAGGCTCCCTGATCAAGCCATCAATGTGCGCATTGGCTATTAATGATAACGCTCCCCCTTGTTGCACTTCATTCACCAGGAGGAAAGTTCCGACGCCAGCCGCCAATACCAGTAACAGCAAAGCGATCGATGCATTTTTTAACGCCATGCCAGAGTCTCCCCGCAGAATGCGCGCCTCACTGGCGCACTATGCCCGCATTGATGCAAAAAAAAACGCCCCCTTCGCAAAATTGGTTCACAGACCTGCGAACCAATCCTCTTCCATGCCTGCAACCGATCAGCCGAACCTTTGAACATTGGCGCGCCAGGCTTGATCGCCTGCAATTGGGAGGCGTCCTGCAACTGGAAGTTGGTCGAACCAATTTTCATTGGCATCGCTCTTGCACCGGTCCCTTTGCCCTGAATGTCTGCTTATAAGCAGCTCAGGGCATCTTTTTCTGGTCTGGTCTGGTGTGAGTACCACGATGCAAAGGTTCGATCCTGACGTCTCTATCGACAACTCTTCGAAACTGGCACTGGATGCCTTGCGGCAGATCGTTGCTCAGCATGCAGCCTTCCCCCAGCGGGCATTGCCTACCGAGCGGGATCTGGCGGCCGATTTCGGGGTTAGCCGACGCGCAGTTCGTCGCGCCCTGTCGGTGCTGGAAGCAGAAGGCCAGGTCTGGCGCCGGCAAGGTAAAGGAACCTTTGTCGGACCTACACCACCCAGCGCCGCCATGAGCTTCGCGCGGCTCTCCGGCCGGACCAATTTTACTGAGGTCATGGAAGCGCGCCTGCACCTGGAGCCAGCACTTGCTTCACTGGCAGCGGTACGGGCCAATGGTGAACAGATGGCGATTCTGCGCCGCCTTGCCGAGCGCACCACTCGCCAGCAGGTCGCCGAGCAGACTGATGCTGAAGGTATTGAACTGTGGGACAGCGCCCTGCACCGCGCCATTGCCGAAGCCGCGGGTAATCGGCTGATGCTGGACATCTTCGAAATGCTCGATGCGATCCGTCTGGACCCCGCTTGGCGCGACTTGCGTCACCGGGCGCGCAATGCCGACCGCCTCGACACTTACAGCCACGATCACGACGACATTGTCAGCGCCATTGAAAGCCGCGATCCGATCAAAGCCGCCACCGCCATGCGCGGCCATTTACGTGCGCTGCAACAGGCCCTGAACACCGTCATCAACCAAGACCTGGAGGCCAGCCTATGAGCGCCACTGCCCACCTCACAGAAAACGGCGACGGCACGGTGCTCAGCATCAGCGACCTGACCGTCCGCTTTGCCGGTGCGCCCGCCAATGTAGTCGACGGCGTGTCGTTTTCCGTCAAGCGCGGCAAGACCCTGGCCATCGTCGGCGAGTCCGGCTGCGGCAAGAGCGTGACCTCAATGGGCCTGATGGGCCTGTTGCCGACGACAGCCAGGGTAGACGCCAGCGACTCGCTGCTGATCGATGAAGCCTTGCTGGGCATGTCCGAAGAGCGCCTGCTCGACGTGCGCGGCAACCGCATGGCGATGATCTTCCAGGAGCCGATGACTTCCCTCAATCCGGTTTTCACCATCGGCGAGCAGATCGCCGAAAGCGTGATGCGTCATCAGGGCCTTTCAGACAAGGCTGCCCGCCAGCGGGCTCTGGACATGCTGGAAAAGGTCCGCGTGCCGGACGCTCGCCAGCGGCTGGACGCTTACCCGCATGAACTCTCGGGTGGCATGCGGCAACGGGCCATGATTGCCATGGCGCTGGCCAATGACCCGGCGCTGATCATCGCGGATGAACCGACGACTGCGCTGGACGTGACCATTCAGGCGCAGATCCTCTCGCTGATCGCCAACCTGCAGACCGAGACCGGCACAGCGATGATTCTGATCACCCACGATCTGGGTGTAGTGGCCGAGGTCGCTGATGACGTCATGGTCATGTATGCCGGACGTGTCGTGGAAAGCGGCCCGGTGAAAACCCTGTTCGACGATCCGCAGCACCCATATACCGTCGGCCTGATGGGCTCGATGCCATCGATTGGTCCTCGTGAGGGACGCCTGGCAACGATTAACGGCCGAGTGCCTACGCCAGCAGAAATGCCGGGCGGTTGCCGCTTCGCCGGGCGCTGCCCGTTCGTGATCCAGCAATGCCGAGACGAACGCCCGCCGCTGCTTGAGTTGTCTCCCGGACACTTCGCCGCGTGCATCCGTGCGCCTTTGGAACAGCATGTGGGAGTCAGTGCGTGAACCTTTCCAGACCAGATATCGCCGGGCGCGTCAGCCCCGACAGCAACGCGCAGAAACCCATTCTGGAAGGCATCGGCCTGAGCAAGCACTTTGCCGTGGAAAGCGGCCTTTTGCAGCCGAAGAAGCCACCGGTACAGGCCGTCAATCAGGTCAACCTGTCAGTCCGCAAGGGCGAGACACTGGCGTTGGTAGGCGAGTCCGGCTCGGGTAAATCCACTCTTGGCCGCTTGCTGCTCAACCTGCTGCAACCGACTGCGGGTGACGTGATTTACGAGGGCCGCAACCTGGCCAACCTGACACCGGAAAAGCTGCGTCAGGTACGCCGTGACTTACAGATCATCTTTCAGGACCCGTTCGCCTCGCTGAACCCACGCATGACCGTGGAATCCATCGTTGGCGAACCGATCTGGCTGCACAGCCAGGCCAGCCGCAGCGACCGTCAGGCTAAAGTCGCCGAGTTGTTGCGCACGGTAGGTCTTGCTCCGGAACACGGTGGCCGGCATCCCCATGAATTCTCCGGTGGTCAGCGCCAACGCATCGGCATTGCCCGCGCACTGGCTTCCGAGCCGCGCTTGATCCTCGGTGACGAGCCGGTCTCGGCGCTGGACGTTTCAGTTCAGGCTCAAGTGGTCAACCTGCTCGAAGACCTCAAGCACCAGTTCGGCCTGACCCTGGTGATTGTCGCCCACGGACTGGCCGTGATCCGCCATATGAGCGACCGCGTGGCGGTGATGTACCTGGGTGAAATCGTCGAACTGGCGCCGGTCGACGCGCTGTTCGAAAACCCTTTGCACCCTTATACCCAGGCGCTGATGGCCGCTGTGCCGGTCAGCCACCCTGACCTGCGCCAGCCGCGTCCGCTGCTCGGCGGCGATATGCCCAGCCCCAGCCGCCCGCCTTCGGGTTGCCGTTTTCATAGCCGATGCCCGCATGCCCGTGCGCTGTGCAAGGAAGCTGTGCCGGTCATGGAGACAGTCGAGGCCGAACGCCAGGTCGCCTGCCACTTCTGGCGTGAAATTGCCAACGCAGGCAGCGCCACGCTGATCCTTCCGACACCCAGCGCTGCCTACACCCAGCGCCTGAATCTGTTCAAGCACCATCAATCCCTTGCAGTGGAGAGCCAGCCATGAAAATCGCACGCGTCGTGACAGGAACATTGTTATTGCTGGCCGCCAACGCTGCCTTTGCCGAATCGACGTTGCGCATCGGCATTCAGGACGATCCCGATGTGCTTGATCCGCATCGTTCGCGCACCTACTCCGGCCGCCTGGTCTACACCGCGCTGTGCGACAAACTGGTGGACGTCAACCCGGACCTGACCTACTCGCCGCAACTGGCCACCGCCTGGAACTGGAGCGAAGACGGTAAAACCCTGACCATGACGTTGCGCGATGGCGTGACGTACCACGATGGTGAACCTTTTGATGCGGCCTCGGTGAAGTTCAACCTCGACCGCGCCCGCACTCTCCCAGACTCCCTGCGCAAAAGCGAGCTGGCCTCGGTGGACAGCGTCGAGGTGATAGACGCAAAAACCGTCGCCATCAAGCTCAAGCAGGCCGATGCCACGCTGGTTTCACAGCTGTCGGACCGCGCCGGAATGATGCTCGCGCCGAAAGCTGCGCGAGGCGAGTTCGCCTCCAACCCGGTCTGCTCCGGCCCTTACAAATTCGTGCAGCGCGTGCAGCAGGATCGAATCGTGCTGGAGCGTTTTGACAAGTACTGGAATAAACAGGCGTATCACTTCGACAAAGTGGTGTTCCTGCCGATTCCGGATACCTCGGTGCGCCTGGCCAACCTGCGCTCCGGCGACCTGGACATTATCGAACGCGTTGCGCCTACCGATGTAAAGACCGTCAAGGGTGACAGCAAGCTGGCGATCTACAACACACCCGGCCTGGGCTACATGCAACTGATGTTCAACATCGGCAACGGTGAAAAAGCCAACTCGCCGATGGGTAAGGACAAGCGCGTACGCAAAGCCTTTGAGCTGTCTATCGACCGCGATGCTATTAACCAGGTGGTGTTTGAGGGGCTGTACGCCCCTAGCGCTCAGCCGTTCCCTAAAAACAGCCCGTATTACGACAAGGACCTGCCGATCCCGGCCCGCGATGTCGAGAAAAGCAAGGCGCTGCTGGCGCAGGCCGGTGTGAAACTGCCGTTGGCGGTGGACCTGAAAGTGGCCAACAACCCTATCGCGCAACAGGTCGGGCAGATCATTCAGGCCATGGCTGAAGAAGCGGGCTTCAAGGTCAATCTGATTGCCACTGAATACGCCACGATGCTCAGCGAACAGGCGAGCGGCAACTTCCAGATCGGCATGAGCGCCTGGTCGGGCCGCCCTGATCCGGACGGCGATATCCATCAGTTCGTGACCTGCAAGGGTGGCCAGAACGACGGCAAATACTGCAACGCCAAGCTCGACGAGCTGTTGAACAAGGCGCGCACCGTGAACGACGTTGCACAACGCCAGGCGCTGTACAACGAAGCGCTGCGCTTGCTGGCCGATGAAGTACCGACCGCCTACCTGTATTTCGACCCGCGGATCATTGCCATGCGTAACAACGTGACCGGTTTCGTCCCTAACCCGGACGGCCTTATTCGTCTGGCCAATGTCGCGTTCAAGCCATGACTGACGGGCGCACCTGCGAGGTTCCGGTATGCTGATGTTCATCCTGCGACGCCTGCTCAGCTCAATACCGACGCTGATTCTGGTTTCGCTATTCGTCTTCACCCTGCAGAAGCTGCTGCCGGGTGACCCGGTGCTGGCCATGGCCGGGGAAGAACGCGATCCAGCGGTCATGGAATACCTGCGCGACAAATACCGGCTCGATGACCCGATCCCGTTGCAGTACCTCAACTGGGTCGGCAACGTGCTGACCGGCGACCTGGGAACATCGCTGCGCACCGAGCAACCGGTGACCACGCTGCTGGCGTCGAAACTGCCGGTGACTATCGAACTGGCCGTGCTGGCCCTGCTGATTGCGCTGTTGATTGGCATCCCCACCGGGATCATTTCGGCGGTGCGCAAAGGCACCGCCGTGGATTACGGGGCCAACGTGGTGGCGCTGTCGGGGATTTCCATTCCGCACTTCTGGCTGGGCATTCTGCTGATCATGATCTTTGCGGTGAAACTGCAGTGGCTGCCCGCCTCCGGCTTCGTGCCTATGGGCGAGGATTTCGGGCAAAACCTGAAGACCTTGATTCTGCCAGCCTTCGTACTGGGTGCCGGGCTTTCGGGGATTCTCATGCGTCACACCCGCAGCGCCATGCTGGAAGTATTGCGCACTGACTACGTCCGCACAGCTCGTGCCAAAGGACTGTTCCCGCGCACGGTGATTCTCAAGCATGCGTTGCGCAACGCGCTGATGCCCATCGTCACCCTCACGACACTGCTGTTTGGTGAATTGCTTGGCGGCGCGGTGCTGACCGAGCAAGTGTTCAGCATTCCAGGTTTCGGCAAGATGATCGTCGACGCTGTGTTCAACCGCGACTACGCCGTGGTGCAAGGCGTGGTGTTGTGTGTCGCGATTGGCTTTCTGCTGTTGAACCTGCTGGCCGACGTGCTCTACCGCTTGATCAACCCACGCCTGAGGACTGCCTGATGACCGCTATTGCCAGCCTGCCGCACAGCGCGATCCTGCCGCGCAGTCGCTCGCCTTTTCTGAAGAAGTTCCTCGCCAACAAAGGCGCAGTGATTGGCGCGGCGGTGTTGCTGCTGTTTGTCCTCGCGGCCATTCTGGCCCCCTGGATTGCGCCCCATGATCCGCTCAAGGCCAATTTTCTCGCGGTACGCAAGGCTCCCTCGTTGATCTACTGGATGGGCACCGACGAACTGGGCCGCGATCTGTTTTCACGCTTGCTGTATGGCGCACGCAGTTCGCTGCTGGCCGGTGGTGTTTCAGTAGCCATCGCCATGCTCATCGGCGTGCCGCTGGGCCTGCTGGCCGGGTACTTCGGTGGCAAGCTGGACATGATCATCTCGCAGGTCATGGAAGCGCTGTTGTCCTGTCCGTTTCTGGTGCTGGCCATCGCTTTGGGCGCCTTTCTCGGCCCCAGCCTGACCAACGCGATGATCGCCATCGGCCTGTCCGCGATGCCGATCTTTGCCCGGCTGACCCGTGGCCAGGTGCTGTCGATCAAGCATGAGGATTACCTGGAAGGTGCCCGCGCCATCGGTCTGCCGGATCGCTGGATTATCCTGCGTTACGTGCTGCCCAACGTGATGTCGCCGCTGGTGGTACAGGCCACATTGACCATCGCCTCGGCGATTCTGGCCGAAGCCAGCCTGTCGTTTCTCGGCCTGGGCCAGCAACCGCCGTCGCCGTCCTGGGGCTCGATGCTCAATACTGCGAAAAATTTCATGGAGCAGGCTCCGTGGATGTCGATTGCGCCAGGTGTGGCGATCTACATCACGGTCCTGTGTTTCAACCTGCTGGGTGACGGCCTGCGCGATGCGCTGGACCCCAAGGGCTAAACCTTTCGTCTTCTGCCAAGAGAAACGCTTATGTTCGATGATCTGGATTACAGCCAACCTTACGCTTCTGCGCGCTCGCCGGTGATGGGCAACAACATGGTCGCCTGCTCTCAGCCATTGGCCGCTCAGGCCGGGCTGGACATGCTGCGCCGTGGCGGTAATGCGGTCGACGCCGCTATCGCAGCAGCCATGGTGCTGACCGTGGTAGAGCCCACTGGTTGCGGGATTGGCAGCGACGCCTTCGCCATCGTCTGGGACGGCAGCACGCTGCAAGGCTTGAACGCTTCCGGCCGCGCGCCACAAGCCTGGACGCCTGAGTATTTCGAAGGCCATAGTCAGATGCCACAACGCGGCTGGCCTGCGGTCAGCGTACCGGGGGCGGTTTCGGCCTGGGTGGCGCTGTCCGAGCGTTACGGCAAGCTGCCCTTCGCTACCCTGGCTGAACCGGCGATTGGCTATGCCCGCGATGGTTATCAGGTAACGCCGATTATCGCCGAGCTGTGGAAACGCGGCTCGCACCTGCTCAAGGATCAACCGGGCTTTGCCGAATGCTTCATGCCGGATGGCAAAGCCCCCTTGGCCGGAGAAAAAATCCAGCTCAAGGACCACGCTCGCACGCTGGAACTGATCGCCCGGACCAAAGGCGAAGCGTTCTATCGCGGCGAACTGGCACAGGCGATCATCGCCCATGCCAACGCCAATGGCAGCGTGATGAGCCTCGACGATCTGGCCACGCACACCGTGGACTGGATCGATACTTTGTCGGTGCCATACGCGGGCGCCGTGGTGCATGAACTCCCGCCGAATGGTCAGGGCATTGCCACCCTTGCCGGCCTGACCATGCTTGAAGCGCTGGGCGTCGGCGAGCACCCGGTGGACAGTCTTGAAACGGTTCACCCGGTGCTGGAAGCAATGAAACTGGCCTTGGCGGACCTCGACGAACATGTCGCCGACAGCGAGCACATGCGCGTCCCTTCAGCGGATTTACTGAGTAAGGCCTACCTGATGGAGCGCGCGGGACTGGTCACTGATCAGGCCGCCAATCCCGGGCACGGCTCGCCAAAACCGGGCGGTACGGTGTACCTGTCAGCGGCGGATGAAAGCGGCATGATGATCTCGTTCATCCAGTCCAACTACATGGGTTTCGGCTCGGGTGTCGTTGTACCCGGCACCGGCATCAGCATGCAGAACCGTGGCGCAGGCTTTTCCCTGGACCCGCAGCACGTTAATTACGTTGCACCGCGCAAGCGTCCGTTTCACACCATCATCCCTGGCTTTGTCATGAACGCCGACGGCACACCGCTGATGTCATTCGGGCTGATGGGCGGCCCGATGCAGGCGCAGGGCCACTTGCAGATGATGATGCGCATCCTGCGCTACAAGCAAAACCCGCAAGCTGCTGCCGATGCGCCGCGCTGGAGGATCGAAACCGGCCTGAAAGTCGCGGTGGAGCGTGCGTTTGACCCTGACGTGGTGAAAGCACTGCGCGCCAAAGGTCACGACATTGATGTCGAAGAGCCAAGCGGCGTATTTGCCTTCGGCGGTGCGCAGATTATCCAGCGAACGGCGCATGGCTATGTGGGCGGGACCGATCCCAGGAAGGATGGAATGGTCGCGGCTTATTGACCAAACGCAACGGTTCGGCCAGCGCAGCAGGGCATTGACTGTTCAATCAGCTTCGCTGGCCTCACCTTGCCACTCAAAAGATCGGACCTTTCCAGCGCGCAGGCGTCCAAGCTTGAGATTGCCACTCATCTCACCGCCCTATAGCGTTTCGACCCAGGAAAAGCCATGACCTTTTTGATCTTCCTTCTAGCCTGCAGCGCCGCCGCAGCAACCGGCATCATCTTTAAACCAGGAGCATGGTACGAATCCCTTCAGAAACCGAGCTTCACCCCGCCAAACTGGGCATTTCCGGTAGCGTGGACCGTGATCTACCTGCTCCTCGCCTGGGCAGGGTATCGCCTGACGCTGCTCCCCAGCAGCCAGATCGTGCTTGCCCTGTGGGCTGCTCAGATAGCACTGAACACGTTGTGGACACCGGTATTTTTTGGTGCGAACCGCATTGTCGCGGCGATGGTGATTCTTGCTTTGCTGTGGATTGTTGTCGCCACAATGATCGTAATGGCCTTGCAGCTGGACATCATTACGGGGCTGATTTTGTTTCCCTATCTGGTATGGCTCTCGGTGGCAGCGGCGCTAAACTTTTCCATTCTGCGCCACAATAGATAATCGTCCCGGCTTTGCCGTCTATTGGCTCTGCGGCGAAACCGCTACAGCGCGTAACGGCGGCAATGCTCAAGGTAGCCTTGCTCGTGACTACCGACCAGTTGAACGACGCTCGACCATAGCCAGGAGGGCGCGTCCAGGGTATCGGATCGATTGCTTTGCAGGTCCCTGATCCACGCCGCACGTGTGGCCAGATCCATCTGTCTGGCGTGGGCTTTACCCACAACTTTGGCGAGATAAGCTGCGGCCTGCATGGCCTCTTGCTCAGTGAGCTCATCAAGTTCCAGCTTCATGTCCTGAGGAAGTAGCTCACGGATGAAGAACGAATGATCCAGCATTCGCACGGCAACCATTCGGCTACCCAGACCGGGCGACAGGTTCCGGGCGCCCTCCACCACCCGTTTGCCATTGTCTCTGGGCATGCGAGCCCTCGCAGTACGTGGGGCCGCCGCGGCGACGGCTTCCTTGACGTCGAGCAGGCAGAACTCTTCATCCTCTTCATCGCCAACACCCATCAGCACCGCATAGCGAAGCAGCCCCAGAGAGCTGCAGCCTTTTACCCAGTAGGCGGAGTCGAGTAAACGCACTCGGTCATCCTGGGACCTGCCTTTTAGCGATGTCACCAGCGCATGAATCTCCGGCGTCTCACAAAGCGCCTTGATTGCATCGCGTTCCGCACGTGACAGTTGCCAGAAATGTTTGCCCAGCGGAATGGTCGGTTGCGTACCTTCGAAACGCTCCTTTGCCAGATGCTTCCACGTGCGTTGTACCGCGCTGCGCATCCCCGCTTTCACTTGCGCAGGACGATCCGGCTCTTCATCGTCGTTGCCGATAAAAGCCTCTTCGTAGCCCTGCATCATCTCTTCCAGCATTCTTGCCGTGGTCACTCCGGGTAGATCCGAGCCACGAGCAGCCGTCGCCAACGACAGCCCCAGCCTCACCAGGTCATGGGCCGGATTACCGATGACGGCTTGATCGAGGTCGCGGATATGCATATCGATGCGCCCTCTCGAATCCCCTGTGGGCCCCAGATTACCGGCATGGCAATCCCCGCAGATCCAGACCGGCGGACCGCTGGGCAGACGCCTGCCCGACTGACTGTGAAGCCACTCATAGAACTGCGCGGTATTGCCGCGAACGAACGCGTGCGCAGACCTCGCCATTTTCAGGTTGCGCAGGTTGATGAGGGATTTGAGGCGTGTGTCGGGACGAGGCGTTTTCATCGGAAAACCTTGAAGAGGGTTATTCCATTGACTCGTGATGTGACAGGAATGTTTCAAGATATTTCAAATTTGATCAGTAGCCTGAATTCAGCGCTCAAGCCTGACTCAGACTACCCTGCGACATTCCGGAACGCGTTAAATCCACATATTTTGCCGTATAACTAAAGGCCGCGTTTCCTGTTGATCAGTCAGTTGTCGTAAAAATCTCCTGCTTTTTATGAGGTCCGATATTGGCGGAGTACTCGGTGGCGACGAGACCTCGGCTGAACGCCACATCTTTGAGTAACTGCCGGTTGGACAGGCTATTGCTGTCATCTGCCAGGTAGGCTGACAACGCTATCCATTTAGCTTCTTCGATCTCGGCAGTGTCCAGGATGTTGATACGCTGCGTCAGGGCCGTCATTCGGCAGATGAAGTGAATATTCGATTTGCCAAATTGGTAGGGATGTCTGGTGGTAAACGCCACGATGGATTCGTACTTCGATTCGATCCCGGTTTCCTCCAGCACCTCGCGCTCGATCGAATCCTGAATTCGTTCGGCGCTGTCTACGTGCCCTCCCGGCAGTTTGAAACCTTGGGTGCCTCGCTCCTTCACGACAAGGAGCTCCCCTGCCTCGTTAATCACGATGGCCCCCGCCCCTACAGTATGGGTAGGTATGAACGGGACGAATGCCTGCTCGAAGGGGCGGCGCACCAGGGTCAGTTGATCGGTCAGACAGCTATGGAAGGAGAACCCGGCAGCCGTGAAGATCGGAATGCTCTGGGCATTGCTTATAGGCAGTGTGACCCAGGCCAGCGCCAGGCGCTCGTTTTCGATGAGGGTAACCAGCACGTCGACAGCGTCACGCAACGCTTGCGGGTCATTTGGCAGTGAAGCTGCGTCGACAATGATCCCGTTGAATTTGTCCCGTGTGAATTCCAATGTACACCTTTGGATTGGTCTGTCTGCCGGGATTGTAGTGAGACGGGAGCAGCTTTGCGAATGATCGTGGCTGGACAGGTCGACACTCTTACGCGAGTCGCCCCCGCAAACTGGCGAGGTCAATCCGTAGAAAGGACAAGAACAAGGTATGCAGCATGTATTCCCGGTCCAGACAATCAGGCCGGTAATACACCTGCACGAGCCCGTTAAAGCTTGAACTGCGCAACCATGGTGTTGAACGAAGTCGCCAGCCGTGACAGTTCCTGACTGGACGCGCTCGTCTGATTGGCGCCTGCTGCGGACTGCGCGCTGAGCTCCTGAATATTGACCAGGTTGCGATCCACTTCGCGTGCGACCTGAGCCTGCTCTTCGGACGCCGAGGCAATCACCATGTTGCGCTCGTTGATCGTACCCACGCCAATGGTGATTTTTTCCAGTGCGCTGCCGGCGCGCTGAGCAAGTCCCTGGGTGTTGGTGGCCGTCGCCAGGCTTTTGCTCATTGCAGCGACCGCACCGTCGGCACCGGACTGCACGGTACCGATCATGCCTTCGATTTCCACCGTTGAAGCCTGGGTGCGGTGCGCCAGAGCGCGCACTTCGTCGGCTACCACAGCAAACCCTCTGCCTTGCTCACCGGCGCGTGCAGCCTCGATGGCGGCGTTCAGCGCAAGCAGGTTGGTCTGTTCCGCAATGCTGCGGATGACCTCAAGCACTTTGCTGATGTCCCGGACGTGGCCGGCAAGCGTGGTCACTGACCCCGTCGACTCGGTAATCTCCCTGACCATCGTGCCGATGCCCTTGACGGTGTTATCCACCTGGCCACGACCGTTCGCGGCGTCGGTTGCCAGTGCTTTGGACTCCTCTGAGGTAGACACTGCATTGCGGGCTACCTCTTCAACAGCAGCCGTCATTTCGTTTACCGCCGTTGCAGCCTGTTGAATCTCGTCATTTTGTCGAGTAAGGCCGCGTGTGCTTTCTTCGGTGACCGCGCCAAGCTCTTCGGCTGCGGAGGCAAGCTGATCGGACGCGCTGGAAATCTCCTGAATCGTGCGTTTCAAATTGCTCTGCATCGTGCCGATCGCATTGAGCAGGTGCCCCGCTTCATCGCCTCGGGTGCTGGAAACGCTCTGGGTCAAGTCACCCGATGCAATACGCTGTGCAACTTCGATAGCGCTTCTCAGTGGTCCGGTAATCATGCGAGTGATCAAAATACCCAACATGATCGCCACCACAAACGCGATGACAATACCCGCCGTCAACATGAATACCGAGTTGCTTTGCAGCCTGTCAGCGGCCTCTGCACCTTCTTTGATCTGGCGCTTGTTGGAGTCGATCATGATCTGCAGATAGCCGCGAGCCTTGTTGAACTCCCCGTCCGCCAGCGCGTTGAGGCGATTGCGCGCGTCTTCCAGTTTGCCCGCTTGCTGCAGGTCAAAGATGTTCTGGGAAGCAGAGATGTAGGCTGACATCAAGGCGTCGTACTGGTCGCCCGCTGCGCGTTCATCGTCCTCCAATGGGGTGGCGCGGTAGATGGCATAGACTTTCTGCGCACGCTCCAGCTCGGCATTGATACTTTGGCGCATTTTCTCCGCCGTGGCCTTGTCCTTGGCATCGAGCAAACGGTAAAGCCCGCGGTTATGAGTGGTCAGGGCGGTCATCGTCTCGTTAGTGTTGGCCACTGAAACCAGATTATTCGAGAACGTCAGCTCAAGGGCGTCGGAGAGCCGGTTGATACCGAGCATACCCAAACCACCCACAGCCAAGGTGATCATGGCGCAAACGATGAACGCGGCCATGAGTTTTTTAGCGAAACTGGTGCGATTTATCAGGTTCATTGATTATCCATCATCGTTAAGTAAGGGGGCACTTCTGTCCGAGAGCCCTACTGCACTAGAGGCGAGTAGTTGAACGTGGGTTTTGCGCACTTTTGCGATAAGCGATTTTTCGGACTACAGAAGTAATCATCCAATTTCTGTGCCAGAGCAGGACCTGCTTGTTCACTGCATCCTGACTTTTCGCGATCCCTGTCGTTATCGGCATGAACCGGATTTTATGAATAGACACTGCGGTGTTACTGGATAAAAAGATGGTGACTAAATAAAAAACGGGCACTGCTGCGCAGGGTTTGCCAAGTAGAACCCAGGGAGGAAAACGTCTCGGCATGCCAGGTATTCCAAGGCGTTGGCCCACGTCAGCGAGCCTGCGACGATAGCGGATTACACGGTTTTATCGAGGCCTGCGAAACCATCCTTTAAGTGTCTCATGGCCATCATCGATATAAGTAAAGATAACGGGCACTACCAACAGGCTTAGTACGGTTGAGGCCAACAGTCCGCCGATAACGACCACCGCCATCGGTTGACGGAAACCTGATTCTCCGCCCCATCCCAATGCTGTCGGCAACATGCCCGCACCCATTGCAATAGTGGTCATCAGAATTGGCCGGGCACGTTTGTGGCAGGCGTCGATCAACGCCTCATAACGGCTCACGGCTGGCTCACGACGAGCCATGATCGCGTACTCCACCAACAGGATCGAGTTCTTGGTCACGATCCCCATCAGCATCAGCAAACCGATGACCGATGCCATGGAAAAGCTCATCCCGCCTATCAACAGTGCCAACAGTGCGCCGCCGAGCGATAAAGGCAGTGCCGAGAGGATGGTCAGCGGCTGCATGAAATCATGGAACAGCAGAACCAGCACCGCGTAGATACAGAACACGCCGACGGCCATCGCCAGGCTGAAGTTGCCAAACAGCTCGCTCATCAACTGCAACTCGCCCTGCTCTACCAGTTTCACTTGCGCTGGCAGGTTCTGCATGACCGGCGCCTGCCTGGCCTGCTCCATCACTTCGCCCAGATTGCGCCCATTGAGCTCGATGGAAAGAGTGATATTGCGCAAGCGATCGATACGATTAATCTGCGCGGGGCCGCTGCCCATGCTGATTTCTCCCAGAGACGCCAGCGCGATCTGGCCATCACGCCCCGTGACCCGTAACTGAGCGAGACTCTGCAGGTCGGTGCGTACTTGCGGCTGCATACGCACCCGCACATTGACCTGGCGCTGGGACAGATTGATCTTGCCCAGGGACGAGCTGTATTCGCCGTAGGTGGCCATGCGCAGTGTGTCGGCGATGTCCTGGCTACTGACGCCAAGCTCTGCCGCGCGGACAACATCCGGGCGCATCTGGATTTCCGGCCTTTGCACCGCAGCACTGGAGGTGATGTTGCCGACGCCTTTTATCTGGCGCAGCTGCGGTTCAAGAGCTGCGGCGGTACGCTCCAGCAAATCACCATCATCGCTGGCGAGGACGATGTCCAGCCGCTCGCCGCTGGCGTCACCACCGACATTTACCCGCACACCGGGCAAACTGCGCAGACTTTCACGCATGCTCGCTTCCACCTGGGACTGTTTCAGTGTGCGCTGGTTACGTGGTAGCAGATCGACGGTCAGCGCCGCCTTGCGATCACCCGCACTGCCCGCATCGCCGCTGCCCGCCGCGATGAAAACGTGGGCCACTTCTGGAATCTCGCGTAAACGCTTCTCAGCCTGCAAGGCAATCTCGCCGGTCTGGGCCAAGCTGCTGCCGGGCGGCAACTCCAGGCTGACGGTGCTGCTGGCAATATCCTGCGCAGGCAAGAAGCTGGTCGGCAGCAAGGGAATAAGTGCCAG
The DNA here is from genome assembly GCF_032586995.1 of Pseudomonas syringae group sp. J248-6. Lineage (NCBI taxonomy): Bacteria > Pseudomonadati > Pseudomonadota > Gammaproteobacteria > Pseudomonadales > Pseudomonadaceae > Pseudomonas > Pseudomonas syringae group sp. J248-6. The sequence continues at coordinate 170,852 of NZ_JAWHOP010000001.1, read as the reverse complement.
CGAGCCTATGAACAAGACACCGACAATGGCCATGGTGGTCTTGCGGCGGCTCAGGCTGGTGTGAATCCAGCTCAGGTAACGTCTCATCAAACCGCTGTCGTGCTCACCATGCGCGCGAGCCTTGAGAAAATACGCCGCCATCATTGGCGTCAACAAACGGGCGACCAACAACGAAAACATCAACGCAGCGCTGGCAGTCACACCGAATTGGCGAAACAGTTTGCCGGAAACCCCGCCCATGAAAGCGGTTGGCAGGAACACCGCGACCAGAGTCACAGTGGTTGCCAATACCGCAAGGCCGATCTCGTCGGACGCCTCAATCGCTGCCTGACGCGGGGTTTTGCCCATACGCAGGTGTCGCGCAATGTTTTCGACCTCAACAATTGCATCATCGACCAGAACGCCGATCACCAGGGCCAGCGCCAGCAACGAAACTGTATTGAGGCTAAAACCGGCAAAATACATCACGCCAAATGTCGGGATAATCGACAAAGGCAGTGCTGTGGCCACGATAATCGTCGCCCGCCAGTCACGCAGGAACCACCAGACCACTAACACCGCCAGCAACATTCCTTCGTATAGCAGCATCATGGAGCCGCGATAGTTTTCCATCACCGGGTCGACGGCATTACTCGCTTCTTCAATACGCACATCAGGGTGTTGCCTGGCGAACTCACTGACTGCCTGGCGCACATCCCTGGTCACTCCGACGTCGGAAAAACCCAGAGAGCGCATGACCTGAAAGCCAATCACCGGTTTGCCGTCGCGATACGCCAGGGTGGTGCGCTGGGCATGGGTATCACGCACGGTGGCCAACTGCTGCACAGCGAGCATTCGCCCTTCGCTGACGGGAATGCGTATAGCGCCCAGCGCCGCCGGGTCGTCAATGCCGCCGAGCACACGCAGCGCCTGCTGACCGCTGCCCAGATCGCCCTGACCGCCGGAATTGTCTTTCTGCATCGTCCGCAAACGATCCGCAATGTCTGTCACGCTCAGGCCCAGACCGGCCATCAGCGCGGGATCAAGGTCCACCTGAACTTCGCGGTCCACACCGCCCACGCGGCCGATGTTCGCGACACCACGCACGGTCAGAAGCTTTTTGCTCAGCTCATTGTCGACAAACCAGGACAACGCTTCTTCGTCCATGCGTGGCGCATCGACCACATAGGTCAGCAACGCCGTGGTATTGGTGGTCAGGCGGGTTACCGATGGCGTGTCGAGGTTGGCTGGCAACTCGGCGGCAGCGCTGTCCACCGCATTGCGCACCTCGTTGAGCGCTTCATTGCCATCCTTGTCAATGTCGAATATCACATTGATGATGACGCTGCCTTCGGCAATTTGCGTGCTGACATGCTTGAGCAAGCGTAGCGAGGTCAGCTTGTCTTCGAGCTTGCGCGCGACTTCGGTTTCCAGTTGCTCGGGGGCGGCCCCTTCCAGTGAGGCACTGATGACCACTGCGGGCAGATCGGTGTCGGGAAAGTCCTGGATACCGAGACGATCGAATCCAAGGGCACCAAACAGGGTCAGCAGTAAAAACAGCATGACCGCCGGAACCGGGTAACGAATCGACAGCGCGGAGATATTCATTGCGTGCGCGCCTCGGCGTTGACCAGCGTCACGCTGGCCCCGTCATTGAGAAACGCCCCACCGCTACGGACGATCTGTGCCTGTTCTGTCAGACCTCCGAGGATTTCCAGCGCCGATCCACGCCGCCGCCCGACCTCTACGACTTGTTGGCTGACATGCATATCCTTGCCCAGCACGAACACATAAGAGCGTCCGTCACGCAGGATCACACTGGTATCCGAGACAGTCAGCGCTGCAGTGGATGGCAGTTCGATGCGACCGCTGGCGTACATGCCGGCGCGCGCCATCGACCCAGTGGGCAGGGAAACATAGACCAGCGCCCTGCTGGTCTTGCTGTCGAGTATTGGCGAGACCAGCCGCACGCGACCTTCGACCTGAATACCGCCTGGCAACGTCACGCGAGCGAGCTGTCCGACCTGCACACCTGGCAGTTGCTGTGCATCCAGTTCTGCCTGCCACTCGATGCGGCCATCCCGGATCATCCTGAACATTTCGCTGCCCGCCGACACCACATCGCCGAGCAAGGCCTTGCGCCCGGATATGACCCCGTCATCCACCGCGACAATGCGTGTCTGCGTGAGTTTGATCCGGATACTGCGCAGGTCGGCATTTGCCGAGGCCAGGTTGGCTTCAGCGGTCTGCACCTTGACCCGGTATTCTTCCAGTTGCTGCTCGGACAAGGCCCCGCTCTGTCCGACCAACGCCGCACGTCGCGCATTGGAGCGGGCTTCCTGCAATTGCGCCGTGGCCTGGGCTGCCGCTGACTTCTGCTTGTTTTCCTCGGCCAGCACGCTGTCATCGGCCAGGGTCGCCAAGACCTGGCCTTTCTTCACCTGATCGCCGATATCAGCCTTCAGGCTGGCGATCCGCAAGCTTCCGGTTTCGGCACTGATAACAGCTTCCTGCCACGGCGCGAGCGCACCGCTGGCCACCCGTTCCTGTGGCCATTCTTCGTGGCGCGGTTGAACCGCCTCGACGGTAAGGCTGGTTGACGGCGCAGCAGCAGCAGCAGCAGCCGGGGTCGGGGTCGGCTCTGCACGGCCAAACAATAGCCAGCCTGAAACGCCCAACACCACCAGCGTCAACAGCCCATACATGCGTATCTTCGTCATACGCCGCCCCGCTTCGCTGTCTCACTGGCCAAACCTTCGCGACTGTCCTGCCATCCACCGCCCAGGGCCTTGTACAGGGCAATCCAGTAGCGCACTTGATTTTGTTGCACGGTGATCAGTTCGATTTGCGCCGAAAGGGCCGAGCGTCGCGCCACTTCGCGGTCCAGCAGGCTGGCGTTACCGGCCTGCCAGTTGCGGTCTGTGGCCTCGAACGACGCTTCATAACCGTCGCTGGCCCGCTGCGTACTGGCTTGCGAACGCCGCGCCGCGTCCAGACGCACCAGTGCCTGCTCAACTTCCATCACCGACGTGCGCAAGGTCTGCCGATAGGTCGCCAGCGCCGCGTCATAATCTGCCCGTGCCGAGTCCACTGCCGCCCGGCGCTTGCCTGCGTCGAACAGCGGAACAGTCAGTTGCGGGCCGAGGCTCCAGTTACGGCTGAATACTCCAGTGGTGGTCCCCACCTCGAACGAGCCGATCAGACTCAGGCTGGGCAGACGATCCGCCTGAGCAGCGCCAATCTTCGCATTCGCTGCGGCCAGTTCACGTTCGCTGGACGCCAGATCCGGGCGCTGGCGCACCAGGTCGGCGGGTATTTCCCGTACATCCAGCGACGCAGGCTGCGGCAGTCGCGCGGGGTTATGGCCGAGCACTTCCCGCACCTGCTCCTCGTCGCTACCGGTCAGGGCCACCAGGCTTTTGAGCAGCACGTCGCACTCGCTTTGTTGTTTGATGAGGGTCGCATTACTGGCCGCCGCACTGGCGTCGCTCAACGATGAATCAGCGGCTGCGGTAAACCCGGCCTGAAACGACACACGAGTCAGACGTGCGGTCTGTTCCTGGGATTGCGCCTGATCACGGTAAGCGTTCACCAGCATCTGGCAGCCGCGGTACTGCACGAAGTCATCACCGACCTCGGCCGCCAGCGACACACGAGCGTCATGCCAGTCATTGACACGTGCTTCGAGCAGATTGCGCGAAGCTTCGTCGGTGCGTCGTAATTTGCCGAACAGGTCCAATTCCCAGGACGCATCGAGGGTTGCCCCGGAAGTCGTACCGCTCTGGCGCGCCCCGCTCTGCCTGATGCCAGCGCGTGACTTGCTCGCGCCGCCGCTCACTTGTGGCAGCCTGTCGGCAAAGCTGCCGTCCAGCGTCGCGCGTGCCTGGGCGATGCGCGCCAGAGCCTGATCGAGAGACGGGCTGTCTGCTTGCGCCAGACGCAACAGGGTTGCCAGTGCAGGGTCATCGAACTGTTGCCACCAATCCTGCAGCCCCACCATCGACGCGTCATGGGGCAGCGGCGCATGCCACTTGCCGGCAACCGCCACCGCAGGTAACTGGTAGTCCGGCCCTAGCGTGCAGCCGCTGAGCAGTGACACCACAAACATCGACAACAGGAATCGGCCAGCAGGTTTGCCAATAGACATAAAGCTCTCGAAAATTCCGGAACAGTGGTGTCTGGAGAAAAGAAGCAACGGGGCAGGAATCCGGACGATCAGGAGCGTTGTCGCGAGGTTTCCTGCTGCGCCACAAATCCCTTTCGTAGCATGCATTTAACGCTGGAGGCCGCGGTATGTATGTCGTGGAATACGGGGACAGTCCCACGGCGATAAGTTGGCGATCCCCCTGAGGTTCTTACAGAATCGGGCCCTGCTCGAACCGAGTAGCAATGAATCCGTACCTGTGCCAACAAGGGATCGACTATGGAAGAGTTAAGTAATCTCAAGAAACTGGAGTCGAATGCGCGCACCTACGCAGCGACCTTCCAGCAGCTGTTTGTCAGTGGCAAGGGCATGCGGGTCAAGGACGCCAACGGCCAGGAGTACCTCGACTGCCTGTCGAACGCTGGCACGCTGGCACTGGGTCATAACCCGCCGGTGGTCCGCGAGGCGGTGATCGAATTCCTCAACAGTGATCATCTGCAGCAGGCCCTTGACCTGGCCACACCGGCCAAGCACGCCTTCGTCGAAGAGCTGTTCGCGACGTTGCCCGCCAGAATGCGCGACAACAGCAAAATTCTGTTCTGCGGCCCCAGCGGTTCTGACGCGGTCGAAGCCGCAATCAAGCTGGCCCGCCATTACACCCAGCGCTCGCCGCTGATGTCCTTTCACGGTGGTTATCACGGCATGACCGCTGGCGCATTGTCGGCCATGGGCAACCTCAACCCCAAGGCCGGGCTGCTGGCCCAAGGCACCCACTTCCTGCCCTTCCCCTATCGTTTCCGCTGCCCGTTCGGCACCGACGGCGAAAACACCGACCGCCTCTCCATCGAGTACATCCGCACGGTACTCAGCGACCCGGAAAGCGGTGTGTCCAAACCCGCTGCGGTGGTGGTCGAAGTGGTTCAGGGCGAAGGCGGCTGCATTGCGGCGTCGGCAGAATGGCTGCGCGCTGTGCGTGATATCACTCGCGAGTTGGGAATCCTGCTGATTGTCGACGAAGTGCAAACCGGACTCGGACGTACCGGCAACCTGTTTGCTATCGAACATTCCGGGATAACGCCGGATATTCTGGTGCTGTCCAAGGCCATCGGTGGCGGCTACCCGATGTCAGTGATCGTCTATGCCGAGCACCTCGATACATGGGGCCCAGGCATGCACGCAGGGACGTTTCGTGGCAATCAGGTGGCGATGGTGGCCGGGGCTGCGACCATGCGTCATATCAAGGAGCACGATCTGGTCGGCAATGCTGTGCTGCGCGGTGAGCAGTTGCACAGCGGGCTGGAGAACATCGCTCGACAGTTCCCGTTTATCGGCGATGTCCGTGGCCGTGGCTTGATGCTCGGGGTAGAAATCGTCAAACCGGCTACAGGATCACGTCCAGGGGTTGGCGATGGCGCACGTGCGCGGGCGATCAAGCTGGAGTGCTTCAACAACGGCATGATCATCGAGACAGGTGGACGCAACAGCGCAGTCGTGCGCTTCCTGCCACCGTTGAATATCACCGAATCGGAAGTGGGCATGGTCCTCGACCGCTTCGAACAGGCCCTGATGAGCAGCAGCGCAGCACGGGTTTCCAGCGTCAGCGCGGTAGGCTGAGTCCTCGCAACAGCCTGCTCGAGAGGCTGATACAGCGACAGATAGCCGTCGGCTGCATCAGCCTCTCGTGAGCAGGATCCCTTCCACACTGCCCACGTCAGCGGGCCGTCGATATCGTCATGCAGAACATCCCTGTCCTGCAATCCTCTCGTCAATCCCGTGCCAGCGCCTCGATCGGATCGAGCTGTGCCGCGTTGCGTGCGGGTACGAAGCCGAACACGATGCCGATCAATGTCGAGCAGATGAACGCAGTGACAATCGAGCCCACGGAGAACACCATCTGCCATTCCTTGACCAGCAGTGAAAACACATAGCCGATCACGAACGACAGGCCGATGCCGATGACCCCGCCAATCAGGCAAACCATCACCGCCTCCACCAGAAACTGCTGACGGATATCCGACTGGCGTGCCCCGACTGCCATGCGAATGCCGATCTCGCGTGTCCGCTCCGTGACCGACACCAGCATGATGTTCATCACCCCGATACCGCCGACCGCCAGCGAGATCACCGCGATCAACGACAGCAACAGGGCCAGCGACTGGCTGGTCTTCTGCACCGTTTGCATCACGCTGTCGAGGTTGTAGGTGAAAAAGTCCTTGGTCCCGTGACGCTTTTGCAGCAGTTTGTTGACGTTGTCCTCGACCACCTTGCTCGGCTGCCCGTCCTTGACCCGCACGGTGATGCCGTCCAGGTAGGTCTGACCCAGCAGGCGGCCAGAGGCGGTTTCGTAGGGCATCCAGATATTAAGGTTCTTGCTGGTGTCGAAAATGTTCTTCTTGTTCTCCGTCACGCCGATTACTGTACAGGGCAGGTTGCCCACCAGGATCACCTGGCCCAGCGGGTCGACCTTGGGGCCGAACAGGCGAATCCGTGTGTTGTAATCGATCACCACCACTTGCGCTTGCCGCCTGGCGTCATCCTTGTTGAACCCCACCCCCAAGCCCATTTTGGTGCCACGCACCTGGAAGTAACTCGGGCTGACCCCGCTCACCGTCGCCGATACGTCGATGTTGCGGTAGCGCACCAGCAGGTTGCGGCCGATATTCGGTGTGGCGCTGTCGATGTAGTACTCACTGCTCAACGCCGCCACATCGGACAGCGCCAGGGTCTGGATATCCATTGACTTGGTGTCGCCAAAGTCACTGCCTGGGAACACCTCGATGGTGTTGCTGCCGATGGCCTCAATGTCCTTGAGCACATAGCGCTTGGCCCCTTCGCCGATCGCAACGATCGACACCACCGAGGTAATGCCGATGATGATCCCGAGCATGGTCAGCAGCGTGCGCATGCGGTGCGAGATCAGCGCCACCCAGGCCATGACGAAGGCCTCCTGGAACAGGCCGAGGTTCGCCATCAGCCGGTTGCCCTGGCTGGGCTTGGTGGGCAGGCGCTCGGTGGTTTTTTCGTTGATGATCGGACGGTCAGGGTTTACCCGGTCGGCGATGATCTCGCCGTCACGCATCTCGATGATGCGCTCGGCGTGCGCTGCAACCTTCTCATCGTGGGTCACCAGAATCACTGTGTGCCCGGCGCTGTTGAGCTCCAGGAGGATGTTCATCACCTCCTTGCCGCTGACGCTGTCGAGGGCCCCGGTAGGTTCGTCGGCCAGAATGATCTCGCCGCCGTTCATCAAGGCCCTGGCAATACTGACCCGCTGTTGCTGGCCGCCTGAAAGCTGGCTTGGCCGATGCTCCAGATGCCCGGGCAGGCCCAGCCGCTCAAGCAGCTTCTGCGCGCGCTCTACGCGCACGCCCTTGCCGGTGCCTGCGTAGATGGCAGGCATTTCGACATTCTGTATCGCCGGCAGGTGCGGCAACAGGTGATAACGTTGAAAAATGAAACCGAAGTGATCGCGGCGCAGCTCTGCCAGCTCATCATCGGTCAGCGTCCCGGTTTCACGCCCGTCGACCTTGTAACTGCCGCTGTTGGCGTGATCCAGACAACCCAGCACGTTCATCAGCGTTGACTTGCCGGAACCCGATGCCCCGGTAATGGCAACCAGTTCGCCAGCATTGATCGTGAGGTTGATGTCATTAAGCGCGATGAAGTCCTTCTCGCCAGCGACAAAACGACGGGTTATCCCCTTGAGTTCCAGAAGAGCTCGACTCATGGTCAGGCCCCCGCTGTCGCTGGTGTGGCCGATGGTTCACCGATCACCACCTGGTCGCCCTCGGCAAGGCCGCTCTTGATCTCGACCCGCACGTTGTTGTTGATGCCGGTCTGCACGTTACGGCTCTGGGCCTGGCCCTGATTGTCCATCACGCGCACCGGGAAGGTGCCGTCGCCGTTCTTGTCGCCCAAAGCTGCAACAGGCACAGTCAGTACGTCCTTGGCCTTTTCACGCACGATATGCACCTGGGCGGTCATCGAAATACGCAGACGGTGATCAGGGTTGGGGACGTCGAACAATGCGTTATAGAACACCGCACTGTTTGGCTTGCCGGCGTTGCTGGACTGCGCGTCAAGAAAGTTTTGCGGCGCCGGTTCCGTGCCTTTCAGTTTGGCGTAATAGCGTTTTTCGGCATCGCCGAGGATGGTGAAATACACCTCTTGGCCTGGGGTGATATGAATCACGTCGGCCTCGGAGACCTGCGCCTTGACGGTCATGGTGTCCAGGTCTGCCAGCTTGAGGATCACCGGCGTCAGTTGGCTGGCGATCACGGTCTGGCCTTCCTGGGTCACGATACCCACCACGTCACCGCTGATCGGTGCGACGATGCGGGTGTAGCCCAGATTGATCCTGGCGGTCTCGATCTGGATTCCTGCGTCGCGCACCTGTGCTTCCAGCGAGCGAAGGTTGGCACTCCGGACTTCGAAGTCTGATTGCGCCGTATCGAAGTCCTTTTGCGAGATCGCGTCATCCGCACGCAGTTGCTTGTAGCGTTGGTAAATGGCTTTGGCGTCCTTGAGCTGCGCGGCAGCCGCGTCCTTCTGGGCGATCAGGTTCTGTTCGTTGACCTGCGACTGGCGCAGGGTGTTCTGCAGCACCACAGGATCGATTTCCGCCAGCCACTGACCTTGTTTGACCTTGTCACCCAGGTTGACCTTCAGTGACTTGAGCTGGCCTGAAACCTGCGCGCCGACATCAACCTGCTTGATGCCTTGCAGCACTCCGCTGGCCAGCACCGAGTTTTCGATATCGGTGCGTTCGACCTTGGCGGTCAGATACTCCGGTGCCTTTTCCGGGGATTGGATGCCGTAGGCAATACCTGCTGCCAGAACCAACAGCACAACAACAATGAGCACTTTGCGAAACTTCAACTTTTTCATAGAAAGCCACGAATGTGTTGAGGATTGGCCCGGCGATCAACCGCCGGGCTTGAAGAAACGATGTTATTGACGGGGTAGCCACCAGTTCGCCAGATGCTGTACATGCTGCGCCTTGAGAATGGTGAAATGGTTGCCCGGCCCACGCCAGACAGTGAGATCCGGGGCACACCGGCGCCAGCCGCTGACCATCGCCTGTTGTTCGCGCTGATTGCCCGCCGCATCCAGCACCGGGTCATCGGCCAGCACCAGACGCACCGGCCCGGTGTAGATCTGCGACGGTTGATAACGTGTGCGCAACGCCGTACCGAAAGCCCGTGCAGGCCCACGCATCGCGTCCGGCGACGAACGCTGCGGCAACATCCCTGCCCGCACCATCCCGGCATGCAACAAACGCATCTGGCCGACATCGTCCTGGGCCCGGAAGGCCGTACGATCGATGCCCAACGGCTTGCCCGCAGCCAGCTCCATGGTTTCGATCAAACGTTCCAGTACGCCTATCGCGGTGTAAGGTTTGCCCACCACGCCGTTGCCGCCCGGCGACTCACTGTCGATCAGTGTCAGCGAAGCCACCTCCCTGCCGCTTGCCGTCAGGCGCTGAGCCATTTCAAAGGCCACCCAGCCGCCGAACGAATGACCGAGCAGATGCACCGGCCCCTCGGGGTGAGTGCTGTCGAGTGCTTGCAGATACGCTTCGGCGGCGGTTTCCACCAGGCTGTAAGGCACCGTGCGGCCATCCAGCCCGCGTGGTTGCAGCCCGTGGATCGGCCAGTGCGGCCCCAGAGCATCGGCCAGGCTGATGAAGCCAGTCACACTGTCCCCTGCCCCCGGTACACAGAACACTGGCGCGTGATCGCGACGTCCACCCTGAATCGTCAACAACGGCCGGTGGGCGCTGTCAGCCCCTCGTGGCCGATTGGGCAGATCAGCCAACGCTTGGCTGATCGCCTGACCCAGGCCCTCGATATGCGGCGCCTTCATCATGCTCAAGTGATCGCCAGCGACCTTGATACTGCGCAACTGACTGACCGGCAGGACGCTATCCCAACCCAGGTAACCGCTGTGTTTCTGCGAGTTGGGTTCCCACTCACTGGCAGTGAACAGGTGCAGCGGCACGCTGTTGGGGTAAACCGTGTAATTGGCCTGCGCATGACCGTGAGCCACCTCTCGGTCGAGGTACTGGCAAAGACCCTCGTTCGTGTAGATGTCCAGCTCCGGCGGCAGCGCACCCTGCTCACGGCAGTGCTGCAGGAGCCCGGCGAAATCAAAGGCCTGCCGGTTTGCACGCACTCGCTCCAGGGCTTCCAGAGCCTGCGCGCATTCGCCTCGGGCTTTCCAGAACTGCTCGCAGTGTTCCAGCAGGTGCTGACGGTGGGCGGTCTGCAGGTCCCAACGCTCGCGACCCTGATCCACCAGGCGCGGCATGTAGGTGTCGAGCATGCCGATAAACTCCACCTCCTCGTCCATGCCTTCCAGCTGGATAGCGATTTCGTAGGCCAGAAGCCCTCCGAACGACCAGCCCGCCAGACGATAAGGCCCATGCGGCTGAACACTGCGCATCACATTCAACAAGCGCGTTGCCAGGCATTCCATGGTCAGCAACTGTTCCTGACCGAGCGGGATGCCGCTCAACCCGTAGACCGGAATCTCGCTGTCGATGTGTACCGCCAGCGCCGGGAAATGCGCGTCCTGGCCGGTGAACTCGTGGACCAGGAACAACGGACGCTGGCTACCTGTGGTACGCACCGGCACCAGTTGCTCATGAAGCTTCGGTGCAACCTCTTCGCTGCGGCTGCCCAGCAGACTTGCCAAGGCCGCGACGCTGGCGTGCTGGAACACGTCGGCCAGGGACACCGACAAGCCACTCTGCACCAATTGGCTGACCAGTCGTACCGCCATCAGCGAGTGACCGCCGAGACTGAAGAAGCTGTCATGACGTCCCACCTGCTGCACCTCGAGTACCTCCGTCCAGGCTTTCGCCAGACGAATCTCCAGCTCGCCTGCCGGGGCTTCGAAGGCACTGCTCGCGAACTGATCCGCTGTCGGTGCTGGCAGTGCGTGGACATCCACCTTGCCATTGAGCGTCAGCGGCAAGTCGGGCAGGCAGATGAATACGCTCGGTACCATGTATTCCGGCAAGCCGGCGCTCAGCTGTGCACGCAGGGCCTCCACTTCGGGTGCTTCAGCGCCCGCATGCACGGTGTAGTAAGCCACCAGACGCGTGTCGCCCGGGCTGTCTTCGCGTGCCACCACAACGGAGTTGCGCACGCCATCGCACCCATGCAGGCTGCTTTCGACCTCACCAAGTTCGACGCGGAAGCCGCGGACCTTCACCTGACCATCGTTACGCGCCAGGTATTCGAGGTTACCGTCCGGCAACCAGCGCGCCAGGTCGCCGGTGCGGTAGAGCCGCGCCCCCGCCTGCTGACTGAACGGATCGTCGCTGAAGCGTTCGGCGGTCAGTTCCGGGCGATTCAGGTAGCCAAGCGCGACCCCGACCCCGCCGATGTAGATCTCGCCGACGCTGCCCATCGGCACCGGCTCGCCGCACGCGTCGAGCAGATAGATGCGCACGTTGGCGTTGGGTTTGCCGATCGGCAGGCTCAGGGCTCCCGGCTGCACATCAAACACTTCGTAACGAGTGGCGCACGTGGTGCCCTCGGTCGGGCCGTAGCCGTTGAACAATCGCACTTGAGACGAGTGCTCCCGTACCCGGCGGAACGACGCCGGATCCGCCCGTTCGCCACCGCACTCCAGCATGCGCAAGCCTGCTAGAGCCTCGGGAATCAACCCGGCATACAGGTTGAACAAGGCGGTCGAACTGAACATCACTGTCACTTCGTGGCGTTTGAGCAAGGCGGCAAAGTCTGCTGGCTCAAGCAACACGGAAGGCTCGACAATTACCGACTGGCCACCATTGAGCAAGGCACCCCAGATCTCCGGACTACTGGCGTCGAATGCCGGGTTGGAGGAAAACGCCACGCGGTCATCGGCCCGGAAGCCGTAGTTGTCCCGCACCAGCCGCACAATGCCGTTGTGGGTCACGATCACGCCCTTGGGCATGCCGGTGGAGCCGGAGGTGTAGATGATGCACGCCGGGGTCTGCCCTGCGACTTCATCCGCGAGCGCGACTGGGCCATCGTTAGCCGCTGATAGATCCAGTGTGTCCAGATCCAGTCTTGGCGTCATGTCAGGTGCGTTCAGGTCGCTACGGCTCAGCAACAGGGTTGCTTCGCTGTCCTCGAGCATGAAGCGCACACGCTCTTCGGGGGCCAGGCGATCCAGCGCCAGGTAAGCAGCGCCGCATTTGAGGGTGGCCAGCATACTGGTCAGCAGCTCCACCGAGCGATCCAGCAGGATCGCCACTCGGGTTCCCGCTGCCACGCCGCGTTGGCGCAGTTGCTGAGCCAGGGCGTTGGCGCGGCTGTCGACTTCGGCGTAGGTCAGCGTCTGCTCACCCTGACGGGCCGCAAGCGCCTGAGGTCGAGACGCTGCATGCGCCTCGAAAAGGCGATGCATCAACTGACCCTGAGGGTAAGCTCGGTCGGTTGCATTAAGACTGCTCAACAGATGCTGACGCTCGGCCGCGTCCACCAACGGCACGTGTTCCAGTATGCGTTGCTCATTGGCGACCATGGCTTCCAGCAAGCGCTGGAAATAGCCCAGGTAACGGTCCATGGTGCTTTCGTCGAAAAGCGCCGTGGCGTATTCCAGCGTACCGATCAATTGATCGCCGACCTCGGTCATGTCCAGCACCAGATCGAACTTGGCCGTGTGGTCGTTTACCGCCACGCCTTGCAGGTTCATGTTGCCCAGCGACAGATCGGATGTTTCGTTGTTCTGCCACGACAACATGGCCTGGAAGATCGGGCTGTAGGACAGGCTGCGTTGCGGGCGAACCACCTCGACCACCTGTTCGAACGGCAGGTCCTGATGAGTCTGCGCTGCCAGCGTCTGCCGCTTGACCTGCTGCATCAACGCTTCGACGCTTGGTGTGCCAGAGAGATCGATGCGTATCGCCAGGGTGTTGACGAAGAACCCGATCAGGTCCTCCACTTCGGCACGCAGGCGGTTGGCCACCGGCGTACCGATCACCACATCGTCCTGACCGGCCAGACGCCCCAACAGCGAGGCCCATGCGACCATCACAGTCATGAACAGGGTGCTGCCATGCCGTTGGCTCAGGCCTTTGAGGCCCCGGGTCAGCTCCGCATCGAGCACCAGGCCGCGAATGTTGCCGCTGTAGTCCTGTTGTGCCGGGCGTGGCCGGTCGGTCGGCAAGGTCAGCAAGGCTGGTGCACCGCCCAAGGTCTGCTGCCAGTACTGACGCTGTTGCTGCAGCACATCGCCGCTCAGCCAGTTGCGCTGCCACACGGCATAGTCGGCGTATTGCACCGGCAAGGCGGGCAACGGATCTTCGGCACCGGCACTGAACGCGGCATAGAGCACACTCAGCTCACGGGTCAGGATATCCGCGGACCAGCCGTCGGAGACGATATGGTGCATCGTCACCAGCAACACATGATCGTCGTCGGCCATGCTCACCAGACGTCCCCTTACCAGCGGGCCGTTGAGCAGATCGAAGCCTTCGTTGGCCTCTTCAGCGGTGATGGCGAGCAGTTGCTCTTCAGCATTCGCCTGCCCGGTCAGCACCTGCAGTTGCAGGCTGAAACCGATATCAGCCGGGGCGATGCGCTGCACCGGATCCTGGTCCTGCTCCTGCACAAAGGTCGTCCGCAGCACTTCGTGGCGGGCGATGATACGGTCCAGCGCCCTCTTCAGCGCAGGGTTATCCAGAGTGCCACGCAGACGCAGCCCTGCCGGAATGTGGTAAGCCGCGCTGCCGCCTTCCAGCTGTGCCAGGAACCACAGACGCTGCTGGGAAAACGACAACGGCAAGTTCTGATCGCGAGGCACCGGCACGATCGGCGGCTGAACGCTGCCTTTGGCTTCGGCGAGTATCCGTGCCATGGCGGCGAGTTCAGGTTGGGCGAAGATATCCGCCAGGCCCAGCTCGACGCTCAGTTGCTGGCGCACCTGGGAAATCAGACGCATCGCCAGCAGCGAGTGCCCGCCCAGCTCGAAGAACTGGTCATGACGGCCTACCTGTTCCAGATCGAGCAGGTTTTGCCAGATATGCGCCAGCGCCACCTCGGTGTCACCTTGCGGTTCCACATGTTCGCGGCTGGCAAAGGCATCGGCCTGCGGAGCCGGCAAGGCATTGCGGTCAAGCTTGCGGTTCGGTGTCAGCGGCAAGGCGTCGAGGATCACGAATGCACTCGGCAGCATGTATTCAGCCAGTTGCGGTGCCAGTTCGGTACGCAGGCTGGCGGCCGTAAGGTGCATATCCGGCTGTGCGACTACGTAGGCCACCAGACGTTTATCTCCCGGATTGTCCTCCCGAGCGATCACCACCGCTTCCTTGACCCCGGCGCAATTACCCAGGTGGGCTTCGATTTCGCCCAGTTCTATACGGAAACCACGCACCTTGACCTGGAAGTCGTTACGGCCCAGGTACTCGATACGGCCGTCGGCCATGTAGCGTGCCAGGTCGCCGGTTTTGTACATCCTCGCGTCAGGGCTGTTGCTGAACGGATCCGCGAGGAAACGCTCGGCGTTGACCTCGGCAAGGTTCAGGTAGCCCCGCGCAACGCCATCACCACCGATGAAGATCTCACCAGCCACGCCGTATGGCACTGGCTGCTGATGGGCATCGAGCAGGTAGATACGGGTATTGGCCATCGGTTTGCCGATGGTTGCGTTGCCACTGCCTTCGCTACCGACCACTGCGTCATGGCTGACGTAAGCCGCGGTGCAAGACACTGTCGCTTCGGTCGGGCCATAGGTATTGATCAGGCGAGTGTGCGCCGGGCGCACCTCATCCCAGAGCTTGAGTTTCTGTGCCGACAGTGCGTCACCCGTGACGTTGATCAGGCGCACCTCAGCCAGACGTTGCGCAGCAGCCTGCGGCTGGTTGTGCCATTCGGCCACCAGCGTATGCCAATGCGCAGCAGTCAGGTGCAGGACAGTCGGATGAATGCCGTGAGTTTCAGCCCCTTCGCTGCCGAATATCTCGCGGCTCGGTGCCAGAGTGGCGCCGGCCAGCAAGGCCGGGAAGATTTCCTCCACCGAGAGGTCGAAGTTCAGGGTGTTCTGTTGCAGCACGGTGTCGGTTCGGGACAGGGCAAACAGACGCGCCGCATCGACGCTGTAGTTGACCAGGCCACGGTGTTCGATCATCACCCCCTTCGGATTACCGGTGGAACCGGAGGTGTAGATCACATAGGCCAGGTTGCGCACGCCGAGGGCTTCCACCACCGGGTTGTCGTCACGCTCGGTAAAGGTTGTGCGCTGATCATCGTCGAGCAGCACCAGTGGCAAGGTCAGGGGCGGCAAGCGTTTCTGCAGATCACGCTGGGTCAGCAATGCCGTTGGCTGGCTGTCGTTGATCATGTAGGCCAGGCGCTCGGCCGGATACGCCGGATCCAGCGGTACATAGGCGGCACCGGCTTTGAGCACACCGAGCAGACCGATCATCATTTCCACGCCACGTTCTACGCAGATCGCCACCCGATAGTCCGGGCCGATGCCCATGCCGATCAAGTGATGAGCCAGACGGTTGGCCTGACGGTTCAACTCGGCATAGCTCAGGCGCTGCGCCTCAAAAACCACGGCGATGGCGTCGGGCTGTGTCTGAGCCTTTTCTTCGAACAGCTGGTGGATGGTGCTGTGCTGCGGGTAAGGCACATCGGTAGCATTAAGGTCGACCAGCAAATGCTGGCGTTCCACCGTATCGAGCAACGACACCTGCTCCAGCAACTGGCGGTCGTCGGCGACCATCGCTTCCAGCAAGCGCTGGAAGTAGCCCATGTAGCGCTGCATGGTGCTCTCGTCGAACAACGCCGTGGCGTACTCTAGCGTGCCGATCAATTGATCGCCGACCTCGGTCATGTCCAGCGTCAGGTCGAACTTGGCCGTATGGCCAGCCACCGCGACGCCCTGCAGGCTCATGTCGCCAAGCGCCAGATCGGACGCTTCATTGTTCTGCCAGGACAACATGGCCTGGAAAATCGGACTGTGGGACAGGCTGCGTTGTGGGCGAACCACCTCAACCACCTGTTCGAACGGCAGGTCCTGATTCGCCTGGGCGGCCAGCGTCTGCTGTTTGACCTGCTGCAACAGGCTTTGCACGCTCGGCGTACCCGAGAGGTCGACGCGTACGGCCAGGGTGTTGACGAAGAACCCGATCAGGTCCTCCACTTCGGCGCGCATGCGGTTGGCCACCGGCGTACCGATGACCACGTCGTCCTGACCGGACAAACGTCCCAGCAGCGCAGCCCATGCGGCCATGACCGTCATGAACAGGCTGCTGCCATGCCGCTGGCTCAGCGCCTTGAGGCCACGGGTCAGATCGGCATCGAGCACCAGCCCGAGCAGTTGACCGCTGTAGTCCTGTTGCGCAGGACGTGGCCTGTCGCTTGGCAAGGTCAGCAAGGCTGGCGCACCGCCCAGAGTCTGCTGCCAGTACTGACGCTGTTGTTGCAGCACGTCACCGCTCAGCCAGTTGCGCTGCCACAGCGCGTAGTCGGCGTATTGCACCGGCAACGCTGGCAACGGATCCTCGGCGCCCTCGCTGAACGCTGCATAGAGCACGCCCAGCTCACGGGTCAACACCCCCGCGGACCAGCCGTCGGAGACGATATGGTGCATGGTCACCAGCAACACATGGTCGTCATCGGCCAGGCATACCAGGCGTCCGCGCACCAGCGGGCCATTGAGCAGATCAAAGCCCTGTTCGGCCTCTTCTGCGGCAATGGCGAGCAGTTGTTGTTCCGCATCATCCTGCCCGCTCAGCACTTGCAATTGCAGGCTCAAGCCGACATCGGCCGGGGCGATGCGCTGCAGCGGATCCTGATCCTGTTCCTGCACAAAGGTCGTACGCAACGCCTCGTGACGCGCGACGATACGGTCCAGCGCCCGTTTCAGGGCGACTTTATCGAGGCTGCCGCGCAGACGCAGACCGGCTGGAATGTGATAAGCCGCGCTGCCGCCGTCCAGCTGCGCCAGGAACCACAGGCGTTGCTGGGCAAACGACAGCGGCAAGGACTGGTCGCGGGACACCGGCACGATGGGCTGCTGGCTGCTGCCGGCCGCGTGCGCCACTACCTGAGCCAGCGGCGCGAGTTCCGGCTGGGCGAAGATGTCCGCCAGGCTCAGCTCGACGCCCATGCGCTGACGCACCTGGGAAATCAGACGCATCGCCAGCAGCGAGTGCCCGCCCAGTTCGAAGAAGTGGTCATGGCGCCCTACTGCTTCCAGGTTGAGCAGGTTCTGCCAGATCTGCGCCAAGGCTTTTTCGCTGGTGCCTTGCGGTGCGACATGTTCGCGACTGGCAAAGGCGTTGTCCGCCGGCGCCGGCAAGGCTTTGCGATCGAGTTTGCGATTCGGTGTCAGCGGCAGTGCATCAAGCAGCACGAAAGCACTCGGCAGCATGTACTCGGCCAGTTGCGGTGCCAGTTCGGCGCGCAGGCTGGCGGCGTCCAGGTTCACTTGTGGCTGGGCGATCACGTAGGCCACGAGACGTTTTTCACCGGGATTGTCTTCCCGAGCGATCACTACCGCTTCCTTGACCCCTTTGCAATTACCGAGACGGGCTTCGATTTCGCCCAGCTCGATACGGAAACCGCGCACTTTGACCTGGAAGTCGTTACGACCCAGGTACTCGATACGACCGTCAGCCATGTAGCGTGCCAGGTCGCCGGTCTTGTACATCCTGGCATCAGGGCTATTGCTGAACGGATCCGCGAGGAAGCGTTCGGCGTTGACCTCTTCAAGGTTCAGGTAACCGCGTGCCACGCCGTCGCCACCGATGAAAATCTCACCGGCCACGCCGTATGGCACGGGCTGCTGATTGGCATCGAGCAGGTAAATGCGGGTGTTGGCCATCGGCTTGCCGATGGTCGCGTTACCGCTGCCTTCGCTGCCAGCCGCTGCGTCGTGACTGACGTAAGCCGCAGTGCAGGACACTGTCGCTTCGGTCGGGCCATAGGTGTTGATCAGGCGGGTATGCGCCGGGCGCACCTCATCCCAGAGCTTGAGTTTCTGCGCCGACAATGCGTCACCTGTGACGTTGATCAGGCGCACCTCGGCAAGGCGTTGTTCAGCAGCCTGAGGCTGGTTGTGCCATTCGGCCACCAGCGTGTGCCAATGCGCGGCGGTCAAGTGCAGAACGGTCGGGTAGATGCCGTGATTTTCAATGCCCTCACTGCCGAAGATCTCGCGGCTCGGCGCCAGGGTGGCACCGGCCAACAGTGCCGGGAAGATCTCCTCCACCGACAGGTCGAAGTTAAGGGTGTTTTGTTGCAGCACAGTGTCGGTTGGGGACAGGCCAAACAAGCGTGCAGCATCGACGCTGTAGTTGACCAGGCCACGGTGTTCGATCATTACCCCTTTCGGATTGCCGGTGGAGCCCGAGGTGTAGATCACATAGGCCAGGTTACGCACGCCGAGAGTCGCTACGACCGGGTTGTCATCGCACTCGATGAAGCCCTGGCAATGCTCGTCGTCGAGCAATACCAGCGGCATGGACAGTGCGGGCAAACGCTCCTGCAAGCCGCGCTGGGTGAGCAACGCCGCCGGCTGGCTGTCGTTGATCATGTACGCCAGGCGCTCGGCCGGGTAAGCCGGGTCCAGGGGTACATAGGCGGCACCGGCTTTGAGCACACCGAGCAGGCCGACGATCATTTTTACTCCACGTTCGACGCAGATCGCCACACGATCATCCGGACCGATGCCCAGGCTGATCAGGTGATGAGCCAGACGGTTGGCCTGACGGTTCAATTCGGCATAGCTCAAGCGCTGCGCCTGGAAAGCCACGGCGATGGCGTCGGGCTGCGCCTTGACCTTTTCTTCGAACAGCTGATGAATCGTGCAGTCTTGCGGGTACGGCACGTCGGTAGCGTTAAGGTCGACCAGCAGACGCTTGCGCTCCACCGTATCGAGCAGTGGCACATGCTCCAGTACCTGACTGTCATCGGCGACCATGGCGTGTAGCAAACGCTGCAGGTAGCCCAGATAACGGGCGATGGTGCTCTCATCGAACAACGCGGTGGCGTACTCAAGTGAACCGAACAGCAGACCCTGGGCTTCGCCGATGTCCAGCGAGAGATCAAACTTGGACAGCGTATGTTCCGCGCTCAGGTTTTCCAGTTGCAGATCGCCGAGGGCGAAATCCCCGCCGCCCATGTCCTGCCAGCTGAGCATGGCCTGGAACACCGGGCTGTGCGACAGGCTGCGCACCGGCTTGATCACTTCCACCACTTGCTCGAACGGCAGGTCCTGATGGTCCTGGGCGCCTAGCGTGCTGGTCTTGACCTGCGCCAGCAGAGTCTTTGCCGTGGGCTTGTCACTGAGGTCGACGCGGATGGCCAGGGTATTGACGAACAGGCCTACCAACCCTTCGGTCTCACTGCGTGTGCGGTTGGCCACTGGCGTGCCGATGACCACGTCGTCCTGACCGGACAGACGCCCCAGCAGCGCAGCCCAGGCGGCCATGACGGTCATGAACAGTGTGCTGCCGTGACGTTGGCTCAATGCCTTCAGGCCGCGAGTCAGGTCTTCGTCGAAAACGATGGGCAGCACTGCGCCGGTATAGTCCTGCTGCGCCGGACGTACCCGGTCGGTGGGCAACATCAGCAGCGCCGGAGCGTCTGCCAGGTTTTGCTGCCAGTAGTCGCTTTGTTGCTGCAGCAGATCGCCGCTCAACCAGCGACGCTGCCACACCGCGTAGTCCAGGTATTGCAGCGCCAGTGGCGCCAATGGGTCGTCCTGGCCCTGAATGAATGCTGCATAAAGCGCGGCCAGTTCACGGGTCAGCACGCCAATCGACCAACCATCGGAAACGATGTGGTGCATGGTCAGCAGCAGGACGTGATGGTCCTCGGCCATACGAATCAGGCGGCCCCGGATCAATGGGCCCTGTTCCAGATCGAAGCCTTGCAGCGACTCTTCGCTGGCCAGTGCCTGAAGCTTCTCTTTGGCATCCACCAGCCCTTGCAGATCGTGCAGTTGCAGGTTGAAGCCGGCATCCGCCGGGCTGATCCGTTGTAATGGCTGTTCGTCATCGCCCTGAATGAAGGTAGTGCGCAAGCCCTCATGGCGCGCCACGATACGCTCCAGCGCTCGTTGCATCGCCGCGCGATCCAGCTCGCCACGCAGGCTCAGGCCGACAGGCATGTGGTAGGCCGCGCTGGCACCTTCCATCTGGGCGAGGAACCACAGGCGTTGCTGGCCGAACGACAATGGCCAGGCCTGATCGCGTGCCACCGGCACGATATCCGGCAGGATGCTGCGTCCGGCTTGGGCGATGGCCTGCGCCAGCGCGCTCAGTTCCGGGTGGGCAAACAGCGCGGCCAGGCTCAGTTCGACGCCCAGTTGTTGACGAATCTGCGAAATCAGGCGCATCGCCAGCAAGGAGTGACCGCCCAGCTCGAAGAACTGGTCGTGACGGCTGACGCGTTCAACCTGGAGCAGGTCGCTCCAGATTTGCGCCAGCAGGGTTTCGGTTTCGCCTTGGGGGGCTTCGTAACCACGGCGGATCAGTGCATCGGCTTCCGGTGCTGGCAGTGCCTTGCGGTCCAGCTTGCCGTTAGGCGTCAGCGGCAGTGCGTCGAGCAGCACATAGGCTACCGGGATCATATGGGCCGGCAATTGCTCCTGCAGCCAGCCGCGCAGGCTGTCGATGTCCACCGACGCGTGCCCTGCGCTCAGGGTGTAATAAGCCACCAGACGCTTGTCACCCGGAACATCTTCGCGGGCGTTGACCACCGCTTCGTGTACGGCTGGGTGTTTGGCCAGGCGTGCATCGATCTCGCCGAGCTCGATACGGAAGCCGCGGATTTTCACCTGATCATCGTTACGACCCAGGTATTCGATATTGCCGTCTGGCAGGTAGCGACCCAGGTCGCCGGTACGGTACATGCGTGCCGCTGGCTGTTCGCTGAACGGGTCCTTGAGGAAGCGTTCTGCGGTCAGGTCTTCGCGGTTCAGATAACCCCGGGCTACACCGGCACCACCGATGTAGATTTCACCTGCAATACCCAACGGAACAGGCTGCTGTTGCTCGTCCAGCAGGTAAAACCGGGTATTGCCAACCGGTTTGCCGATGTGAGCTGCGAAGCCATCTTCACGATCCATCGCTACCCAGCTTGAGTAGGTGGTCGTTTCGGACGGGCCATAAAGGTTGCACAGACGCTGCACACCAGTCTTCTCGAACAGCGATTCGACCAGGCTGCGCTTGAGCGCTTCACCTGCGACGTTGACCGTATGGACCGATTTCGGCAGTCCATCGACTTCCAGCAAGGCCTTGAGCGCCGACGGTACGGTGTTGATCAGGCCGATATCGTGGTCGCCGTGTTGCACTTCCAGAACATCTTTCACCACATTGATGCTGCCACCCGACGTCAGCGGCGCGAAGCACTCGTAAACTGCGAGGTCGAAGTTGAGCGAGGTGGAGAACAGTGTTTTTTCCAGCGCAGAGCCGTCGAAAGCCGTGTGCGCCCAGCTCAGGAAGTTAACGGTGTTGCGGTGTTCGATCATCACGCCTTTCGGCAGGCCGGTGGAACCCGAGGTGTAGATCAGGTAGGCCAAATGCGCCGAAGTCAGCCCCGGCACCTGCGGATTCTGGACGGATTGGTCCTGCCAATCGTTCAGATCAAGATTTATGACAGGCGCTGAAACGTCGGCCAGCAAGCCCTGAGTAGCGTTTTGCGCCAGTACTGCGGTCGGAGCGCTGTCCTGCAACATGTAGGCAATTCGTTCTACCGGATACGCCGGGTCGAGCGGCACGTAACCGCCGCCCGCCTTGAGGATCGCCAGCAACCCTACAACCATCTCCACGCCGCGCTCTACACAGATGCCGACGCGAGAATCCGGCTGCACGCCCTGCTTGCGCAAGGAATGGGCCAGGCGGTTGGCTTGCTCGTTAAGCTCGCGATAGGTCAGGCGTTGTTCGCCATGGACCACTGCAACCGCTTCCGGCGTGCGCTCGACCTGCGCTTCGAACATCCCGTGAATGGTCTGCTGCTGCGGGTAATCCAGCGCTGTGTCGTTGAAATCCACCAGCAACTGATCACGCTCGACAGCCGACAGAACCGGCAAGCCTGCCAGCGGCACCTCGCCGGACTGCTCCAGTGCGCTGACCACATTCTCCAGAGTGGTCTGCACATAAGCGCAGACGCGTTGCGCGTCGATGCTGGCACTGGCCTGGATCGTTAAACTGAAGCCCGTTCCCTCATCGTTTACTGAAAGGGTCAGCGGATAGTTGGTGCGCTCTTCGCCGCGCAGGCTTTCGATGCCTTGCCAGGCGTCCAGTGTCTGTTGGTTGACCTCAGCGGCGATATGTCGGTAGTTGAGCAAGGCGCTGAACAGCGGCGTCGAAGCGGACACGCCACTGCAACGCTGTGCCAGTACCAGCGATGCGTGTTCATGGGCAAGCAGCCCACTGAGCCTGGCGTGGGTAGCCTTCAGACCGCTGCGCACGTCCTGCTCGCCCAGCGTGACACGCAACGGCAAGGTGTTGATGAACATCCCCAGCGCCCGGTCAGACCCGGCACCACCTTGCAGGCGGCCGAGCAATACGGTGCCGAACACCACATCCTTTTTGCCTGACAAAGCGCCCAGAACACGAGCCCATGCCAGGTGATACAGGCTGGCGGAGCTGACCCCGAACTGACGGGCTTGCACGCGCAGGCGGCGGCTCAGGTCCATGTCGACCTGTAGGCGCGCTTCCTCGATACCGCGCCCGTCGCCCTGCACGTTCTGCAGGCCGAACGGCAGCGTCGGTTCATCGATATCACCGAGCATGTCGCGGAAAAACGCTTCGTGCTCCTCGCGGCTCACGCCGAGCATGGCCTGCGCCACGTAATTGCGGTAAGGCACGGACGGTGGCAGCGAGGCTTGCTGCCCGAGCATGTACGACTCGATTTCGCTGGTGAGAATGCGCAGCGACGTGGCGTCGTCCACCAGGTGATGGAACAGCAGCATGCCCAGCCAGCGGTCGTTCTCTGCGTCATGTGCATAACCAATGCGTAACATCGGCGCCTGACGAATGTCCAGGCGGGTGTGACGAGGGTCCAGACGTTCGAGCAGTTGTTCGGCGATATCGCCATCGGCAGGGTCCAGTATCAGCTCATCCAGGCCCAAGGGCGCTTCACGCCAGACCACCTGCACCGGAGAGTCGAGACGCTCCCAAAGCACGGCGGTGCGCAGGATATCGTGCCGCGCGATCACGCCTTGCAGTGCCTGGGCGAAACCGTGCAGACGCTCGAGGCTATCAAAGGCAAACAACGCGTATTGCAGGTACGGGTCTCCCTCGGTCGCGGCAAGGTGGTGATACAAAATACCTTCCTGCAGCGGTGCCAGAGCATAGATGTCCTGCACGTTGGCCAGGCCGCCGGGTACGCTTGCCACCACACGGTCGATATCATTCTGACTCAGGACTGTCAGAGGCAGCATGTCCGGGGTGATGCGCTCGCAGTTGGCGGGAATGAGGTTGGCGGGTACTTCCAGTGCCCCCTTGCCGCCTACCGCTGCTGCCAGGGCAGACAAGGTCGGCTGACTGAACAGCACGCGCACGTCGGCAACCAGATCGATCTGGCGCATGCGCTCGATCAGTTTGACGGCCAGCAGTGAGTGGCCGCCCAGCTCGAAGAAGTTGTCATGACGACCAACCTGCTCCAGTTGCAGCAGGTCTTGCCAGATACGCGCAATGGCCATCTCGGTGTCGTTTTCAGGTGCTGCGTAGCCACGACTGACCACCGCCGAGCGGTCGGGCACCGGCAAAGCCTTGCGGTCGAGCTTGCCGTTGGCCGTCAGTGGCAACTCATCGAGTTGCACGTAGGCTGCGGGCACCATGTGCTCCGGCAATGCACCGTGCAGATGCTCGCGTAGGCTTTCGATGTCCAGCAGGCTTTCCGGCTGCTGCGTCGTGACATAGGCCACCAGGCGCTTGTCGCCGGGCACATCCTCACGGCACAGCACCACGGCATCGCGGACGTCCGGATATTCAGCCAGACGCGCTTCGACCTCGCCCAGTTCGATACGGAAACCACGAATCTTGACCTGTTCGTCGTTGCGGCCCAGGTATTCCAGGCTGCCATCGGCCAGCCAGCGTCCCAGGTCGCCGGTACGGTACAGGCGCGCACCCGGTGCATTGCTGAACGGGTTATCGAGGAAACGCTCTGCCGTCAGTGCTTCACGGTTCAGGTAGCCACGAGCAACACCGGCACCGCCCACGTACAACTCGCCGATCACGCCTGTCGGCACGGGTTCGCCATGGGCGTCGAGCAGATAAAGGCGCAGGTCCGGGATGCGCTTGCCGATCGGGCTGGCACCGACGCGCTGGGCGTCTTCGGGCTGCAACGGGTAATAGGTCACATGCACTGTGGTTTCAGTGATGCCGTACATGTTCACCAGTTGTGTGCCAGCGTTCGCGCTGCGGGCGTACCACGGCTTGAGCATCGCCGTTTCCAGTGCTTCACCGCCGAAAATCACCTGGCGCAGCGAATGTGCCTGAGTGTTTTCAGCCTGGGCAGCAATCAGCTGGCGGAACGCACTTGGCGTCTGGTTAAGCACCGTCACCCCGGCACTGCACAGCAGGTTGTAGAAGTCTTCCGGCGAGCGGCTGACCAGTTGCGGCACGATCAACAAACGTCCGCCGTGCAGCAGTGCGCCCCAGATTTCCCAGACCGAGAAGTCGAAGGCGAACGAGTGGAACAATGCCCAGACATCCTGTTCATTGAAACCGAACCAGTCTTCGGTGGCCGAGAACAGTCGTGCAACGTTGCGATGCTCGACCATCACGCCCTTGGGCAGACCGGTGGAGCCGGAGGTATAGATGACGTAGGCAAGGTCAGCGGGCTTGACCGGTACTTGCGGATTACAGACGGATTCGTCCTGCAGGTCGGCATCGTCGAGATAGATCAGCGGCACTTCGCAGGCAGGCAACGTCTGCTGCACCGACTGCTGGCTCAACAACGCGACCGGCGCACTGTCGCCGAGGGTGTAGACCAGGCGCTCCAGCGGATAAGCCGGATCCAGTGGCACGTAACCGGCGCCGGATTTGAGAATACCCAGCAAGCCAATGATCATCGCCGGGCCGCGTTCGACGCAGATCGCTACTCGATCATCCGGGCGAACGCCGAGGGCCAGCAGGCGATGTGCAACCTGGTTGGCACGGGCGTTGAGTTCGCCGTAGCTCAGGGTCTGCTCTTCGAACACCAGCGCCACGGCATTCGGCCGCTCTGCTGCGCGGGCTTCAAATTGCAGATGAATCGGTGTCTCGCTCGTACAGGTATTGCCAGGTTCGTTCCACTGTTCGAGCAACTGCTGCCGCTCGCTGTCCGGCAGGATCGAAATAGCGTGCAACGGTGTCTGCGGCGCTTGCTCCAGCGCGTTGACCAGATTGCTCAATGTTTGCAGCATGTAGGCGCAAATCCGGGCGCCGTCGATCAGCGGTATGGTCTGTACGGTCAACAGGAAGTCTTCGCCGCGGTCATCGACGTTGAGGGTCAGCGGATAGTTGGTGCGTTCTTCATCGCCCAGTGCTATTGCCTGCATGCCGTTCCAGGCCGTCAGCGTTTCATCGGTCACGGCAACGCTGGTGTGGCGATAGTTGAGCAGCGCGCTGAACAACGGCGCCGGTGCGACCACGCCACTGCAACGTTGGGCCAGCGCCAGAGACGCGTGTTCATGCCCGAGTAATGCGGTCAAGCGCCGGTGCGTGGCCTTGACCCCGTCACGCACGCCCTGGTCGCCCAGGCCCACACGTAGCGGCAAGGTGTTGATAAACACGCCCAGCGCTCGGTCCGAGCCTTCGCCACCTTGCATCCGGCCCAGCAGCACGGTGCCGAACACTACGTCGTCACGCCCCGAGGCCTTACTCAACAGTTGCGCCCAGGCCAAGTGGACCAGGCTCGCGGCACTTACTCCCAGTTGACGGGCCTGGGCCCGCAAACGACGGCTGAGCTCCAGATCCACCGGCAGAAAGCCTTCTTCGATGTCATGACCGTCACCTTGCACCTCCTGCAAACCAAACGGCAGCGTCGCCTCGTCAACATCGCTCAACATGTCGCGGAAGAACACCTCATGTTCCTCCTGACTCATGCCCAGGCGGACCTGAGCAATATAATTGCGATATGGTGCCGCCAGGCCCAGTTGAGCCCCCTGCCCCAGCAGGTAGGCCTGCATCTCATGGCGCACTACTTCCAGCGTTGTATGGTCCATGACCAGGTGATGGAACTGTAACCAGCCCAGCCAGCGCTGGTTTGACTCATCCCAGGCATGTACAAGACGCATCATCGGCGCCCGACGAATGTCCAGGCGGTGGCGGCGGGAGTCGAAACGCTGGTGCAACTGTGTCGCGACATCGCCGCCTTGCGGATCTGGGTCGAAGCTTTCGCGCATCAGCAACGCCTGACGCCAGACCACTTGCATCGGTTCGTCCAGCCCCTCCCAGACCAGTGCAGTGCGCAGAATGTCATGGCGCTGGATCACGAACTGCAAGGCGCGGGCAAAGTCGTCGACATGCTTCTGGCTGTCGAAGGCGAACAGCGACTGCAGCAAATACGGATCTCCGCGCTCAGCGCTGAGGTGGTGATAGAGGATGCCTTCCTGCAACGGTGCTAATGGGTAGATGTCCTGCACATTTGTCACGCCGCCCGGCACGCTGTCGACCACCTTATCGATCTGCGCCTGGGTCAGGTCGGCCAGTGGCAGCAATTCAGGCGTAATGCGTTGGCAATCCTCGGTAATCAGATTGGCTGGCACCACGATGTCCGTGTTACCGCCGACTGCGGCCGCCAAGTCAGATAACGTCGGCTGGCCGAACAGCACGCGCACGTCAGCGCTCAAACCCAACTGGCGCATACGGCCGATAAGGCTCACCGCCAGCAGCGAATGACCGCCCAGCTCGAAGAAGTTGTCGTGACGGCCGACCTGCGCGACGCCCAGCAGGTCTTGCCAGATGGCTGCGATCTGCGCTTCGGTTTCACCTTGTGGGGCTTCATAACCACGGCTGATCAGTGCATCGGCTTCAGGTGCTGGCAGGGCCTTGCGGTCCAGCTTGCCGTTCGGGGTGAGTGGCAGTGCATCGAGACGCACGTAGGCCACCGGGATCATGTAGGCCGGCAATTGCTCCTGCAGCCAGCCGCGCAGGCTGTCGATGTCGACCGAAGCCTGCCCTGCGCTCAGGGTGTAGTAAGCCACCAGACGCTTGTCACCCGGAATATCTTCACGGGCATTCACTACCGCTTCGTGGACGGCCGGGTGTTTGGCCAGGCGTGCATCGATCTCGCCCAGCTCGATACGGAAGCCACGGATTTTCACCTGATCGTCGTTACGGCCGAGGTATTCGATATTGCCGTCTGGCAGGTAACGACCCAAGTCGCCGGTACGGTACATGCGTGCCGCTGGGTTTTGGCTGAACGGGTCATTGAGGAAGCGTTCGGCGGTCAGATCATCGCGGTTCAGGTAGCCACGGGCCACACCGGCACCGCCGATGTAGATTTCACCGGCAACACCCAGTGGCACAGGCTGCTGTTGCTCGTCCAGCAGGTAAAACTGTGTATTGCCGACTGGCTTGCCGATGTGCGCTGCGAAGCCGTCTTCACGGTCCATCGCCACCCAGCTTGAGTAGGTAGTAGTTTCCGAAGGGCCGTAGAGGTTGCACAAACGCTGCACGCCGGTTTTTTCGAACAGGTTTTCTACCAGAGCGCGTTTCAGCGC
The DNA here is from genome assembly GCF_032586995.1 of Pseudomonas syringae group sp. J248-6. Classification (NCBI taxonomy): domain Bacteria; kingdom Pseudomonadati; phylum Pseudomonadota; class Gammaproteobacteria; order Pseudomonadales; family Pseudomonadaceae; genus Pseudomonas; species Pseudomonas syringae group sp. J248-6. The sequence continues at coordinate 143,062 of NZ_JAWHOP010000001.1, read as the reverse complement.
TTCACCGGCGACGTTTACCGTATGGACCGATTTCGGCAAGCCATCGACCTCCAGCAAGGCCTTGAGCGCCGACGGTACGGTGTTGATCAGGCCGATATTGTGCTCGCCGTGTTGCAGTTCCAGCACGTTTTTGACCACTTCGATGCTGCCGCCCGAGGTCAGCGGCGCAAAGCACTCATAGACTGCGAGGTCGAAGTTCAATGATGTGGAGAACAGCGTTTTTTCCAGTGACGCCCCGTCAAAAGCCGTGTGCGCCCAACTGAGGAAGTTCACAGTATTGCGGTGTTCGATCATCACGCCTTTCGGCAGACCGGTCGAGCCCGAGGTGTAGATCAGGTAGGCCAGATGCGCTGAAGTCAGCCCCTGTACCTGCGGATTCTGGACGGATTGGTCCTGCCAATCGCTCAGATCAAGATTGATCACAGGTACTGAAACGTCGGCCAGCAAGCCCTGAGTCGCGGTTTGCGCCAGCACTGCTGCCGGAGCACTGTCCTGCAACATGTAGGCAATTCGTTCTACCGGATACGCCGGGTCGAGCGGCACATAACCGCCGCCCGCCTTGAGAATCGCCAGCAAGCCGACGACCATCTCCACACCGCGTTCCACACAGATCCCGACCCGCGAATCCGGCTGCACGCCCTGCTTGCGCAAGGCATGGGCCAGGCGGTTGGCCTGTTCGTTAAGCTCGCTATACGTCAGGCGCTGTTCGGCGTGGACCACTGCCACCGCTTCCGGCGTGCGCTCGACCTGTGCTTCAAACAGCCCGTGAATGGTCTGCTGCTGTGGGTAATCCAGCGCGGTGTCGTTGAAATCCACCAGCAACTGATCACGCTCGACAGCTGGCAGAATCGACAAACCTTGCAATGGCGTTTCTGGCGTCTGCTCCAATGCTGTCAACAGGTTTTCCAGCGCCGTGTGCATGTAGCCGCACACACGTTGCGCACCGATTGACGAAGCCACCAACGCCGTCAGGCTGAACCCATCGGCCAGATCATCGACGTTCAACGTCAATGGGTAGTTGGTGCGTTCTTCGCCGCTGAGGACCGCAATGCCCTGCCATGCCTGCATGGCCTGGTCGGACACACTGCCGACCCCGCTGTGGCGATAGTTGAGCAGCGCGCTGAACAGCGGCGCGGGCGCGGCAACACCGCTGCAACGCTGGGCCAACGCCAGCGAGGCATGTTCGTGACCGAGCAAGGCAGTCAAGCGCTTATGAGTGGCCTTGACACCGTCGCGTACGCCCTGCTCGCCTACCGAAACTCGCAGCGGCAAGGTGTTGATGAACATCCCCAAGGCTCGCTCGGTACCTTCGCCACCCTGCATCCGGCCCATCAGGACGGTACCGAAGACCACATCCTGCTTGTTTGATACCTTGCCCAACACCTGAGCCCAGGCCAGGTGCACCAGACTTGCGGCACTCACCCCTTGTTGGCGAGCTTGAGCACGCAGGCGCAGGTTGAGTTGAGGATCCAGCGCCAGGCTGGCTTCCTCGATGTCACGACCTTCACCCTGCACGTCCAGCAGGCCGAACGGCAGCGTCGGCTCGTCGATATCGCCGAGCATGTCGCGGAAAAACGCTTCGTGATCGGCCTGGCTGACACCCAGGCGTGCCTGGGCCACATAGTTGCGATACGGCACAGGCACCGACGCTGCCAGGCTGTCTGCCTCGCCCGCCAGCCAGGCCTGCATTTCATGCTTCACCACTTCCAGAGCTACGTGGTCCAGCGCCATGTGGTGGAACAGCAGCATCGCGAAGATGCGCTGGTTGAGCGGGTCTTCGGCATAGGCCACGCGCATCAGCGGCGCCTGGCCGATGTCCAGACGGTAATGGCGCGGGTCAAAGCGGCTGTGCAGTTGTGCACCGATATCGCCGTCTGCCGGATCAAGCTCAAGTGCGTCAAGGTGCAACCGGGCCTGACGCCAGACCACTTGCACAGGTGAGTCCAGACCATCCCAGACCACGCTAGTGCGCAGAATGTCGTGGCGGTCGATGACCGCCTGCAAAGCCTGAGCGAAGGCATTCAGACGCTCGCCGTCAGCAAAGGCGAACTGCGTCTGTAACACATAGGGATCGCCGATTTCGGCGGCCAGATGGTGATAAAGAATACCTGCCTGCAACGGCGCCAGCGGGTAGATGTCCTGCACATTGGCCACGCCGCCCGGCACGGTTGCCACGACTTGATCGATCTGCGACTGAGTCAGGTCCGCCAGTGGCAGCAGCTCAGGCGTAATGCGTTGGCAATCCTCGGTGATCAGGTTGGCTGGCACCACAATCTCGGTGCCACCGCCCACAGCTGCGGCCAGTGCTGCCAGCGTCGGCTGGCTGAACAGCACGCGTACATCGGCTCGAAGGCCCAACTGACGCATACGCCCGATCAGACTCACCGCCAGCAGCGAATGACCGCCGAGTTCGAAGAAGTGGTCGTGACGCCCGACCTGTGCGACGCCCAGCAGGTCTTGCCAGATAACCGCGATCTGCTCCTCGATTTCGCCTTGCGGCGCTTCGTAGCCACGGCTGATCAGCGCATCACCGTCCGGTGTGGGTAGCGCCTTGCGATCCAGCTTGCCGTTCGGCGTCAGTGGCATGGTATCGAGCAGTACGTAAATGGCCGGAACCATGTATTCAGGCAACTGCTGCTGCAGGTGACCGCGCAGGGTTTCGATATCGACAGCAGTGTGCCCCGCAGACTGCGTGTAGTACGCCACCAGACGTTTGTCACCGGGTATGTCTTCGCGAGCGGTGATCACCGCTTCATGGACCGCCGGGTGTTTGGCCAGAGCGGCTTCTATTTCGCCGATTTCGATACGCAAGCCGCGGATCTTCACCTGGAAGTCATTACGGCCCAGGTATTCCAGCGCGCCATTGGCCAGCCAGCGACCCACGTCGCCGGTTTTGTACAGGCGTGCCTGCGGGTCCTTGGAAAACGGGTCGGCGATGAAACGCTCTGCACTCAGCTGCGGCTGGTTCAGGTAACCCCGTGCCACGCCGATGCCGCCAATGTGCAGCTCACCGGCCACGCCCAGCGGTTGCAGCTTGCCCAGGGCATCCAGTACATGCATCTGAATGTTGGCAATCGGACGGCCGATGGGCACGCTGTCGCCCGGATCTGTCGGACGGCATTCCCAGGCAGTAACGTCGATGGCCGCTTCGGTCGGGCCATACAGGTTATGCAGTTCAACGCCCTTGAGCTGTTGCTCAAAGCGGCGCTGCAACGCACGAGGCAAGGCCTCGCCGCTGCACAGCACGCGGCGCAGTTGCGGGAAGTCGCGGGTTGAGCGGTGCTCCAGAAATACATCGAGCATTGAAGGCACAAAGTGCAGCAGGGTAATGCCCGCGTCACTCATGACCTGCGCCAGATAGTCGGGGTCCTGATGGCCACCGGGACGCGCCATGACCAGTTCGGCACCGGCCAGCAGCGGCAGGAAAAACTCCCAGACCGACACGTCGAAGCCGAACGGGGTCTTTTGCAGTACCCGATCGTTGCTGTCCACGTGATAGGCGTCGCGCGCCCAGAGCAGGCGGTTGACCACGCCCAGGTGCTCGTTCATCACGCCTTTGGGCGTACCGGTGGAACCGGAAGTGTACAGCACGTAGGCCAGATGATTCGGTTGCAGGCCCAGGGCCTTGGCATCCGTGTTGCCGCTCGGCTGCTTAGCCAGTTGCGCGAGGTCATCGCGGTTATCGAGCGCCAGCACCGGAACGCTTAGGGCTGGCAGATCTGCAAGCAGATCGTTGCTGGTCAGCACCGCACGAGGGGCGCTGTCGCTGAGCATATAGGCCTGGCGAGCACTCGGCAGGTCCGGATCGATCGGCACATAGGCGCCACCGGCCTTGAGAATACCCAAGAGCGCCACGACCATTTCCGGTCCTCGACGCAGGCTGACCGCAACCCGCGTATCCGGTTCCACGCCCAGTTCGATCAGGCGATGGGCGAGCTGGTTGGCCTGTTGGTTGAGTTCGGCGTAAGTGAGCAGCGGTCCGCTGTCACCGCGCACGGCGCAGGCATCCGGACGCTGGTTGACCTGTTGCTCGATCAGTTGGTGAATCAGCACATCGCGAGGATAAGGATGGGCAGTGTCATTGAAGCCCGCCAGCAACAGCTCGCGCTCATCGTCCGGCAGCAGCGGCAGGCTGTTCAGCGCAGCTTGCGGGGTGTGTTCCAGTGCTTCCACCAGGCTGCGCAGTGCAACCTGCATGTACTCGCCGATGCGCTGGGCATTGATTTGCTGGACGGCCTGAATAGTGAGCATGAAGTCATCGCCCAGGTCATCGACGTTCAGGCACAACGGATAATTGGTGCGTTCCTCCATGCTCAGGGTCTGAATACCCTGCCAGGCTGACAATGTGTCGGCCGAGGCCGCACCGTTGTTGCTGTGGCGGTAGTTGAGCAAGGTGCTGAACAGCGGCAGCGAACTCGGCACGCCGCTGCAGCGCTGGGCCAGCGACAGCGAAGCATGCTCATGCCCCAGCAGTGCCGAGAGGCGTTGGTGAGTGACCTTGACCGCCGCCAGAGCGCTCTGGCTGCCGACGCTGATGCGCAACGGCAAGGTGTTGATGAACATGCCCAGAGCCCGGTCGGCACCGTTGCCGCCCTGCATCCTGCCCATCAGTACGGTGCCGAACACGACTTCTTCGCGCCCCGAGACCCGACCTGCCACCTGAGCCCATGCCAGGTGGGCCAGGCTTGCAGCGCTGACCCCCAACTGCCGCGCAATGCTGCGTATACGGCTGCTCAGCTGGCTGTCGAGTAACTGATTCACTTCCTCGATGCCACTGCCATCGCCCTGCACGTCCTGTATGCCGTAAGCCAGTGTTGGTTCGTCGATGTCGCCGAGCATGTCGCGGAAAAACTCTTCGTGTTCAGCCTGGCTGATACCCAGACGCGCCTGTGCCACATGGTTGCGATAAGGCACCGGGGCCGGCAATTGCTCGATCTGACCCTGCAGGCTGGCCTGCATTTCCTCCACTACCACTTCCAGCGAAGTGTGATCCAGCGCCAGATGGTGGAACAGCAACATGCCGACCAGACGCTGGTGGGTGGTGTCCTCGGCATAGGCGATGCGCATCAGCGGCGCCTGGCCGATGTCCAGGCGATAGTGTCGTGGGTCAAAACGCTCGCGCAGTCGTGTCAGCACGTCACCGTCGAGGGGATCGATGGCCACCTCTTCCAGACTCAGTTTCGCGTTGCGCCAAACCACCTGTACCGGCTGCTCAAGCCCTTCCCAGACTACGCTGGTACGCAGGATGTCGTGACGTTCGACCACACTCTGCAAGGCCGCGGCGAAACCGGCCAGGCACTCGCGATCATCGAACGTGAAGAGCATCTGCAAGATGTAGGGGTCACCTTCATCCGCGGCCAGATGGTGATAGAGAATGCCTTCCTGCAAGGGGGCCAGGGCATAGATGTCCTGAATGTTGGCCAGGCCGCCCGGCACGCTGGCGACGACCCGATCAATCCCTGCCTGATCGAGGTCAGCCAGCGGCAGCATGTCCGGGGTAATACGCTCGCAGTCCGGCACGATCAGGTTATCCGGCACTTGCACGTCGGTGTGCCCGCCCACCGCTGCGGCGAGTGCGGCAAGGGTTGGCTGGCTGAACAGCACGCGCACGTCAGCCGACAGGTCGATCTGGCGCATGCGCTCGATCAGTTTGACGGCCAGCAGCGAATGCCCGCCCAGCTCGAAGAAATGATCGTGGCGGCCAACCTGCGGCACTTGCAGCAGGGACTGCCAGATCTGCGCGATGGCGATCTCGACATCGCCCTCTGGCGGCGCGTATTCGCGCATTGCCAGTGCCTGCGCATCCGGAGCAGGCAATGCCTTTTGGTCGAGCTTGCCGTTGGCGGTCAGGGGGAAGCTGTCCAGTGCCACAAAAGCACTGGGCACCATGTAGTCGGCCAGAGACAGCAGCAACCGCGCACGCAAGTCAGCCGCGACGATCTCGTGGCCCGGCTCGGCGATCACATAGGCCACCAGGCGCTTGTCACCCGGTTGATCCTCGCGGACCAGCACCAGCGCTTCGCGGACCGTATCGCAGGCAGCCAGCACCGCCTGAATTTCTCCCAGCTCGATACGGAAGCCACGGATCTTGACCTGGTCGTCGTTGCGGCCCAGGTAATCGAGACTGCCGTCAGCCATCCAGCGACCCAGGTCGCCGGTTCGGTACAGGCGCGCCTGAGGATCCTTGCTGAACGGGTTCGCCAGGAAACGCTCGGCAGTCAGCGCTTCACGGTTCAAGTAACCCCGCGCGACACCGGCGCCGCCGACATACAACTCGCCGACAACACCCACTGGCACCGGCTCGCGGCGCGCGTCGAGCACATACAACTGCAAATCGGGAATGCGCACACCGATAGGACTCACGCCCGCACGCTGCGCATCTGCCGCCACCAAGGGGTGGTAGGTCACATGCACCGTGGTTTCGGTGATGCCATACATGTTCACCAATTGCGTACCGGCGTTGATCACCCTGGCGTACCAAGGCTTGAGCATCCCGGTGTCCAGCGCTTCGCCACCAAAAATCACCTGGCGCAAGGAATGTCGCTGATCGCTCTCGCCCTGGGCGTTGAGCAACTGGCGGAATGCGCTCGGAGTCTGGTTGAGCACCGTCACTTCGGCGCTGCACAACAGCGCGTAGCAGTCTTGCGGGGAGCGGCTGACCAGCTGCGGCACGATCAACAAACGCCCGCCGTGCAACAGCGCACCCCAGATTTCCCAGACCGAGAAGTCGAAGGCGAATGAATGGAATAACGCCCAGACATCCTGCTCGTTGAAACCAAACCAGCTCTGTGTGGCCGAGAACAAACGGGCCACGTTGCGATGCTCGACCATTACGCCCTTGGGCAGGCCGGTCGAACCGGAGGTGTAGATGACGTACGCCAGGTGGCGCGGGCTGAGCCCGGTCAGCTGTGGATTGTGACCCGGTTGGGCCTGCAACGCCGGACTGTGCAAATCCACGCGTGGGCCATCGAACGTGCCCAGCAGCGCCAGCCCTGTAGCATCGGCCAGCACCGCCATCGGTGCGCTGTCCTGCACCTGGTAGGCGATACGCTCGGCCGGATAGGCCGGGTCAATCGGCACGTAACCCGCACCGGCCTTGAGCACCCCGAGCAGACCGACGATCATTTCCAGGCTGCGCTCGACACAGATCGCTACCCGGTCATCTGGCTGCACGCCCAGGCCCAGCAGATAATGGGCCACCTGATTGGCGCGAGTGTTCAGCTCGGCATAGGTCAGGGTGCGGTCTTCGTAATGCAAGGCCACGGCATTCGGCTGCGCCACCACCCAGGCTTCGAAGGTACGGTGAATCAGGGTGTCGTCGGCCTGCAGGGCATGCGGAGTGTTCCAGCTTTCCAGCAGTTGCTGGCGCTCGATCGCGGGCAGGATATTCAGCGATCCCAGCGCAGCGTCCGGGGTCTGTTCCAGTGCTTGCACCAGATTTTCCAGCACACAGTGCATGTAGGTACACACACGTTTGGCACCGATATGCCCTTCGGTCATGACGGTCAGGGCGAAACCTTCGCCCAGATCATCCACGCACAAGGTCAGCGGGTAGTTGGTGCGTTCTTCGCCATGCAGCGCCTGAATGCCTTCCCAGGCGACCAGCGCCTGGTCACTTGCGTCGAGATCACCGGTATGGCGGAAGTTGAGCAGCGAGCTGAACAATGGCGTCGAAGCGGGTACACCACTGCAACGTTGGGCCAGTACCAGCGAGGCGTGCTCATGGGCCAGCAGCCCGCTGAGTCGTGCATGGGTGGCTTTCAGACCGCTGCGCACGCCCTGCTCGCCCAGCGTGACACGCAACGGCAAGGTGTTGATGAACATCCCCAGCGCCCGGTCAGACCCGGCACCGCCCTGCAGACGACCGAGCAATACGGTGCCGAACACCACATCGTCCTTGCCGGATGCAGCGCCCAGTACACGGGCCCAGGCCAGGTGATAAAGGCTGGCGGAGCTGACCCCGAGCTGTCGGGCCTGCACGCGCAGGCGGCGGCTCAGGTCGATGTCGACCACCTGGCGTACTTCCTCGATACCGCTTCCGTCGCCCTGCACGTCCTGCAGGCCGAATGGCAGCGTCGGTTCATCGACGTCACCGAGCATGTCGTGGAAAAACGCCTCGTGCTCTTCACGGCTGACACCGAGCATGGCCTGGGCCACGTAGTTGCGATAAGGCACGGACGGTGGCAGCGAGGCTTGCTGCCCGAGCATGTACGACTCGATTTCGCTGGTGAGAATGCGCAGCGACGTGGCATCGTCCACCAGGTGATGGAACAGCAGCATGCCCAGCCAGCGATTATTCGCCGCGTCCTGTGCATAGCCGATACGCAGCATCGGCGCCTGACGGATGTCCAGACGCGTGTGACGAGGGTCCAGGCGCTTGAGCAGTTGTTCGATGATGTCGCCATCGGCAGGGTCCAGCACCTGCTCATCCAGGCCCAGAGTTGCCTCACGCCAGACCACCTGCACGGGTGCGTCGAGACGCTCCCAAAGCACGGCGGTGCGCAGGATATCGTGTCGCGCGATCACGCCTTGCAGGGCCTGAGCGAAACTGTGCAGCCGCTCGAGGCTGTCAAAGGCAAACAGTGCATATTGCAGGTACGGGTCACCTTCGACTGCGGCAAGGTGGTGATACAAAATCCCCTCCTGCAACGGTGCCAGGGCATAGATGTCCTGCACGTTGGCCAGGCCGCCGGGCACGCTTGCCACCACGCGGTCGATATCGTCCTGGCTCAGCGACACCAGCGGCAGCATGTCCGGGGTGATGCGCTCACAGCCGGCGGGAATAAGGTTAACGGGGGCTTCTACGGCACCCTTCCCGCCCACCGCCGCCGCCAGGGCAGACAGGGTCGGCTGGCTGAACAGCACGCGCACATCGGCAACCAGATCGATCTGGCGCATGCGCTCGATCAGTTTCACGGCCAGCAGAGAGTGGCCGCCCAGCTCAAAGAAATTGTCATGACGACCAACCTGCTCCAGTTGCAGCAGGTCTTGCCAGATACGCGCAATGGCCATCTCGGTATCGTTTTCAGGTGCTTCATAGCCGCGACTGGCCACCGCCGAGCGGTCGGGTGCTGGCAAAGCCTTGCGGTCGAGCTTGCCGTTGGCCGTCAGCGGGAAACTTTCCAGGCTGACAAAGGCGCTTGGCAACATGTACTCGGCCAGCGACAGGCGCAATTGCTCGCGCAATCGGGTAGCGTCCAGTTCGACGCCTGCGGTACCGATGACATAGGCCACCAGACGCTTGTCGCCCGGTTCGTCCTCGCGGACCAGCAACAGCGCATCCTGTACACCCTCACACGCGGCGAGCTGTGCTTCGATCTCGCCCAACTCGATGCGGAAGCCGCGAATCTTCACCTGTTCGTCATTCCGGCCCAGGTATTCCAGGCTGCCATCGGCCAGCCAGCGCCCCAGGTCACCGGTGCGGTACAGGCGCGCACCCGGCGCCGTACTGAACGGGTTGTCGATGAAACGCTCGGCCGTCAGTGCTTCACGGTTCAGGTAGCCACGCGCCACACCGGCGCCGCCGACATACAGCTCGCCAACCACGCCGACCGGTACCGGCTCGCCATGGGTGTCGAGGACATACAGTTGCAAATCGGGAATGCGCCGGCCGATCGGGCTGGAGCCGATACGCTGTGCATCGTCGGCCTGCAACGGGTGATAGGTCACATGCACTGTGGTTTCGGTGATGCCGTACATGTTCACCAGTTGTGTCTCGGCATTCACGTTGCGGGCATACCACGGCTTGAGCATCGCCGTTTCCAGTGCTTCGCCGCCGAAAATTATCTGGCGCAGCGAATGCGCCTGCTCGTTCTCGCCCTGGGCAGCAATCAGTTGCCGGAACGCGCTCGGCGTCTGGTTGAGCACCGTTACCCCGGCACTGCACAGTAGGTTGTAGAAGTCTTCCGGCGAGCGGCTGACCAGTTGCGGCACGATCAACAGACGTCCGCCGTGCAGCAATGCGCCCCAGATTTCCCACACCGAGAAGTCGAAGGCGAACGAATGGAACAGTGCCCAGACATCCTTTTCGTTGAAGCCGAACCACTCTTCCGTGGCCGAAAACAGTCGTGCAACGTTGCGGTGCTCGACCATTACACCCTTGGGCAGACCGGTGGAGCCGGAGGTATAGATCACATAGGCAAGGTCGCTGGACTTGACCGCTACCTGCGGGTTGCACACGGATTCGTCCTGCAAGTCGGCATCGTCAAGACTGATGATTGGCAGTTCCGTCACTGGCAAGGCTTGCTGCACGGTCTGCTGGCTCAACAGTGCGACCGGCGTGCTGTCGCCGAGGGTATAGGCCAGGCGCTCCAGCGGGTAAGCCGGGTCCAGCGGCACATAACCGGCACCGGATTTGAGGATGCCCAGCAAGCCGATAATCATCGCCGGGCCACGCTCGACGCAGATCGCTACGCGATCGTCCGGGCGCACACCCAGCGCGAGCAAGCGATGGGCAACCTGGTTGGCACGGGCGTTGAGTTCGCCGTAGCTCAGGGTCTGCTCTTCGAATACCAGCGCCACGGCGTCTGGTCGTTCTGTAGCGCGGGCTTCGAATTGCTGGTGGATCGGTGTTTCGTGTGCATAGGTGTTGCCGGGCTCGTTCCACTGTTCGAGCAACTGCTTACGCTCGCTGAGCGGCAATATTGAAATAGCATGCAGCGGGGTTTGCGGTGCCTGTTCCAGCGCATCGATCAGCCCCTCTACGGCCAGTTGCAAATAGTCACACACACGCTGCGCGCCGATGCTCGCCGTGACCAGCGAGGTGAACAGAAAACCTTCACCTGTATCGTCGACGTTGACGGTCAATGGGTAGTTGGTGCGTTCTTCATCGGCCATCCCCAACGACTGCATGCCACTCCACGCCGTCAGTGCCTCATCGGTTACGGCAACGTTGCTATGCCGATAATTGAGCAAGGCGCTGAACAGCGGCGTCGGTGCGACCACGCCGCTGCAGCGCTGGGCCAGCGCCAGCGACGCATGCTCGTGCCCGAGTAAGCCGGTCAAGCGCCGGTGCGTGGCCTTGACCCCTTCACGCACGCCCTGGTCGCCCAGGTCTATCCGTAGCGGCAAGGTATTGATGAACATGCCAAGCGCTCGTTCGGCACCTCGACCGCTCTGCATCCGGCCCATCAGGATGGTGCCGAACACCACGTGTTCACGTCCGCTGACGCGGCCCAGCATCTGCGCGAACGCCAGGTGGATCAGGCTCGCCGCACTGACCCCAAGTTGCCGCGCCTGAACTCTCAAGCGTTGGTCCAACGCGCCGTCCAGCTGCAGACGGGCATGATCGAGCGCGCTGCCGTCGCCTTGCACATCGTGCAGGCCGAACGGCAGCGTCGGCTCGTCGATGTCGCCGAGCATGTCCTGGAAGAACTGCTCGTGATCCTGCTCGTTCAGGCTTTGTCGGGCCTGAGCGACATAATTGCGGTAGGGAATGGAGTCGCCAAGTTGCTCGGCCTGACCGAGCAGGCAGACCCGCATTTCATGCTGCACCTGATCCAGCGCGGTGTGGTCGAGGATCATGTGGTGAAACATCAAGATCGCCACCCAGCGCTGGTTAACGGTGTCCAAAGCACACACCATGCGCATCAAGGGTGCCTGACGGATGTCCAGGCGTATCTGGCGTGGGTCAAGGCGCTCCTGCAACTGACGGGTTACATCACCCAGCCTGGGGTTGAGTTGTACTTCTTCGACGCCTAGCTCGACCTGGCGCCAGACCACCTGCAACGGTTCATCAAGGCTTTCCCAGTGCATGGACGTGCGCAGAATGTCATGGCGGTCGATGACCATTTGCAGCGCTTTGGCGAAGGTGTCAACGTGTGCGCGGCTGTCAAAGGCAAACTGCGCCTGCAACACATAGGGGTCGCCCCGTTCGGCGCTGATGTGGTGGTAGAGAATGCCTTCCTGCAACGGCGCCAACGGATAGATGTCCTGCACGTTCGCTGCGCCGCCGGGCACGCAGGCCGTCACCTGGTCGATCTGCTCCTGACTCAGGTCGATCAACGGCAGCATGTCCGGAGTGATTCTCTGGCAGTCCGCAGGAATGCGGTTGGCTGGAATAACCAGATCGTCGACCGCGCCTGCCGCTGCCGCCAGTGCCGCAAGGGTCGGCTGGCTGAACAGCGTACGCACGTTGGCGCTCAGGCCTGCCTGGCGCATACGTTCAATCAGACTCACTGCCAGCAGCGAATGACCGCCCAGTTCAAAGAAGTGGTCGTGGCGACCGACACGCTCGATCTTGAGCAAGTCGCTCCAGATTTTCGCCAGAGTGATTTCTGCTGTGCCTTGTGGCTCCTCGTAGCCGCCACGGATCAGTGCATCACCGTCCGGTGCTGGCAGGGCCTTGCGGTCGAGTTTACCGTTCGGGGTCAGCGGCATTGCGTCGAGCAGCACATAGGCCGCCGGGATCATGTGGGCCGGCAGTTGCTCCTGCAGCCAGCCGCGCAGGCTATCGATGTCCACCGAAGCCTGCCCTGCGCTCAGGGTGTAATAAGCCACCAGACGCTTGTCGCCGGGAATGTCTTCGCGGGCAGTGACCACAGCCTCGTGGACCGCCGGGTGCTTGGCCAGACGCGCATCGATCTCGCCCAGTTCGATACGGAAACCACGGATCTTCACCTGATCGTCGTTACGGCCGAGGTATTCGATATTACCGTCTGGCAGGTAGCGACCGAGGTCGCCGGTGCGGTACATGCGTGCCGCAGGCTGTTGACTGAACGGGTCTTTGAGGAAACGTTCGGCAGTCAGGTCGTCACGGTTCAGGTAACCGCGCGCCACGCCATCACCGCCGATGTAGATTTCACCGGCAACGCCCAGTGGAACGGGCTGTTGCTGTTCATTCAGCAGGTAGAACTGCGTATTGCCCACTGGTTTGCCGATGTGCGCAGCGAAGCCGTCTTCGCGATCCATCGCCACCCAGCTTGAGTAGGTGGTGGTTTCCGAGGGGCCGTAGAGGTTGCACAGACGCTGGACGCCGGTTTGCTCGAACAGCGATTCAACCAGGCTGCGTTTCAGTGCTTCACCCGCCACGTTCACGGTGTGCACAGATTCCGGCAGGCCGTTAACTTCCAGCAGTGCTGTCAGCGCCGACGGCACGGTGTTGATCAGGCCGATATCGTGCTCGCCGTGTTGCAGTTCCAGCACGTTCCTGACGACTTCGATGCTGCCGCCCGAGGTCAGCGGCGCGAAGCACTCGTAGACCGCGAGGTCGAAGTTCAGCGAAGTGGAGAACAGCGTTTTTTCCAGTGCTGCCCCGTCAAAAGCCGTGTGTGCCCAGCTCAGGAAGTTCACGGTGTTGCGGTGTTCGATCATTACGCCTTTTGGCAGCCCGGTCGAACCCGAGGTGTAGATCAGGTACGCCAGATGCGCTGAAGTCAGCCCCGGCACCTGCGGATTCTGGACGGATTCGTCCTGCCAATCGTTCAGATCAAGATTGATAACAGGCACCGAAACGTCGGTCAGCAGCGCTTCAGTTGCCGACTGCGCCAACACAGCGGCAGGCACGCTGTCCTGCAACATGTAAGCAATACGTTCCGCTGGATACGCCGGGTCGAGCGGCACATAACCGCCGCCCGCCTTGAGGATCGCCAGCAAACCGACGACCATCTCCGCACCGCGTTCCACACAGATCCCGACCCGCGAATCCGGCTGCACGCCCTGCTTGCGCAAGGCATGCGCCAGGCGGTTGGCCTGCTCGTTAAGCTCGCGATAGGTCAGATGTTGTTCGCCATGCACTACGGCCACATCATCTGGCGTGCGCTCGACTTGTGCTTCGAACAGCCCATGAATGGTCTGTTGCTGCGGGTAATCCAGCGCTGTGTCGTTGAACGCCACCAGCAACTGCTCACGTTCAGCAGCAGGCAGGACCGGCAGGCTGCCGAGCGCCGAGGACGGTGACTGTTCCAGCACATCCACCAGATGCTCCAGCACAGTCTGCATGTAAGCGCAGACCCGTTTGGCACCCACGGTACTGCTGACCAGCACGTTCAGGTTGAAGCCTTCACCGGAGTCATCGACGTTCAAGGTCAATGGATAGTTGGTGCGTTCTTCGCTGTTCAGCGTATGAATACCCTGCCAGGCCTGGGTAGCCCGCTCGGATACGCTGCCAGGCGCACTATGGCGATAGTTGAGCAGCGAACTGAACAGTGGCGTCGGTGCGGCAATGCCGCTGCAACGCTGAGCCAGCGCCAGCGAAGCATGTTCGTGACCCAGCAAGGCAGTCAGACGCTCATGGGTGGCCTTGACCCCGTCACGCACGCTCTTTCCGCCTACTGAAACCCGCAGCGGCAAGGTGTTGATGAACATCCCCAAGGCCCGCTCGGCGCCTTCCCCGGCCTGCATCCGGCCCATCAGCACGGTGCCGAACACTACGTCCTGCCTGTTGGAAACCGTGCTCAACACCTGAGCCCAGGCCAGGTGCAGCAGACTGGCGGCGCTCACGCCCTGTTGTCGGGCCTGAGCGCGCAGTCTCAGGTTCAACCGAGGGGCCAGCGCCAGGTTGGCTTCCTCGATATCAAGGCCATCGCCCTGCACATCCAGCAGGCCGAATGGCAGCGTCGGCTCGTCCACATCCCCGAGCATGTCGCGGAAAAACGCTTCGTGCTCGGCCTGACTGACGCCCAGGCGTGCCTGGGCCACATAATTGCGGTATGGCACCGGTGTCGACAGGTTTTGAGCTTCGCCCAACAGCCAGGCCTGCATTTCATGCTGTACCACGGCCATCGCCATGTTATCGAGGACCATGTGGTGGAACAGCAGCATCGCGCAGATCCGCTGGTTCAGCGGGTCTTCGGCGTAGGCCAGGCGCATCAGCGGTGCCTGAGTGACATCCAGGCGGTGGTGACGCGGGTCGAAGCGGCTGTGCAGTTGCGCGCCGAAATCACCGGCTGCGGGGTCGAGTTGCAACGCCTCAAGAGGCAATTGCGCGTGGCGCCAGACCACCTGGACGGGTGAGTCCTGGCCTTTCCAGACGACACCGGTGCGCAGAATGTCGTGACGATCGATAACCGCCTGCAAGGCCTGCACGAAAGCATCCAGACACGCGCGGTCATCAAAGGCGAAATGCGCTTGCAGCACATACGGATCGCCCTGCTCGGCGGCGATGTGGTGATAGAGAATGCCTTCCTGCAACGGCGCCAACGGGTAGATGTCCTGCACATTCGCCACGCCGCCCGGCACGCTGGCAACCACCTGGTCGATCTGTGCCTGGGTCAGGTTGGCCAGTGGCAGTAGTTCAGGCGTAATGCGTTGGCAATCCTCGGTGATCAGATTGGCTGGCACCACGATGTCCGTGCTACCGCCGACTGCGGCAGCCAGTGCAGATAACGTCGGCTGACTGAACAGCACGCGTATATCGGTGCTCAGACCCAACTGGCGCATGCGTCCGATCAGGCTGACTGCCAGCAGCGAGTGACCGCCGAGTTCGAAAAAGTTGTCGTGACGACCAATCCGGGCAACGCCCAGCAGCTCTTGCCAGATAGCCGCGATCTGCGTTTCGGTTTCACCTTGTGGAGCTTCGTAGCCACGGCTGATCAGTGCATCGGCGTCCGGTGCTGGCAAAGCCTTGCGGTCGAGTTTGCCGTTCGGGGTCAGCGGCATGGCCTCAAGCCGCACATAAATGGCCGGCACCATGTACTCAGGCAGCTTTTCCTGCAAATGGCTGCGCAAGCTGTCGATGGCCACCGAGGTCTGCCCGGCCGCCAGCGTGTAGTAAGCCACCAGACGCTTGTCGCCGGGAGTATCTTCGCGGGCAGTGACCACGGCTTCATGGACGGCCGGGTGTTTGGCCAGACGCGCATCGATCTCGCCCAGCTCGATACGGAAGCCGCGGATTTTCACCTGATCGTCGTTACGGCCCAGATACTCGATATTGCCGTCTGGCAGGTAGCGACCCAGGTCGCCGGTGCGGTACATGCGTGCCGCCGGGTTTTGGCTGAACGGGTCTTTGAGGAAACGTTCGGCAGTCAGGTCGTCACGGTTCAGATAACCCCGCGCCACGCCGGCACCGCCGATGTAGATTTCACCGGCAACGCCCAGTGGCACAGGCTGTTGCTGTTCGTCCAGCAGGTAAAACTGTGTATTGCCGACTGGCTTGCCGATGTGCGCTGCGAAGCCATCTTCGCGGTCCATCGCCACCCAGCTTGAGTAGGTAGTGGTTTCAGATGGGCCGTAGAGGTTGCACAGGCGCTGCACGCCAGTTTTCTCGAACAGGTTTTCTACCAGGCTGCGTTTCAGCGCTTCACCGGCGACGTTTACCGTATGGACCGACGTCGGCAGCCCGTCAACGTCCAACAGTGCTTTAAGCGCCGACGGTACGGTGTTGATCAGGCCGATATCGTGGTCGCCGTGTTGCAGTTCCAGCACGTTCCTGACGACTTCGATGCTGCCGCCCGACGTCAACGGCGCAAAGCACTCGTAGACCGCGAGGTCGAAGTTCAGCGAAGTGGAGAACAGCGTTTTTTCCAGTGCTGCCCCGTCAAAAGCCGTGTGCGCCCAACTCAGGAAGTTAACGGTGTTGCGGTGTTCGATCATCACGCCTTTCGGCAGACCGGTGGAGCCCGAGGTGTAGATCAGGTACGCAAGATGCGCCGAAGTCAGCCCCGGCACCTGCGGATTCTGGACGGATTGGTCCTGCCAATCGCTCAGTTCAAGATTGATGACAGGTACTGCAACGTCGGCCAGCAGCGCTTCAGTTGCCGACTGCGCGAGCACGGCAGCAGGTGCGCTGTCCTGCAACATGTAGGCAATTCGTTCTACCGGATACGCCGGGTCAAGCGGCACATAACCGCCGCCCGCCTTTAGAATCGCCAGCAAGCCGACGACCATCTCCACGCCGCGTTCTACACAAATCCCGACCCGCGAATCCGGCTTAACGCCCTGCTTGCGCAAGGCATGGGCCAGGCGGTTGGCCTGCTCGTTAAGCTCGCGATAGGTCAGGCACTGTTCGCCATGAACCACTGCCAGCGCCTGCGGGGTGCGCTCGACCTGTGCTTCAAACAGCCCGTGAATAGTCTGCTGCTGCGGGTAATTCAGCGCGGTGTCATTGAAATCCACCAGCAAGTGATCACGCTCGACAGCTGGCAGAATCGACAGACTTTGCAACGACGCTTGTGGCATTAACTCAAGCGCGTCCACCAGTTGTTCCAGCGCCGTGTGCATGTAGCCACACACTCGCTGCGCACCGACCGTGCTCGCCGCCAGCGCGGTCAGTTTAAAGCCGTCACCCACGTCATCGACGTTCAAGGTCAATGGATAGTTGGTGCGTTCTTCACTGTTCAGGGCTTGAATACCCTGCCAGGCCTGGGCAGTTTGTTCTGCAGCGCTGCCCACCGCGCTGTGGCGGTAATTGAGCAGTGCGCTGAACAGTGGCGTTGGTGCGGCTACACCGCTGCAACGCTGGGCCAACGCCAGTGAGGCATGTTCGTGAGCGAGCAACGCGGTAAGTTGCGCGTGTGTTGCCTTGACCCCGGCGCGTACCCCTTGCCCGCCTACGGCGACCCGCAGTGGCAAGGTATTGATGAACATTCCCAGCGCCCTGTCAGCGCCCTCGCCGGCCTGCATACGGCCCAGCAGTACGGTACCGAACACCACATCGCGACGATCGGAAACCTTGCCCAGCACCTGAGCCCACGCCAAATGCACCAGACTCGCTGCACTCACACCCTGTTGTCGGGCCTGAGCACGCAGTCGCAGGTTCAACTGGCTGTCCACTACAAGAGCGGCTTCTTCGATATCACGGCCATCGCCCTGCACATCCTGCAGGCCGAAAGGCAGCGTCGGTTCGTCGATATCGCCCAGCATGTCGCGGAAAAACACTTCATGATCCGCCTGGCTGACACCCAGACGCGCCTGAGCCAGGTAATTGCGATAGGGCACCGGCGCCGACAAGGATTCTGCCTCGCCCAACAGCCAGGCCTGCATTTCATGCTGCACCACTTCCATGGCCATATGGTCCAGGGCCATATGATGGAACAGCAGCATCGCGATAATTCGCTGGTTGAGCGGGTCCTCGGCATGGACCAGGCGCATCAGTGGCGCTTGAGTCATATCGAGGCAGTAGTGACGCGGATCGAAGCGGCTATGCAGTTGCGCGCCGATCTCTCCATCCGCCGGGTCAAGTTCAAGCCCCTCAAGGTGTAATTTCGCTTCACGCCAGACCACCTGCACGGGTGAGTCCAGACCGTCCCAGACCACCCCGGTACGCAGAATGTCATGCCGGTCGATAACCATCTGCAAGGCTTGAACGAAGGCGTCCAGGCACTCGCGGTCGTCAAAGGCAAACTGGCTCTGCAGCACATAGGGGTCGCCCTGCTCGGCTGCCATGTGGTGATAGAGAATGCCTTCCTGCAAAGGTGCCAGCGCGTAGATATCCTGAACATTTGCCACGCCGCCGGGTACGGTAGCGACCACCTGGTCGATCTGCACCTGGGTCAGATTCGCCAGTGGCAACAGCTCCGGGGTGATGCGCTCGCAGCCTTTGTCTATCAGGTTGGCGGGTACCTTGATGTCGTGGCCTGCGCCGACGGCTGCGGCCAGTGCGGCCAGCGTGGGCTGGCTGAACAGCACGCGTACATCGGCGCTCAGGCCCGCCTGACGCATGCGTTCGATCAGGCTGACGGCCAGTAGCGAATGCCCGCCGAGCTCAAAGAAGTGATCGTGGCGGCCGACGCGCTCAACGTTGAGCAATTCGGACCACAAGCGCGCCAGGGTGATTTCCACTTCACCCTCGGGTGCCTCGAATTCACGGCTGGCGTAGGCGTCAGCGTCCGGTGCCGGCAAGGCGCGGCGATCCAGCTTGCCGTTGGCGGTCAGCGGGAACGAGTCCAGCACCATAAAGGCGCCTGGCACCATGTATTCGGCCAGCGACGCCGCCAGTTCGCGGCGCAGTTCGACCGCTGACAAGGCGCTGTTGTCTTCGCCGACCACGTATGCAACCAGGCGCTTTTGCCCAGGTTCGTCCTGGCGGGCCAACACCACGGCCTCCCTGACGCCAGAGCATTCGACCAGACATGCTTCGATTTCACCCAGTTCGATACGGAAACCACGGATTTTCACCTGGTCATCGTTACGGCCCAGATACTCGATAACCCCGTCTGCGTTCCAGCGGCCGAGGTCACCCGTGCGGTACAACAGGGCTCCAGCGTCGTCGCTGAAAGGATTGTCGACAAACTGTGTGGCGTTCAGCTCAGGACGGTTCAGGTAACCCTTGGCCACGCCCTGCCCGCCGATATACAGCTCCCCGCCCACGCCCACGGCCACCGGTTGGCGCAGGGTATCGAGCACATAAACCTGGCTGTTGCCAATCGGGCGACCGACAGGAATACCGCCGTTGCCGACCGAGGTGATCTCATGGGTCGTGGAAAAGGTCGTCGCTTCGGTCGGGCCGTAGCCGTTGAGCAAGTGTCGCGGAGCGCCTTGTTTCAATACCCGGGCGATCACCGCCGGGTCCAGCACATCACCACCGACGATCAGGTAGCGCAATTTCGCGAAGGCCTCCATCAGGCCGTCGGCATACTGATGGAACAGGCCCGCGGTCATCCACAGCACGCTGACCGACTGGGACAACAGCAGCGCGCGGAGCTCGTCCAGAGACAGCAACACCGACTGCTCCACCACAACCACGCAGCCGCCATTGAGCAGTGGCGCCCAGACATCCAGGGTGCTGGCGTCGAACGCCGGGTTTGAGGCGAACGCTACACGATCCTGTGCATTGAAGTCAGCGTAACCGTTGTTGATCACCAGACGGCTGACAGCACGGTGCGGCACCAATACGCCTTTGGGCATACCGGTGGAACCGGAGGTGTACATGATGTAGGCCACCGATTCGGCGGAGGCTGATGATGCCGGGTTGTGCGCATCGCTTGGCAGTTGCAGCAGGTCAAGGTCAATCCGCTGGATGCCTTCAGGCAGGTCGTGGCGAGCCAGCGTCAACACTTGCCGCGCCCCGCAGTCTTGCAGCATGAATGCCTGACGCTCGGCGGGAGCGTTGATGTCCAGCGGCACGTATGCCGCCCCGCATTTGATAATGGCCAACTGACCGGCCAGCAGATCGAGGGAACGCTCCAGCAGCAATGCCACCCGCTCGCCCGGTTGCACGCCGAGGTCGACCAGGTGACGAGCCAACGCGTTGGCGCGACCGTTCAATTCCCGGTAGGTCAGGCACTGGTCATTCTGTACAGCAGCAAGTGCATCAGGCTGCGCCGCCACTTGCTGTTCGAAAAGTTCCTGCAGGCTGCTGTTGCGTGGGTAGTCGCGTGCCGTGTCATTGAAGTCATGCAGCACTTGCTGGCGTTCGGCTGAAGAGAGGACTTGCAGACGCTGCAATGGGGTTTGCGGCTGCTGCTCCAGCGCCTCTACCAGCGCGCCGAGTGCCGTCAACATGTACTCGCCGATGCGCTGTGCACCGATCTGCGCCAGGGCCTGAACCGTCAGGCTGAAGCCCTGGCCCAGGTCGTCCACCGACAGAGTGATCGGGTAAGTGCTCTGCTCCTCGCTGCCCAGGCTCTGCAAGCCATTCCAGGCCTGGAGCGCTTCGGTCGAAGCCACCGATTCGCTGGCACTGTGACGGTAATTGAGCAGCGAATTGAACAACGGCGCCGGTGCGGCCACGCCGCTGCAACGCTGGGCCTGGGCCAGCGACGCATGTTCATGACCGAGCAAGGCAGTCAGTCGAGCGTGGGTGGTTCTGACCCCTTCACGCACCGCGTGCCCTTCCAGCTTGACCCGCAACGGCAAGGTGTTGATGAACATGCCCAGTGCCCGATCGGCACCGTCGCCGCCCTGCATCCGGCCCATCAGCACTGTGCCGAAAACCACATCCGATTTGCCCGACAGTGCACCCACCACCCGCGCCCAGGCGAGGTGATGCAGGCTCGCGGCACTGACCCCAAGCTGCCGGGCCTGTGTGCGCAGACGCACGCTCAATGCGTCATCGACGGGCAGGTGCACATCTTCGATCAGTTGCTCGCTGCCCAGCGTTTCGAGCACGCCGAACGGCAGCGTCGGCTCGTCGATGTCGGCCAGCATCTCGCGGAAAAAACCTTCATGAGCATCAGCCCCGACACCCAGCCGAACCTGTGCCACGTAGTTGCGATACGGCACTGCTTCGGGCAAGGCATGGCCTTCGCCGAGCAGAAAGGCCTGCATCTCGTGTTTCACCAGCTCAAGCGCGGCGTGGTCAATGGCAATGTGGTGGAACAGCAGGATAGCGACCCAGCGAGCGTTGGCGGGATCTTCAGCACAGACCATGCGCATCAACGGGGCCTGGCGTAAATCGAGGCGGAAATGCCGGGAATCATAGCGTTCGTGCAACTGGGTTTCGATGTCGCCGTCAGCCACGTCCAGCGTCAGTTCATCCACGGCCAGCGCCGCATCGCGCAACACCACTTGCACCGGTTCGTCTAGGCCTTCCCAAACCATCGCCGTGCGCAGGATGTCATGGCGTTCGATCACCGCCTGCAGTGCCTGGGCGAAGTCGTCGAGACGTTCGCGGCTCTCGGCCCCGAACAACGCCCGCAATACATACGGGTCGCCCTGCCCGGCCGTCAGGTGATGATAGAGAATCCCTTCCTGCAGAGGCGCCAGCGGATAGATGTCCTGCACATTGCCAGCCCCGCCCGGTATCGCATCGACGATTCTGTCAATCGCCTCTTGGCTCAGATTGGCCAGCGGCAGCATGTCCGTGGTAATGCGAAACGCCGGACTGAGCCAGTCACCGCCCATTCGAGCTACCAGCGTCAGCAGTTCTGCCTTGTGCACGCTCAGGCTTTCAAGAGTGGCACTGTCCAGCCCCTCGTCGTCTCCGAGAATCACCAGATCATCTTCTTCCTGTTGAAGACGGATCGGGTGCGTGGAAAGAACTGCCATCAATTCGCTGAAGTGCATCGAATAACCTGCTGTTTTTCATTTCGGAGAGGGTTGACGACTCCGGGGCACGGTGTCGCAAACAGTGTTTCGCACGATAAATACGGAGGGGCTTCGAAACTCGAAGACAGAACGGGATCCGGGCGCAGGTATGATTGGAGCCGCAGCAATAAAGGGCTGCGATCCTATGACACACACGAAACTTCCCATTCGCCGTGCTTCCCACACGCCGCAAAAATTAGAGCATCCACAGGCGACTGTCTGTCGTGGGAAGCTGGGACAAGACTTGAGGGTGACGTCAACGCAGCGATGTGCGAGCGCTTGGCTGAACAAGCAGGGGGGATGTTGGGAAAGCGTTGGGAAAGCGTTGCGAAGGGCTTCAGGGTGGACGGCAACCACTCGACCGTTTGCAAACCGGTCGGGTGGTTGCCGTGGCTTCAGATACGGCGTTTGCGCTTGAACGTCGGAATTTTCGTCTCCGGCACCTCCAGCCGCTTGACCTTGCCCACTGAGGCCGCCACCTGAATAAGCGTCGGATGACCGAACAGCACTCTAACGTCAGCTTCGAGGTCCGCCTGACGCATGCGCTCGATCAGGCTCACCGCCAACAAAGAATGCCCGCCCAGTTCGAAGAAATGGTCATGACGTCCGACCTTTTCGACATTAAGCAGGTCCGCCCAAAGCGCTGCCAATTTGATCTCGACGTCACCCACCGGGGCTTCGTAAGCGCGCGAGACAAGTGCGCTGCTGTCCGGTGCCGGCAGGGCCTTGCGGTCGAGCTTGCCGTTCGGCGTCAGCGGCCACGCGTCAAGCGGCATATAAGCTGCCGGGAGCATGTAGTCCGGCAGCAACCCTTGCAGGTACGTGCGCAGATCGCTGCTTTCCGGTAGCCGTGCAGGGTCGGACGCTGTGAAATACGCCACCAGACGGGTTTCGCCTGGTACGTCCTCACGGGCGACAACCACCGTTTCCTGTACCCCTGGGTGCTTGGCCAGACACGTTTCGATCTCGCCCAGTTCGATACGGAAACCACGGATTTTCACCTGATCATCGTTACGACCCAGGTATTCGATATTGCCATCGGGCAGATAACGGCCAAGGTCACCCGTGCGGTACATGCGTGCCGCGGGCTGCTGGCTGAACGGGTCTTTCAGGAAACGTTCTGCGGTCAGATCATCGCGGTTCAGATAACCACGGGCCACACCTGCCCCGCCGATGTAGATTTCACCCGGCATACCTCGCGGAACGAGCTGTTGCTGCTCGTCCAGCAGATAGAACCGGGTGTTGCCCACCGGCCTGCCGATATGCGGAGCGAAGCCGTCTTCGCGGTCCATCGCCACCCAGCTTGAGTAAGTGGTGGTTTCGGACGGCCCGTACAGGTTGCAAAGGCGCTGCACGCCGGTTGTCTCGAACAGTGATTCGACCAGACTGCGCTTGAGCGCTTCGCCAGCGACGTTGACGGTGTGAACCGATCCTGGCAACCCGTTGATTTCCAGCAGCGCTTTCAGCGCTGACGGCACGGTGTTGATCAGGCCGATATCGTGTTCGCCGTGTTGCAGTTCAAGAACGTTTTTCACCACGTTGATGCTGCCACCCGATGTCAGCGGCGCAAAGCACTCGTAGACTGCTAGGTCGAAGTTCAGCGAGGTGGAGAACAGCGTTTTTTCCAGTGCAGATCCGTCGAAAGCCGTGTGCGCCCAGGTCAGGAAGTTAACGGTGTTGCGGTGTTCGATCATCACGCCTTTCGGCATACCGGTCGAACCCGAGGTGTAGATCAGGTACGCCAGATGTGCCGAGGTCAGGCCCTCGACTTCCGGGTTCTGTATGGATTCGTGTTGCCAGGCGCTCTGATCATCAAGGTCGATGGTCTGCACCGAAACGCCTGCCAGCAAATGCCGAGTGGCTGCCTTGACCAACACCGCCGCTGGCTCACTGTCCTGCAATATGTAAGTAATTCGTTCGGCCGGATAAGCCGGGTCCAGCGGCACATAGCCACCGCCCGCCTTGAGGATCGCCAGCAAGCCGACGATCATTTCCGCCCCGCGTTCTACGCAGATCCCCACGCGGGAATCCGGCTGAACGCCCTGTTTACGCAAGGCATGGGCCAGGCGGTTGGCCTGGTCGTTGAGCTCGCCATACGTCAGGCGCAGTTCGCCATGCACCACCGCCAAAGCCTGCGGCGAGCGCTCGACCTGCGCTTCGAACAGGCCATGAATGGTCTGCTGCTGCGGGTAATCCAGCTCGGTAGCGTTGAGCCCGAACACCAGTTGCTCACGCTCTGCTGCCGGCACAACCGACAAACCTGCCAGAGGCATCTCGCTGGACTGCTCCAGTGTGCTGACCATGCTCTCCAGCGCCGTCTGCATATACGCGCAGACCCGTTGCGCATCGATACTGGCGATGGTTTGGACCGTGAGGCTGAAGCCCACCCCTTCATCGTTGACCGAAAGGGTCAACGGATAGTTGGTGCGTTCTTCACTGTGCAGATGTTCAATGCCCTGCCAGGCGTCGAAAGCCTGCTGATTGACCTCTGCGTCGACATGCCGGTAGTTAAGCAAGGCACTGAACAGTGGCGTTGACGCGGGCACCCCGCTGCAGCGCTGGGCCAGTACCAGTGAGGCGTGCTCATGGGCGACCAAGCCACTGAGCCGTGCGTGAGTGGTTTTCAGGCCGCTGCGCACGCCCTGCTCCCCCAGCGTGACGCGCAGCGGCAAGGTGTTGATGAACATTCCCAACGCCCGGTCGGAGCCGACACCGCCCTGCAAACGACCGAGCAACACGGTGCCGAACACCACATCGTCTTTGCCTGACACCGCGCCCAGTACACGGGCCCAGGCCAGGTGATACAGGCTGGCGGAGCTGACCCCGAGTTGACGAGCCTGCGCCCGCAAGCGCTGACTCAGGTCGATATCGACCCGCTGGCATGCTTCCTCGATACCGCGCCCGTTGCCCTGCACGTCCTGCACGCCGAATGGCAGCGTGGGCTCGTCGATGTCACCGAGCATGTCACGGAAAAACGCCTCATGTTCCTCGCGGCTTACACCGAGTCTGGCCTGGGCCACGTAATTGCGATAAGGCACGGACGGCGGCAGCGAGGCTTGCTGGCCGAGCATGTGCGCCTCGATTTCGCTGGTGAGAATGCGCAGCGACGTGGCGTCGTCAACCAGGTGGTGGAACAACAGCATGCCCAGCCAGCGATTATTTACCGCGTCGTGGGCATAACCGATGCGCAGCATCGGCGCCTGACGGATGTCCAGGCGCGTGTGACGCGGGTCGAGACGCTTGAGCAACTGTTCGGTGACCTCGCCATCGGCCGGGTCTATTACCAGCTCATCAAGCATCAGAGGCGCTTCACGCCAGACCACTTGCACCGGAGCCTCGAGACGCTCCCAAAGCACGGCGGTGCGGAGGATATCGTGCCGCGCGATTACAGCTTGCAGTGCCTGGGCGAAACTGTGCAGACGCTGGTTATTGTCGAAGGAAAATAGTGCGTATTGCAGGTACGGGTCACCCTCGACCGCTGCAAGGTGGTGATACAAAATCCCCTCCTGCAGCGGCGCCAGGGCATAGATGTCCTGCACGTTGGCCATGCCGCCGGGCACGCTGGACGCCACGCGGTCGATGTCGTCCTGGCTCAGCGATGCCAGCGGCAGCATGTCTGGAGTGATGCGCTCGCAGTCGGTGGGAATAAGATTGGCGGGCACCTCGACGGCCCCCTTGCCGCCCACCGCCGCCGCCAGGGCAGACAGGGTCGGCTGGCTGAACAGCACGCGTACATCGGCAATCAGATCGATCTGGCGCATGCGCTCGATCAGTTTGACGGCCAGCAGAGAGTGGCCGCCCAGTTCGAAGAAGTGGTCATGCCTGCCGACCTGCTCCAGTTGCAGCAGGTCTTGCCAGATATGCGCAATGGCCATCTCGGTATCGCTTTCGGGCGCCTCGTAGCCACGGCTGATCAGCGCATCACCGTCCGGTGCGGGTAGCGCCTTGCGATCCAGCTTGCCGTTCGGCGTCAGTGGCATGGTATCGAGCAGTACGTAAATGGCCGGAACCATGTATTCAGGCAACTGTTGCTGCAGGTGACCGCGCAGGGTTTCGATATCGACAGCAGTGTGCCCCGCAGACCGTGTGTAGTAGGCCACCAGACGTTTGTCACCGGGTATGTCCTCGCGGGCGGTAACTACCGCTTCATGGACCGCCGGGTGTTTGGCCAGAGCGGCCTCGATTTCGCCGATCTCGATACGCAAGCCGCGAATCTTCACCTGGAAGTCATTACGACCCAGGTATTCCAGCGCGCCATTGGCCAGCCAGCGACCCACGTCGCCGGTTTTGTACAGGCGGGCCTGCGGGTCGCTGGAAAACGGGTCAGCGACGAAACGCTCGGCACTCAGTTCTGGCTGGTTCAAATAACCCCGCGCTACGCCGATGCCGCCAATGTGCAGTTCACCGGCCACGCCCAGTGGTTGCAGCTGGCCCAGGGCATCCAGCACGTGCATCTGAATGTTGGCAATCGGACGGCCAATAGGCACGCTGTCGCCCGGATCCGTCGGGCGGCATTCCCAGGCGGTAACGTCGATGGCCGCTTCGGTCGGGCCATACAGGTTATGCAGTTCGACGCCCTTGAGGTGTTGCTCAAAGCGGCGCTGCAACGCACGAGGCAAAGCCTCGCCGCTGCACAGCACTCGACGCAATTGCGGGAAGTCGCGGGTTGAGCGGTGTTCCAGAAATACATCGAGCATTGAAGGCACAAAGTGCAGCAGGGTAATGCCCGCGTCACTCATGACCTGCGCCAGATAGTCGGGGTCCTGATGGCCTCCGGGACGGGCCATGACCAGTTCGGCACCGGCGAGCAGCGGCAGGAAAAACTCCCAGACCGACACGTCGAAGCCGAACGGGGTCTTTTGCAGTACCCGATCCTGACTGTTCACTTGATAGGCGTCACGGGCCCAGAGCAGGCGGTTGACCACACCCAGGTGTTCATTCATTACGCCTTTGGGCGTGCCGGTGGAACCGGAGGTGTACAGCACATAGGCCAGATGACTCGGCTGAAGACCCAGAGCTTCGGTATCCGGGTTGTTGATCGGCTTTGAGGCAAGCTGAGCGCTGTCCTGGTGGTCATCCAGAATCAGTACAGGCAGCGTCATGGCCGGCAGGTTTTCGCTCAGGTCCAGAATGGTCAGCACCGCCCTTGGCGAGCTGTCTTCGAGCATGTATGCCTGACGCGCGCTCGGCAGGTCCGGATCGATCGGCACATAGGCGCCACCGGCCTTGAGAATACCCAAGAGCGCCACGACCATTTCCGGTCCTCGACGCAGGCTGACCGCAACCCGCGTATCCGGTTCCACACCCAGTTCGATCAGGCGATGGGCGAGCTGGTTGGCCTGTTGGTTGAGTTCGGCGTAAGTGAGCAGCGGTCCGCTGTCGCCGCGTACGGCGCAAGTACCCGGACGCTGGGCGGCCTGTTGTTCGAACAGTTGGTGAATCAACACGTCGCGAGGATAAGGATGGGCAGTGTCATTGAAACCCGTCAGCAACAGCTCGCGTTCATCGTCCGGCAGCATCGGCAGGCTGTTCAGCGCTGCTTGCGGGGTGTGTTCCAGTGCTTCCACCAGGCTGCGCAGTGCAACCTGCATGTACTCGCCGATGCGCTGGGCATTGATTTGCTGGACGGCCTGAATGGTGAGCATGAAGTCATCGCCCAGGTCATCGACGTTCAGGCACAACGGATAGTTGGTGCGTTCTTCCATGCTCAGGGTCTGAATGCCCTGCCAGGCTGACAATGTGTCGGCCGAGGCCGCACTGTTGTTGCTGTGGCGGTAGTTGAGCAAGGTGCTGAACAGCGGCAGCGAACTCGGCACACCGCTGCAGCGCTGGGCCAGCGACAGCGAAGCATGCTCATGCCCCAATAGTGCCGAGAGGCGTTGGTGAGTGACCTTGACCGCCGCCAGAGCGCTCTGGCTGCCGACGCTGATGCGCAGCGGCAAGGTGTTGATGAACATTCCCAGCGCGCGGTCGGCACCGTTGCCGCCCTGCATCCTGCCCATCAGTACAGTGCCGAACACGACTTCTTCGCGCCCTGAGACCCGACCAGCCACCTGAGCCCATGCCAGGTGGGCAAGGCTTGCAGCGCTGACCCCCAACTGCCGCGCAATGCTGCGTATACGGCTGCTCAGTTGGCTGTCGAGTAACTGATTCACTTCCTCGATGCCACTGCCATCGCCCTGCACGTCCTGTATGCCGTAAGCCAGTGTTGGTTCGTCGATGTCGCCGAGCATGTCGCGGAAAAACGCTTCGTGTTCAGCCTGGCTGATACCCAGGCGCGCCTGTGCCACATGGTTGCGATAAGGCACCGGGGCCGACAATTGCTCGATCTGACCCTGCAGGCTGGCCTGCATTTCCTCCACTACCACTTCCAGCGAAGTGTGATCCAGCGCCAGATGGTGGAACAGCAACATGCCGACCAGCCGCTGGTGGGTGGTGTCCTCGGCGTAGGCAATACGCATCAGCGGCGCCTGGCCGATGTCCAGGCGATAGTGCCGTGGGTCAAAACGCTCGCGCAGTCGTGTCAGCACATCACCGTCGAGCGGGTCGATGGCCACCTCTTCCAGGCTCAGTTTCGCGTTGCGCCATACCACCTGTACCGGCTGCTCAAGCCCTTCCCAGACCACGCTGGTGCGCAGGATGTCGTGGCGTTCGACCACGCTCTGCAAGGCTGCTGCGAAACCGGCCAGGCACTCGCGATCATCGAACGCGAAGAGCATCTGCAAGACATAGGGATCACCTTCATCCGCAGCCAGATGGTGATAGAGAATGCCTTCCTGCAAGGGGGCCAGAGCATAGATGTCCTGAATGTTGGCCAGGCCGCCCGGCACGCTGGCGACGACCCGATCAATCCCTGCCTGATCGAGGTCAGCCAGCGGCAGCATGTCCGGGGTAATACGCTCGCAGTCCGGCACGATCAGGTTATCCGGCACTTGCACGTCGGTGTACCCGCCCACCGCTGCGGCGAGCGCGGCCAGGGTCGGCTGGTTGAACAGCGCACGTACGTCGGTACTCAGGCCGACCTGACGCATGCGTTCGATGAGCATCACTGCCAGCAGCGAATGGCCGCCCAGTTCGAAGAAGTGATCATGACGACCGACCTGTTCGACCGTCAGTACATCCGCCCAGATCGCTGCCAGCAGGGTCTCGGCTTCGCCTTGCGGTGCTTCATAACCACGGCTGATCAGCGCTTGCGCATCCGGCACTGGCAGCGCCTTGCGGTCAAGCTTGCCGTTGGCGGTCAGCGGCAGAGCGTCAAGCTGCACGTAGGCTGCCGGCACCATGTAGTCCGGCAACGTGCCTTGCAGATGGTTGCGCAGGTGTTCGATGTCGACAGGCTGCTGTGCGGTGAAATAAGCCACCAGACGCTTGTCGCCAGGCACATCCTGACGGCACAGCACTACGGCTTCGCGAACAGCGGAGTGTTTGGCCAGGCGCGCTTCGATTTCACCCAGTTCAACGCGGAAACCACGAATCTTCACCTGCTCGTCATTGCGGCCGAGATACTCCAGGTTGCCGTCGGCGCGCCAGCGAACCAAATCGCCGGTGCGGTACATCAGTGCGTTTTCCGACGGATTGAACGGATCGAAGACAAACTGCGTGGTGCTCAATTCATCACGGTTCAAATAGCCCTTGGCAACGCCTTGCCCGCCGATATACAGCTCGCCGGGCACGCCCAACGGCACGGGTTGGCCTTGGCTATCGAGCACATACAGGCGGCTGTTGCCTACGGGTTTGCCAATAGGAATCGAGCCATTGCCGACCGAAACAATCTCGTAGGTTGCGGAAAAGGTCGTCGCCTCGGTCGGGCCATAACCGTTGAGCAGATGCTGTGGCGGATTATTCGCCAACACCCGGCCTATAACGGCCGGGTCCAGCACGTCGCCGCCGGCAATCAGGTAGCGCAGGCGCGAAAAGGCCTCGCCCAGCCCCGAAGCGTATTGATGGAATAAACCGGCGGTCATCCACAGCACGGTTACCGATTGCTCCAGCAGCAGGCGCTGGAAATTCAATGGGGAGAGCAAGTCGTTCTGCCCGATCACCACCACACAGCCGCCATTGAGCAGCGGTGCCCAGACATCCAGCGTGCTGGCATCAAACGCCGGGTTGGAGGCAAATGCCACACGATCCTGCGCATTGAAATCGGCGTAACCGTTGTTGATCACCAGACGGCTTATGGCCCGATGCGGCACCAACACACCTTTAGGCGTGCCGGTAGAGCCAGAGGTGTACATGATGTAGGCGACGCTTTCGCCGGACTGCGGCAACGCCAGATCAGTGTCTTTCAGATCGTTCAGGGTCAAACCGTCGAGATCGACACGCTGGGCAGCGGTTTCCAGCGACACTTGGCTGTGAGTGAGCAGTACACGCGCCTGGCTGTCCTCGATCATGAACGCCTGACGCTCTACCGGGGCATTGATGTCCAGCGGCACATACACCGCCGCGCACTTGAGCACTGCCAGCTGACTGGCGAGCAGGTCATGGCTGCGTTCCAGCAAAATCGCCACGCTGTCACCGGGCTGCACACCAAGCCCCAGCAGATGCCGCGCCAGACGGTTGGCCCGAGTGTTGAGTTCGGCATAGCTCACTGCAACGCCGTGGTGGATTGCTGCACAGGCCTCGGGGCACGCCCGCACCTGAGCTTCAAACAGGCTATGCACGGTCTGTTGCTGCGGATAGTCCCGCGCGGTGTCGTTGAACGTCACCAGCAACTGCTCACGTTCGGCAGCGGGCAGGATCGGCAGGCTGTCGAGGGTCGAGGACGGTGACTGCTCCAGGGCATTCGACAGATGCTCCAGCACGGTCTGCATGTAGCCACAGACGCGTTTGGCACCGACGGTGCTGCTGACCAGTACCGTCAGGTTGAAACCGTTGCCTACGTCATCGATATTCAGGGTCAACGGGTAGTTGGTATGGTCTTTGGCACCGAAGGACTCGATCCCCTCCCAGGCAGTGGCGGTTTCCGCTGAAACGTCGCTCACGACACTGTGTCGATAGTTGAGCAACGCACTGAACAGTGGCGCCGGGGCATCCACGCCGCTACAGCGTTGGGCGAGTACCAGTGGCGCGTGTTCGTGGCCCAGCAAAGCCGTTAGTTGCCCGTGGGTCGCTTTCAATCCCTCGACCACCGTTGTCGCGCCGATATCGACGCGCAGTGGCAAGGTGTTGATAAACATGCCCAACGAGTGGTCTGCACCCTCGCCGGCCTGCATACGGCCCAGCAGTACTGTACCGAACACCACCTGTTCACGGGCCGAGACGCTGCCGAGCACCCGTGCCCAGGCCAGATGCATCAGGCTCGCGGCGCTGACGCCTGCCTGTCGAGCCTGAGTCCGCAAACGCAGGTTCAGTTCAGCGGGCAGGATCACACTCGCCTCTTCGATGTCACCGCCGCCGTCCTGCACATCCTGCAAACCGAACGGTAGCGTTGGCTCGTCGATATCACCGAGCATTTCGCGGAAGAAAGCTTCGTGCTGCGCATCGCTGACACCCAGCCGGGCCTGGGCCACGTAGTTGCGATACGGCACGCTCTGACCCAGAGAAGCACCCTGACCTAGCAAGTGCGCCTGCATTTCATGCAGCACCACGTACAGCGAGGTTGCGTCATTGACCAAGTGATGGAACAGCAGCATCGCCAGCCAGCGATCGTTGAGCGGGTCATGGGTAAAGACAATCTGCATCAAGGGCGCTTGACGCACATCGAGGCGGTAATGCCGGGGATCGAAGCGCTCGTGCAACTGTTCATCAATCGGGCCGTTTACCGGATCGAGGCACAACTCGGTGACGTGCATTTCAGCTTGGCGCAGCACCACTTGCACCGGTTCGTCGAGACCTTCCCACAGTACAGCGGTACGCAGGATATCGTGACGATTGATAACCGCTTGCAAGGCGTGGCTGAAATCGTCCAGTCGTGCGCGGTCGCGCAGACTGAACAGGGCTTTCAGGGTGTATGGATCGCCCTGCTCGGCACTGATGTGGTGATAAAGAATACCTGCCTGCAAAGGCGCCAGCGGGTAAATGTCCTGCACGTTAATAGCACCGCCGGGCACATGCTTTACCACGCAGTCGATCTGCGCCTGAGTCAGGCTGATCAGCGGCAGCAGGTCCGGGGTGATGTGTTCGCAGCGTTCCGGAATCAGATTGGCTGGCACCACGACTTCCGTGCCACCGCCGACCGCTGTCGCCAGTGCCGCCAGCGTAGGCTGGCTGAACAGTACGCGCACATCGGCACTCAGGCCGACCTGACGCATGCGCTCGATCAATTTCACTGCCAGCAGCGAGTGGCCGCCCAGTTCGAAGAAGTGGTCATGGCGACCGACCTGTTCGACCGTGAGTACATCAGCCCAGATCGATGCCAGTTGGATCTCTACCTCGCCCTGTGGTGCTTCATAGCCACGACTGATCAGCGATTGCGCATCCGGCATTGGCAGGGCCTTGCGGTCGAGCTTGCCGTTGGCGGTCAGCGGCAGCGCATCGAGCTGCACATAGGCTGTCGGCACCATGTAGTCCGGCAATGTGCCTTGCAGATGGCTGCGCAGGTGTTCGATGTCGAGCACCGTTTCAGGCTGCTGCGTCGTGACATACGCCACCAGACGCTTGTCACCAGGAACATCCTGGCGGCACAGCACCACGGCTTCACGAACATCGGCGTGTTCGGCCAGGCGTGCTTCGATTTCACCCAGCTCAACGCGTAAGCCGCGGATTTTCACCTGATCATCGTTACGCCCCAGATAGTCGAGAGTGCCATCGGCGTTCCAGCGTGCCAGATCGCCGGTGCGGTACATCCGTGCGTCGGCGTGGAACGGATCACGCAGAAAGCGCTCGGCGGTCATCTCCGGTCGGTTCAGATACCCCCTCGCCACGCCTTCTCCGGCGACGTACAGCTCGCCCGCCACACCCAGCGGCACCAGTTGTTGATGCTCGTCGAGCAGGTACACGCGGGTATTGGCAATCGGTGTGCCGATGTCGAGTCTGCCGTCGGGCAGCAAACGCCCCGACGTGGCGACCACCGTGGCCTCGGTCGGGCCGTAGTTGTTGATGACGGTGAAGCCTGGATCGCGTTGGAACTGGCGCAGACGGTCGCCACCGATCAATAGCGTACGCAAGGTGGGGTGAGACAAGTCGCGGCTGAAGGCGTACTCGGCAACCGGCGTCGGCAGGAAAGCCACCTGCAGCGGCTGGGCGATCCACCAGTCGAGCAGCGCATCAAGCTGTTCATTACCCAGGTCCGCAGGCGGCAGGTGCAGGGTCGCCCCGGCACACAGCGCCGGCCAGACTTCCCAGGCCATGGCGTCGAAACCGAAGCCAGCGACGCTGGCGGTATGGCTGCCAGCCTGGAGATCGAAGGCCTGACAATGCCAGTCGATCAGGTTACCGAGGGTACGGTGCTCTACCATCACGCCTTTTGGCTGGCCAGTGGAGCCGGAGGTGTAGATTACGTAAGCCAGATGCGTGGGGTTGAGCCCCGCCACTTGCGGGTTTTCCAGGCGTTGCGACCATTCAGGGCGGTCAAAGGCGATGACCGGTGCAGACGTTTGCGGCACACGGTTCATCAGGGCCTGCTGGGTCAGCAGAACTTTGGGTGCGCTGTCGGCCAGCAGATAGGCAATGCGTTCGTCAGGGTGTGACGGATCGACCGGGACATAGCCTGCGCCTGCCTTGAGGACGGCGAGCATGGCCACCAGCGTGTCCAGTCCGCGACGGGCCATGACTGCCACACGATCATCCACACAGACACCGAGACTGATCAGGTGATGGGCCAGAGCGTTGGCGCGATGGTTCATCTCGCCGTAGTGCAGGCAATGCTCGCCCACCTGAGCCGCGACACTTTCGGGTGCGCTGACTGCCCGGGCTTCAATCATGGCGTGCACGGTCTGCTGCCGCGGGTAGTCTTGCTTGGTGTCGTTGAACGCCAACAGCAGTTGCTGCCGCTCGGCTTCCGGCACCACCTGCAGGTTGCATACCGCTGAATCCGGGGCGGATTCAAGGGCCTCGACCAGATGACTCAAGGCGGTCTGCATGTAATCGCAGATGCGCCGCGCATCGATACCCGCCACCGCCTGTGCATTCAGGCTGAAACCGTCGCCAAAGTCATCGACGCTCAAGCTCAGTGGATAATTGGCACGTTCTTCACTGCTCAGAACATGAATACCGTGCCAGGCCTGGACCGCCTGTTCGGAAACGCTGGCAGCTGCACTGTGACGGTAGTTGAGTAAGGCGCTGAAAAGCGGCGTCGGTGCGGCAACGCCGCTGCAACGCTGGGCCAGGGCAAGGGATGCATGTTCGTGACCGAGTAACGCGGTCACGCGCTTATGGGTCGCCTTGACCTCGTCACGCACGCCCTGCTCACCTACCGAAACCCGCAGCGGCAAGGTGTTGATGAACATGCCCAAGGCGCGTTCGGCGCCCTCACCGGCCTGCATCCGCCCCATCAACACCGTACCGAACACCACGTCACGCTTGCCCGAAACAGTGCCGAGCACCTGGCCCCAGGCCAGATGCACCAGGCTGGCGGCGCTGACGCCTTGCTGCCGGGCCTGAGCCCGCAGGCGCAGATTCAGTTGAGGGTCCAGCGTCAGGCTGGCTTCCTTCACGTGGCTGCCATCGCCCTGCACATCCAGCAGGCCGTACGGTAGGGTCGGCTCGAGGATATCGCCCAGCATGTCGCGGAAGAACGTTTCGTGATCAGCCTGGCTGACACCCTGGCGTGCCTGAACCACATAGTTGCGGTACGGCACGGGCACCGACGCTGCCAAGGCTTCGGCCTCGCCGAGCAAGCCGTTCTGTATTTCGTGCTTCACCACTTCCAGCGCAGTGTGGTCCAGGGCCATGTGGTGGAACAGCAACATCGCGCAAATCCGCTGGTTGGGCGGATCTTCGGCATAGACCACGCGCATCAACGGTGCCTGACCGATGTCCAGGCGGTAGTGACGCGGGTCGAAGCGGCTGTGCAGTTGCACGCCGATATCGCCGTTCACAGGATCCAGTTCGAGCGCTTCAAGGTGCAATTGGGCCTTACGCCAGACCACCTGCAGCGGGGACTCAAGGCTTTGCCACACCACACTGGTGCGCAGAATATCGTGACGGTCTATAACCGTTTGCAACGCTTGAACAAAAGCGTCCATACGTTCGCGGTTATCAAAGGCGAACTGAGTCTGCAACACATAGGGATCGCCGCTTTCGGCGGCCAGGTGGTGATAGAGAATGCCTTCCTGCAACGGTGCCAGCGGGTAGATGTCCTGCACATTCGCCACGCCACCCGGCACGCTTGCCACGACCTTATCGATCTGCACCTGGGTCAGATTGATCAACGGCAGCAGCTCGGGCGTAATGCGTTGGCAATCCCCGGCGATCAGATTGGCCGGTACCATGACTGCCGTGCCACCACCGACCGCAGCAGCCAGTGCGGCCAACGTCGGCTGGCCGAACAGCGCACGCACATCGGCGCTCAGGCCCAACTGACGCATGTGCCCTATGAGGCTGACTGCCAACAGTGAGTGTCCGCCCAGCTCGAAGAAGTTGTCATGTCTACCGACCTGTTCAACGCCCAGCAAGTCTTTCCAGATAGCAGCGATCTGCGTTTCGGTTTCACCTTGTGGGGCTTCGTAGCCACGGCTGATCAGTGAGTCACCGTCCGGTGCTGGCAGGGCCTTGCGGTCGAGTTTGCCGTTCGGGGTCAGCGGCATTGCGTCGAGACGCACGTAGGCCGCAGGGATCATGTGGGCCGGCAGTTGTTCCTGCAGCCAGCCGCGCAGGCTGTCGATGTCTGGCTCAGTGTGAGCTGCCTGGACGGTGTAATAAGCCACCAGGCGTTTGTCGCCCGGAATGTCCTCGCGGGCGGTGACTACCGCTTCATGGACCGCCGGGTGTTTGGCCAGGCGTGCATCGATCTCGCCCAATTCGATACGGAAGCCGCGGATTTTCACCTGATCGTCGTTACGGCCGAGGTATTCGATATTGCCGTCTGGCAGGTAGCGACCCAGGTCGCCGGTGCGGTACATGCGTGCCGCTGGGTTTTGGCTGAACGGGTCTTTGAGGAAACGTTCGGCAGTCAGGTCGTCACGGTTCAGATAACCCCGCGCCACGCCAGCACCGCCGATGTAGATCTCACCGGCAACGCCCAGTGGCACAGGCTGTTGCTGTTCGTCCAGCAGGTAAAACTGTGTATTGCCGACTGGCTTGCCAATGTGCGCTGCGAAGCCATCTTCGCGGTCCATCGCCACCCAGCTTGAGTAGGTGGTGGTTTCCGAGGGACCGTAGAGGTTGCACAGGCGCTGCACGCCGGTTTTTTCGAACAGCGATTCAACCAGGCTGCGTTTCAGCGCTTCACCGGCGACGTTGACCGTATGGACCGACGTCGGCAGCCCGTCAACGTCCAACAGTGCTTTAAGCGCCGACGGTACGGTGTTGATCATGCCGATATCGTGCTCGCCGTGTTGCAGTTCAAGGACGTTTTTGACCACTTCGATGCTGCCGCCCGACGTCAGCGGCGCGAAGCACTCATAAACCGCAAGATCGAAGTTCAATGAGGTGGAGAACAGCGTTTTTTCGAGTGCAGAGCCGTCGAAAGCCTTGTGCGCCCAGGTCAGGAAGTTAACGGTGTTGCGGTGTTCGATCATCACGCCTTTCGGCAGACCGGTCGAGCCCGAGGTGTAGATCAGGTACGCAAGATGCGCTGAAGTCAGCCCCGGCACCTGCGGATTCTGGACGGATTGGTCCTGCCAATCGTTCAGATCAAGATTGATGACAGGCACTGAAACGTCGGCCAGCAAGCCCTGAGTCGCGGTTTGCGCCAGTACTGCTGCCGGAGCACTGTCCTGCAACATGTAGGCAATTCGTTCTACCGGATACGACGGGTCCAGCGGCACGTAACCGCCGCCCGCCTTGAGAATCGCCAGCAAACCGACGACCATCTCCACGCCGCGCTCAACGCAGATGCCGACGCGAGAATCCGGCTGCACGCCCTGCTTGCGCAGGGCATGGGCCAGGCGGTTGGCCTGCTGGTTAAGCTCGCGATAGGTCAGGCGTTGTTCGCCATGAACCACTGCCATGGCTTCCGGTGTGCGCTCGACCTGTGCTTCAAACAGCCCGTGAATGGTCTGTTGCTGCGGGTAATCCAGCGCGGTGTCGTTGAACTGCACCAGTAACTGCTCACGCTCGTCGGCCGGCAAGATCGGCAAGCTGTTCAACGACGTTTGCGGTGTCTGCTCCAGTGCATGCACCAGGCTTTCCAGCGCCGTCTGCATATACCCGCAAACCCGCTGGGCACCGATACCGGTGACAGCCTGAACATTCAGGCTGAATCCTTCGCCAAAATCGTCGAGGGATAAAATCAATGGGTAGTTGGTGCGTTCTTCGCCGCCCCTCACCTCAATCCCTTCCCAGAGTTGAGCGGTCTGATCGGTGACTTCCTGATCGGTCGCCGCTTCAGCTGAACTGTGGCGATAGTTGAGCAGTGCGCTGAACAGTGGCGTCGGTGCTGATACACCGCTGCAACGCTGGGCCAACGCCAGCGAGGCGTGTTCGTGGCCGAGCAATGCAGTCAAACGTATATGGGTCGCCTTGACCCCGGCGCGCACATCCTGCTCACCCACGTCCACCCGCAGCGGCAACGTATTGATAAACATCCCCAAGGCCCGGCGAACCCCCTCGCCGCCGCGCATACGCCCGAGCAGTACGGTGCCGAATACGACGTTGCTGCGCCCGCACAGGCGCCCGAGCACCTGTGCCCAGGCAAGGTGATGCAAGCTCGCCGCGCTCACCCCTTGCAGTCGGGCCTGATTTCGCAAGCGTCGGCTCAGCTCTAAAGGCAGGGTCTGATGCGCTTCTTCGATACCATGGCCGTCGCCGCGCACATCGTGCAGGCCGAACGGCAGCGTAGGCTCGTCGACGTCGCCGAGCATCTCGCGGAAAAACCCTTCGTGCTGCTTGTTCGTGACGCCGAGCCGGGCCTGGGCCACATAGTTGCGATACGGCACTGGCTCGCCCAGGGTGTGGGCCTGACCGCTCAGGTGCGCATGGAGTTCATGATGGATCTGGTCCAGCGCCGCATGGTCGATGGCGATGTGGTGAAACAGCAACATCGCCACCCAGCACTGGTTGGCCACGTCGTGGGTGAAGGCCAGCCGCAGCAAGGGTGCCTGGCTGATATCGAGGCGGTAATGCCGTGGGTCGAAGCGTTGTTGCAACTGCTCGCTGGCGGTACCGGCGTCAGGCTCAAGGGTGATTTCGCTGAGCACCAGATCAGCCTTGTGCCACACAACTTGAACCGGCTCGTCCAGGCCTTCCCATAACACGCTGGTACGCAGGATGTCGTGGCGGTCGATGATCTGCTGCAAGGCCGTGGTGAACTCGTCGAAAAGCTTCCGGCTGGCAATCGTAAACTGTGCCTGTAGCACGTATGGATCGCCTTGTTCGGCGGCAATGTGGTGATAAAGAATGCCTTCCTGCAACGGCGCCAGCGGGTAGATGTCCTGCACATTGCGCACGCCGCCAGGAACGCGGGCAACGATGCTTTCGATGGCTGCCTGGTCGAGTTTCATCAGCGGCAACATTTCCGGGGTGATGCGCTCGCAGCCCGGCACAATCGCCTGGGCGGGAACCTCCACTTCATCGGCCTTGCCGCTGTAATACTCGCCGGCATTGATCAGTTCGATCAATGCCGCCTTGTTCTCGCGCAACAGCGCCAGCACGGCGGGCTCCATGAGGGACTGTCGCTTGCCGCTGACGACCAGTTGGTCGCCTTTGACGGCGAGCTGCACATCTTTCTCTTCCAGTACTGCCAACAGTTCAATCATGCTCACAGAACAATCTCCATTCTTTCCGTTGTTGCTGCGTATTCCATGAGGGTGGGGTGTTTGAACAGCGACTTGACCTCGGCCTCCAGGCCTTCCTGACGCATGCGTTCCATCAGGCTGACGGCGAGCAGGGAGTGACCTCCCAGCTCAAAAAAATGGTCATGTCGGCCAACCTGCGTCACACCCAGCAAGTCTTGCCAGATCTCGGCGATCAGTACTTCTCTCTCGCCTTGCGGAGCTTCGTAGCCACGGCTGATCAACGCGCCCTCGCCCGGCGCAGGGAGCGCCTTGCGGTCAAGTTTGCCGTTAGGGGTGAGAGGCAATGCATCGAGACGCACATAGGCCACCGGGACCATGTAGGCCGGCAACTGCCCTAGCAGCCAGCCGCGCAGGCTGTCGATGGCTGGTTCCGTTTGCGTCGACCGGACCGTGTAATACGCCACCAGGCGTTTGTCACCGGGGACGTCTTCACGAGCGGTGACTACCGTATCCTGGACGGCAGGATGCCTGGCCAGACACGCGTCGATCTCGCCGAGCTCGATACGGAAGCCGCGAATCTTCACCTGATCGTCGTTACGGCCCAGGTATTCGATATTGCCGTCTGGCAGGAAGCGACCCAGGTCGCCGGTGCGATACATACGTGCCTGGGGCTGCCGGCTGAACGGATCCGCGAGGAAGCGTTCGGCAGTCAGGTCGTCACGGTTCAGGTAGCCGCGGGCCACGCCCGCGCCGCCGATGTAGATCTCTCCCGCTACACCCAGTGGCACGGGCTGTTGTTGCTCATCCAGCAGGTAAAACTGTGTATTGCCCACTGGTTTGCCGATGTGCGAAGCGAAGCCGTTTTCGCGATCCATCGCCACCCAGCTTGAGTAAGTGGTGGTTTCCGACGGGCCATAGAGATTGCACAGGCGCTGCACGCTGGTTTTCTCGAACAGGTTTTCCACCAGACTGCGTTTGAGTGCTTCACCGGCGACGTTGACGGTATGGACCGACTCTGGCAAACCGTTGATTTCCAGCAGCGCTTTCAGCGCCGACGGTACGGTGTTGACCAGGCCGATATCGTGCTCGCCGTGTTGCAGTTCCAGCACGTTTGTGACCACCCCGATGCTGCCACCCGAGGTGAGCGGCGCAAAGCACTCGTAGACCGCGAGGTCGAAGTTCAGCGAGGTGGAGAACAGTGTTTTTTCCAGCGCAGAGCCGTCGAATGCCGTGTGCGCCCAACTGAGGAAGTTCACAGTATTGCGGTGCTCGATCATCACGCCTTTCGGCAGGCCGGTCGAACCTGAGGTGTAGATCAGGTACGCAAGATGCGCTGAAGTCAGGCCCGGCACCTGCGGATTCCGGGCGGATTCTTCCTGCCAGTTGCTTGCATCAAGATTGATCACAGGTACCGAGACGTCGACCAGTAACGCCTCAGTCGCCGACTGCGCCAGCACAGCGGCAGGCGCGCTGTCCTGCAACATGTAGGCAATTCGTTCTACCGGGTAAGCCGGGTCGAGTGGCACGTAACCGCCACCTGCCTTGAGGATCGCCAGCAACCCGACGACCATCTCCACGCCGCGTTCCACACAGATCCCGACCCGCGAATCCGGCTGCACGCCCTGCTTGCGCAAGGCATGCGCCAGGCGGTTGGCCTGTTCGTTAAGCTCGCGATAGGTCAGGCGTTGTTTTCCATGAACCACTGCCATGGCTTGCGGTGTGCGCTCGGCCTGCGCTTCAAACAGCCCGTGAATGGTCTGCTGCTGCGGGTAATCCAGCGCGGTGTCGTTGAACTGCACCAGCAACTGCTCACGCTCGGCAGCAGGCAGGATAGGCAGGCTTTCGAGCGCGGCGTCCGGTGACTGCTCCAGCGCGACAAGCAGATTTTCCAGCGCGGTCTGCAGGTACCCGCAGACTCGCCCGGCACCGACTTTGCCGGTCACCAGCACTGAAAATCTGAAACCGTCACCCTGATCATCGACGTTCAAGGTCAACGGGTAGTTGGTGCGTTCCTCACCATTCTGCACGTCGATGCCGCGCCAGGCCTCGATCGATTCGTTGGTGGGTTCTGCCACGCTGCTGTGGCGGTAGTTGAGTAGCGCGCTGAACAGTGGCAACGGTGCCGCCACGCCGCTGCAACGCTGCGCCAGCACCAGCGGCGCGTGTTCATGACCGAGCAATGCGGTGAGTCGGGCATGGGTCGCTCGTACGCCGTCCCGTGCACCCTGCCCGGCCAGATCGACGCGCAGCGGCAAGGTATTGATGAACATGCCCAACGCCCGTTCGGCGCCTTCGCCACTGTGCATGCGGCCCATCAACACGGTGCCGAATACGACGGTGCGCCTGCCCGATACCTGACTCAATACCTGAGCCCACGCCAGATGCATCAGACTTGCGGCGCTTACCCCCAGCTGCCGTGCCTGGGCGCGCAGACGCCTATTCAACTGCCGGTCCAGTATCAGGCTGCTTTCTTCAACATCGCGGCCATCCCCTTGCACATCCAGCAGCCCGAACGGCAGCGTCGGTTCGTCAATGTCACCGAGCAATTCGCGGAAAAACGCTTCGTGGGCCTCGCGGCTTACACCCAGGCGAGCCTGGGCCACATAGTTACGATACGGAATGGCTGCTTCGAGTTGGTCAGCCTGCCCCAGCAGATGCGCCTGCATGTCGTGGAGCACAATCTCCATCGCTGTATGGTCGAGGACCATGTGATGGAACAGCAGGATCGCCGCACAACGCTGGTTGGGCTGGTCTTCGGCGAAGATCAGCCGCAGAAGTGGTGCCTGGCTAATGTCCAGCCGCGAATGGCGAGGGTCGAAGCGCTGTTGCAGTTGCTCCATGATCGGCCCCTCGAGCGGGTCGAGTTCGACCTGCTCCAGCAACAGCCGAGCCTGACGACAGACAACCTGCACCGGTGTTTCCAGGCCTTGCCAAAGTACTGCAGTTCGCAGGATGTCGTGGCGATCAATCACACTTTGCAAGGCATCGACAAAGGCATTCAAACGCGTTCGGTCAGCAGTCTCGAATACCGTTTGCAGGACGTACGGATCGCCTTGTTCGGCAGCCAGATGGTGGTAGAGAATCCCCTCCTGCAGTGGTGCCAGCGGGTAGATGTCCTGCACATTTTCCACGCCGCCGGGCACGCTGGCGACAATGAGGTCGATGGCGGCCTGATCGAGATCGACCAGTGGCAGCAGCTCTGGCGTAATGCGCTTGCAGTCGTCCGGGATGGCGTTTTGCGGGACTGTTATTTCATTCAGGCTACCCACCGCCGCAGCCAGCGCGGCCAGCGTCGGCTGTGTGAACAGGGTGCGAATATCGGCATCGAGCCCCTGGCGCCGCATTTGCGCGATCAGGTTGACGGCCAACAGCGAGTGCCCGCCCAGCTCGAAGAAGTGGTCATGACGACCCACCCGCTCGACGTGCAGCAACGAACTCCAGATCTCGGCCACGGCCATTTCCACCGGCCCCTGGGGTTCCTCGTAGTCCCAATCCGGAAGCGCGTTGCGATCCGGCATTGGCAGGGCCTTGCGGTCGACTTTGCCATTGGCCGTCAGCGGCCAGGCGTCCAGACGCACGAAGGCGCTGGGCACCATGTAGCCAGGCAGCACTGTCAGCAAGGCAGAGCGCAGTTCTGCCACCGGCGTCGACAGCGAACCGTCGCGCTCGATGAAATACGCCGTCAGCCTTGGCTGTCCCGGTTCGTCCTCTCGGGCCAGCACCAGCGCTTCTTCAATGCCCGGCAACCGACTTAGCTGCGCTTCGATCTCGCCCAGTTCGATGCGCGCGCCGCGAATCTTGACCTGATCATCATTGCGCCCCAGGTAGTCGAGAGTGCCATCGGCGTTCCAGCGTGCCAGGTCGCCGGTGCGGTACATCCGGGCGTTGGCGTGGAACGGATCACGCAGAAAGCGCTGGGCGGTCATCTCCGGTCGGTTCAGATACCCCCTCGCCACGCCTTCTCCGGCGACGTACAGCTCGCCCGCCACACCCAGCGGCACCAGTTGTTGATGCTCATCGAGCAGATACACGCGGGTATTGGCAATCGGTGTGCCGATGTCGAGTCTGCCGTCGGGCAGCAAACGCCCCGACGTGGCGACCACCGTGGCCTCGGTCGGGCCATAGTTGTTGATGACGGTAAAGCCCGGATCGCGCTGGAACTGGCGCAGACGGTCGCCACCGATCAAGAGCGTACGCAAGGTGGGGTGAGACAGGTCGCGGCTGAAGGCATATTCGGCGACCGGGGTCGGCAGGAAGGCCACCTGCAGCGGTTGAGCGATCCACCAGTCGAGCAGCGCATCGATCTGTTCATTACCCACGTCCGCAGGCGGAAGGTGCAGGGTCGCCCCGGCACACAGCGCCGGCCAGACTTCCCAGGCCATGGCGTCGAAGCCGAAGCCTGCGACGCTGGCGGTATGACTGCCAGCCTGCAGATCGAAGGCCTGACAATGCCAGTCGATCAGGTTACCGAGGGTGCGGTGCTCGACCATCACGCCTTTTGGCTGGCCAGTGGAGCCGGAGGTGTAGATTACGTAAGCCAGATGCGTGGGGGTGAGCCCCGCCACTTGCGGGTTTTCCAGGCGTTGCGGCCATTCAGGGCGGTCAAAGGCGATGACCGGTGCAGACGTTTGCGGCACACGGTTCATCAGAGCCTGCTGGGTCAGCAGCACTTTGGGTGCGCTGTCGGTCAGCAGATAGGCAATGCGCTCGTCAGGGTGCGACGGATCGACCGGGACATAGCCTGCGCCTGCCTTGAGGACGGCGAGCATGGCCACCAGC
Source organism: Pseudomonas syringae group sp. J248-6 (assembly GCF_032586995.1). Lineage (NCBI taxonomy): Bacteria > Pseudomonadati > Pseudomonadota > Gammaproteobacteria > Pseudomonadales > Pseudomonadaceae > Pseudomonas > Pseudomonas syringae group sp. J248-6. Next base: position 99,605 of record NZ_JAWHOP010000001.1, on the reverse strand, counting down.
GTGTCCAGCCCGCGACGGGCCATGACCGCCACGCGATCATCGACACCTACGCCTAGACTGATCAGGTGATGGGCCAGGGCGTTGGCGCGATGGTTCATCTCGCCATAGTGCAGGCAATGCTCGCCCACCTGAGCCGCGACACCTTCAGGCGCGCTGGCTGCCCGGGCTTCGATCATGGCGTGCACGGTCTGCTCGTCATCAACTTGCGCCAGCGCCGTCGTGTTGAGCGTTTCCAGCAGGTAACGGCGTTCCTCTTCGCCGACCAGCGGGATGCGATCAAGATGCGTCTGCTCATCAGCCGCCAGGGCTTCGAGGATCTGCATGAAATAGCCGAGATACCGTTGCGCCGTGGTTTCGTCGAACAGCGCCGTGGCGTAGTCCAGCGTCCCTGCCAGCGTCTCGCCCTGCTCGCTCAGGTTCAGCGAAAGGTCGAATTTGGACACCTGACTGTTCTGCTCGACCGGCTCCACTCTCAGGTCGCCAAGCGAATCGGCAACGTTTTTTCCCGGCATCCAGTTCAGCGTGGTCTGGAACAAAGGAGGATGGGCCAGGCTGCGTGTCGGGCGAACGACTTCCACAACCTGTTCGAACGGCAGGTCCTGATGCTCCTGTGCTTCCAGTACGCGGGCCTTGACCCGGGCCAGCAGCGCCTCGCCGCTCGGATTGCCCGAGGTGTCGATGCGCACCGCCAGGGTGTTGACGAACAGGCCGATCAGGTCTTCAAGTTCGGTATGGCCTCGCCCTGCCACCGGGCTGCCAATCACCACGTCGGCCTGACCCGAAAGGCGCGTGAGTGTCGTCGCCCAGGCGGCCATCAGCGCCATGTACAGCGTGACGCCCTGACGTTGTGCCAGTTTGCGCAGGTCTGCTGCCAGATTTGCATTCAGTTGCACGGCAAGGCTGGCACCGGCGAAGTCCTGCTGCGCCGGACGTGGCCGATCAGTCGGCAACGTGAGCAGCGTCGGCGCTCCCTCCAGTGCCTGATGCCAATAGGCGGCCTGGTGTTGCAGGCGTTCGCCGGACAGCCAGCGACGTTGCCATACCGCGTAATCGGCGTACTGGATCGCCAGCGCCGGCAGTGGATCGGGCTGTCCCTGGCAGAACGCCGGGTACAGCGCCAGCAGTTCCTGGCTCAGGACAGCCATCGACCAGCCATCGGCGACGATATGGTGCACAGTCATCAGCAGCACATGACGGTCGTCGGCCACTTGCAGCAAATGAGCGCGAATCAGCGGGCCGTTAGCCAGATCGAACGGTGCTACCGCCTCGACCCGAATAAACTCTTCCAGGCCATGAGGCGCATGACGAATGTCTTCGACAGACAGCCCGGCGTCTGCGCAGGTGGGCACGAACAGTACTTGCGCAGCGCCTTCACAGGTCACAAATCGACTGCGCAAGGTTTCATGGCGTTCGACGATACGTGCCAGGGCTCGCGCCAGAGCGGTGACGTCGAGCGCCCCCACAAGGCTCAGTGCCATCGGGATGTTATAGGCTTCGTTACCGCCGTCCATCTGTGCCAGGAACCACAACCTTTGCTGGGCGAAGGACAATGGCATTGGCTGATCACGCTTCACCGGCAGGATTGCTGTCAGTTCACTGCGCGCCACGCCATTCAGCGCTGCGGCCACCGCTGCCAGTTCACCGAGTGCAAACAGCTCGCCCAGCGGTAATTCCACGCCCAGCTGTTGGCGTACTTGAGACACCATGCGCATGGCCAGCAGAGAGTGCCCGCCCAGATCGAAGAAGTTATCGTAGCGACCAACCCGCTCGACCAGCAGTACCTCGGCCCAGATCTCGGCCAGCACTGCTTCGACCTCACCTTGCGGTGCTTCGTAACCACGACTGATCAGCGCTTGCGCATCCGGCACTGGCAGGGCCTTGCGATCGAGCTTGCCATTGGCGGTCAGCGGCAGCGCATCGAGCTGCACGTAGGCTGCCGGCACCATGTAGTCCGGTAACAAGCCTTGCAGATGGTTGCGCAGGCGTTCGATGTCCAGCGCAGTTTCAGTCTGCTGCGCCGTGACATAAGCGACCAGACGCTTGTCACCAGGCTCATCCTGACGGCACAGCACCACGGCTTCACGAATATCCGAATGCTCGGCCAGGCGTACTTCGATTTCACCCGGTTCAACACGGAAACCACGGATTTTCACCTGATCGTCATTACGACCCAGATATTCCAGATTACCGTCGGCACGCCAGCGAACCAGGTCGCCGGTGCGGTACAAGCGCGCCTGTGGGTCGCTGTCGAACGGGTCGGCAACGAATTTCTCAAGGGTCAGTTCATCCCGATTCAAATAACCCCTGGCGACACCCTGCCCGCCGATATACAGCTCGCCGGGCACGCCCAATGGCACGGGTTGGCCTTGGCTATCGAGCACATACAGGCGGCTGTTGCCTACGGGTTTGCCAATAGGAATCGAGCCATTGCCGACCGAAACAATCTCGCAGGTCGCGGAAAAGGTCGTCGCCTCGGTCGGGCCATAACCGTTGAGCAGATGCTGTGGCGGATTATTCGCCAACACCCGGCCGATAACGGCCGGGTCCAGCACATCGCCGCCGACAATCAGGTAGCGCAGCCGCGAAAAAGCCTCGCCCAGCCCCGGAGCGTATTGATGGAACAACCCGGCGGTCATCCATAGCACGGTTACCGATTGCTCCAGCAGCAGACGCTGGAAGTCGCGCGGAGACAGCAAGTCGTTCTGCCCGATCACCACCACGCAGCCGCCGTTGAGCAACGGTGCCCAGACATCCAGCGTGCTGGCGTCAAATGCAGGGTTGGAAGCGAACGCCACGCGGTCCTGAGCGTTGAAATCGGCATAACCGTTGTTGATCACCAGACGGCTTATGGCCCGATGCGGCACCAGCACACCTTTCGGAACACCCGTCGAACCAGAGGTGTACATGATGTAGGCAACACTTTCGGCGGACTGCGGCAACGCCAGATCAGTGTCTTTCAGATCATCCAGGGTCAAACCATCGAGATCGACACGCTGCGCAGCGGTTTCCAGCGACACTTGGCTGTGAGTGAGCAGTACACGCGCCTGGCTGTCCTCAACCATGAATGCCTGACGCTCGACCGGTGCATTGATGTCCAGCGGCACATACACCGCCGCGCACTTGAGCACTGCCAGTTGACTGGCGAGCAGGTCATGGCTGCGCTCCAGCAAAGTCGCCACGCTGTCACCCGGCTGTACACCAAGACCCAGCAGATGCCGCGCCAGACGGTTGGCCCGAGTGTTGAGCTCTGCATAACTCAAGGCAACGCCGTCGTGGATTGCCGCACAAGCCTCGGGGCACGCCCGCACCTGAGCTTCAAACAGGCTATGCACGGTCTGTTGCTGCGGATAGTCCCGCGCGGTGTCGTTGAACGCCACCAGCAGCTCCGTCCGTTCGGCTTCCGGCACCACCGGCAGATCGCGCACTGCTGAGTCCGGCGCGGATTCAAGGGCTTGAACCAGATGGCTCAGGGCGGTCTGCATGTAGTCGCAGATCCGCTGGCCATCGAAGCCGGCTGCTACCTGTACGTTCAACAGGAAGCCTTCGCCTTGATCGTCCACCGACAGGGTCAACGGGTAATTGGTCCGTTCGAGTACGCCGAGCACCTGGGTATCCGCCCAACGATCGCCACCGCTGGCTTCACGTGCCGGGCTGTGGCGATAGTTGAGCAACGCGCTGAACAGCGGCGACGCTGCATCCACCGCGCTGCAACGTTGCGCCAGCACCAGCGGCGCGTGTTCGTGGCCGAGCAATGCGGTCAAACGGGCGTGGGTCTGACGCACGGCCTGACGCACTGCACACCTACCGACATCGACCCGCAGCGGCAAGGTATTGATGAACATGCCCAAGGCGCGGTCGGCACCCAGGCCGCTTTGCATGCGCCCCAGCAACACCGTGCCGAATACCACGTCTTCACGCCCGCTGGCGCTGCCCAGCACTCGCGCCCAGGCCAGGTGATGCAAGCTTGCTGCACTCACCCCCAGTTGCCGCGCCTGAGTGCGCAGACGCTGACACAAATCAGCCGCAAGCGCGTGGCGAACCTCCTTGATACCCTGCCCGTCACCCTGCACCTCAAGCAGACCGAACGGTAGCGTCGGTTCATCGACATCGCCGAGCATCTCGCGGAAAAATGCTTCATGTTGTTCGCGACTCACGCCCAGATGGGCCTGCGCCACATAATTCCGGTAAGGCATCGCCGCCGGCATTTGCGCCGCGGTGCCTTGCATGTGAGCGAGCATTTCTGCGCTCATCACGTCCAGCGCGGTGTGGTCGAGGGCAATGTGATGGAACAGCAGGATCGCCACCCAGCGCTGATTCTCCGAGTCCTGGGCAAAGGCCAGATGAACCAGCGGGGCCTGGCTGAGATCGAGGCGGTACTCGCGGGGATCAAAACGGCGTTGCATCTGGGCGACGATATCGCCGCCGCCCGGTGCCAGGGTGATTTGCTCAATCGACAGCTCGACCCGGCGTAGAGCCACTTGCAGCGGTTGTTCCAGACCTTCCCAGACCAGCGCCGTGCGCAGGATGTCATGGCGATCGATCATTGCCTGCAAGCCTTCGGCAAAGCGTCGTACGTGCGCCGGATCATGCAGGGCGAAGGTTGCTTGCAGCAGATACGGGTCGCCCTGCTCCGCGGCGAGATGGTGATAAAGAATGCCTTCCTGCAATGGTGCCAGCGGGTAGATGTCCTGCACATTGGCCGCACCACCGGGAACGCCGGCGACAATGCGATCGATAGTCCCTTGGTCCAGCGAAGTGAGGGTCAGCATGTCCGGGGTGATGTGCTCGCAGCCGTCGGGAATGCCGTTGGCCGGAACCTCGATCTCGATACCGCCGCCCACAGCCGCCGCCAGTGCGGCAAGGGTGGGCTGGCCGAACAGCACGCGTACATCGGCACTCAGGCCAGCCTGACGCATGCGCTCGATCAGCTTCACCGCCAACAGCGAGTGACCACCCAGCTCAAAGAAATGGTCGTGCCGACCGACTCGTTCAACACTCAGCACGTCGGCCCAGAGCTCAGCCAGCATGATTTCGGTGTCGCCGATCGGAGCCTGATAGTCGCGACTGACGAAGGCATCGGCTGATGGCTGCGGTAGTGCGCGACGATCCAGCTTGCCGTTGGGCGAGACCGGCAGTTTTTCCAGGTGCACATAGGCTGCCGGGATCATGTAATCAGGCAGCAGCGCCTGTAAATGCAGACGCATCTGGTCGGCCTCGGGCACCACCTGCCCGGTCTGCACGCTGAAATAAGCGACCAGGCGCTTTTCACCGGGAACGTCTTCGCGGGCCAGCACCGCTGCATCGCGCAGGCCCGGAAATTGACCGAGGCGCGCCTCGATTTCGCCCAGTTCGATACGGAAACCTCGGATCTTGATCTGATCGTCGTTACGGCCCAGATAGACGATCTTGCCGTCGGCCTGCCAGCAACCCAGGTCGCCGGTCTTGTACAGGCGCGCGTGTGGGTTGCCGACATCGCTGGCGGCAAACGGATCAGCGATGAAGCGTTCGTTGGTCAGGTCATCACGGTTCAGGTAGCCACGCGCGACACACGCACCGCCGATGTACAGTTCGCCTGCCACGCCCACCGGCACCGGGCGCATGTGTTCGTCGAGCAGGTAAATGCGGGTATTGGCCACCGGCTGGCCGATGCTCGGTAAGGTCGGCCAGGCCTGCGGGTCGCCCTCAAGGGTCAGCGCCGTGACCACATGGGACTCGGTCGGGCCGTAGTGGTTATGCAGGCGGGCGTCGTTCAAACGGGCGAAGAACTGCCGCATCGGTTCGGTGATTCGCAGTTGCTCACCGGCAGTGATTACGTCCTGCAACAGGCAATCAGTCTGTTCGGGTTCAGCGACCACCGCCTCGGCCAATGCCTGCAGGGCAATACACGGCATGTACAGGCGTTCGATACGCTGCTCGCAGATATGTTGGAACAGGCGGCGGAAATTCAGACGGGTATCGCCGTGGATCAGAGACAGTTCGCCACCTGCACACAAGGTGCTGAAGATTTCCTGAAAGGCCACATCAAAACCCAGCGCGGCGAACTGCAAGGTGCGTTGCCTCGGGCGACCGTGCTCGACAGTCTGGGCGATCTGCCAATGCATCAGATTGACCAACGGCGCATGGGGCATGGCCACGCCTTTGGGCTGTCCGGTAGAGCCCGAGGTGTAGATCAGGTACGCCAGGTGCTGTGCACCAAGCCCCGCGAGCTGTGGATTGGTCACCGGCGTGCGGTCGATACCGTTCTCGGCGCGGGCGTCAGCTTCCAGCAGCAACACCGGCAGGACGGCCTGCGCAAACCGCTCGCGCAAACCGCGCTGGGTCAGCAGCATTTTCGGTGCGCTGTCCTCAAGCATGTAGGCCAGGCGTTCGGCAGGGTAAGAAGGGTCGAGTGGCACGTAGCCTGCGCCGGCCTTGAGAATGCCCACCAGGCCCGCGATCATTTCCAGACTGCGTTCTACACAAATCGCCACACGGTCATCAGCGCCAATGCCTTCGGCGATCAACCGATGGGCAATCTGGTTGGCCCACTGATTGAGCTCGAGGTAGCTCAGTTGCTGGCCTTCGTAGGTGACTGCTACCGAGTCGGGTTGCGCAGCCGCCTGAGCCTCAAACATCTGGTGCAGCAGTAGATCTTGCGGGTAGGCACCATTGAACGCGTTGAAGTCTTCCAGTAACTGGCGGCGCTCGTGCGCGGGCAACCAGTCGAGGCTGTGTAAGGGTGCATTTGGCCGACTGTCCAGCGCGTCGGCTAGTTGCTCCAGCACGGTGTGCATGTAACCGCAGATGCGCCGGGCACCGATTCCGGCCACTGCCTGAACGGTCAGACCGAAGGATTCTCCGAGGTCGTCCACCGACAAGGACAGTGGGTAGTTGGTGCGCTCTTCACCGCCGAGCACTTCGACACCGCCCCAGGTTCTGGTCTGCCCTGCCTCCTGAGGTGTCTGGGCGCCGACCGCAACATGCCGGTAGTTCATCAGCGCAGTGAATAACGGTGTCGGTGCGGCCACGCCGCTGCATGCCTGGGCCAGTGACAGCGGCGCGTGCTCATGACTGACCAACGCCGCCAAGCGTGCATGGGTGGTGCGCACAGCAGCCTGAATACCCTGCTCGCCGGCAGCGACGCGCAATGGCAAGGTATTGATAAACATCCCCAAGGCTCGTTCGGCGCCCTGACCACTGAGCAGACGGCCTAGCAGCACAGTGCCGAAGACCACATCCTGACGACCAGACAAGCGCCCTACCACCTGTGCCCACGCAAGGTGATGCAGGCTCGCGTTGCTGACACCCAGGCGCCGGGCATGGGCGCGAAGACGTCTGGCCAGCTCCGGGTCAACCGGCAACAGGGCTTCTTCGACTCTGCTGCCGTCGCCTTGTACGTCCTGCAGGCCGAACGGCAGGGTCGGCTCGTCAATATCGGCGAGCATGTCGCGGAAAAACGTTTCGTGCTCCTTACGGCTCACGCCCAATCGGGCCTGAGCCACATGATTGCGATACGGCACCGACGCTGGCAGATGTTCGCCGCGCCCTTGTCTGAACGCCTCGATCTCTGCGCCCAGCAAGGCCAGCGAGGTGGCATCATCGATCAGGTGATGGAACAGCAACACCGCCACCCAGCTTTGGTTGACGGGATCCTCTGCGTAATGCAGGCGCATCATCGGTGCCTGATGCAGATCCATGCGTATCCGCCGTGGATCGAACTGTGCCTGCAACTGGGCCGCGACATCACCCTGCTCCGGGTGCGGTAAAAACGCCTCGACGCGCAGCCGTGCCTGACGCCAGACCACCTGCACCGGTTCGTCGAGTTCTTCCCAGGCCACCGCCGTACGCAGAATGTCGTGACGATCGATGACTTGCTGCAAGGCTTCCGTGAAGTCCAGCAACTGCTCGAAGCTATTGACCCGCAACACAGCCTGCAACAGGTACGGATCACCGTCCTCACTCGTCAAATGGTGATAGAGGATGCCTTCCTGCAGCGGCACCAGCCCATAGATGTCCTGCACATTGCTCACCCCCCCAGGTACGGTGGCGACCACGCGGTCGATCTGGGCTTGAGTGAGTCGGGCCAGAGGCAACATGTCCGGGGTAATGTGCCGACAGTCGGAGGGAATCTTGTTGGCGGGCACCTTAACGTCTGTGACCTTGCCGCTGGCGGCCGCCAGGGAGGCCAGGGTTGGCTGGCCGAACAGCACGCGCACATCGGCATTCAGACCGACGTCGCGCATGCGTTCGATCAGTTTCACTGCCAGCATGGAATGCCCACCCAGTTCGAAGAACTGGTCATGACGGCCTACCTGCTCGACGCCCAGCAACTCGGTCCACAACCCGGCCAGGCGCATTTCCGTCAGGCCTTGCGGTGCCTCGTATTGGCGCCGGGCAAAGGCCTCGGCCGCAGGCAGCGGCAGAGCCTTGCGGTCGAGCTTGCCGTTGGCGGTCAGCGGGAAACTTTCCAGGCTGACAAAAGCGCTCGGCAGCATGTGCTCGGCCAGTGACAGGCGCAGCTGTTCACGTAAGTAGGTGGCGTCCGGTTCCAGGTCTGCTGTGCCGATGACATAGGCCACCAGACGTTTATCGCCCGGTTCGTCTTCACGCACCACGACCACTGCTTCACGCACGCCTCTGCAGGCGATCAATTGAGCTTCGATCTCTCCCAACTCGATACGGAAACCGCGAATTTTCACCTGCTCATCGTTACGGCCCAGGTATTCCAGGCTGCCGTCCGGCAACCAACGACCCAGGTCGCCAGAGCGGTACATCCGCGCGCCGGGTACCGAGGCAAATGGATCGTCGAGAAAGCGCGTCGCGTTCAATTCATCGCGATTGAGATAACCACGGGCCACGCCTGCCCCGCCGACGTGTAACTCACCCACCGCACCCGGTGGCAGCGGATGACCAAAGGCATCGAGCAGATAGAGTTGCAGGTCAGGGATGCGCTTGCCGATCGGGCTGGCACCAACGCGCTGGGCGTCTTCAGGCTGCAACGGGTAATAGGTCACATGCACTGTGGTTTCGGTAATGCCGTACATGTTTACCAGTTGTGTACCGGCATTCATGTTACGGGCGTACCACGGCTTGAGCATCGCCGTTTCCAGCGCTTCACCACCGAAAATCACCTGACGCAGCGAATGCGCCTGCGCGTTCTCGCCCTGGGCAGCAATCAGTTGCCGAAACGCACTCGGCGTCTGGTTAAGCACCGTCACCCCGGCACTGCACAGCAGGTTGTAGAAGTCTTCCGGCGAGCGGCTGACCAGTTGCGGCACGATCAACAAACGGCCGCCGTGCAGCAGTGCGCCCCATATTTCCCAGACCGAGAAGTCGAAGGCGAACGAATGGAACAGCGCCCACACGTCCTGTTCATTGAAGCTGAACCACTCTTCGGTGGCCGAGAACAGCCGCGCAACGTTGCGATGCTCGACCATTACGCCCTTGGGCAGTCCGGTGGAGCCGGAGGTGTAGATGACGTAGGCAAGGTCGCTGGACTTGACCGCTACCTGCGGATTGCACACGGATTCGTTCTGCAGGTCGGCGTCGTCGAGATAGATCAGCGGCACTTCGCAGACAGGCAACGCTTGTTGTACTGACTGTTGGCTCAATAATGCCACTGGCGTGCTGTCGCCGAGGGTATAGGCCAGGCGCTCAAGTGGGTAAGCCGGGTCCAGCGGTACATAACCGGCACCGGATTTGAGGATACCCAGCAAGCCGATAATCATCGCCGGGCCACGCTCGACGCAGATCGCTACGCGATCGTCCGGGCGCACACCCAGCGCGAGCAAGCGATGCGCGACCTGGTTGGCGCGGGCGTTGAGTTCGCCGTAGCTCAGGGTCTGCTCTTCGAACATCAGCGCCACGGCGTCTGGTCGTTCTGTAGCGCGTGCTTCGAACTGCTGGTGGATAGTCAGGTCATCAGCGAAATGTGGCTGATCGGCATTCCACGCCTGAACCCGGGAGGTGTCGGTCTCGCTGATCAGCGAGAACCCGTTCACCGGGAGTTGTTCATTCGTCAGCCCCTGCTCCATAACACGCTGCAAGCGCTCGGCAAGGAGGACAATCTCGTCGTGCTGAAAAAACGCCTCGTTGTAGATGTAGTGCATCCACGATTCAGTTTCGCAGGCGTTGGTGCGCAGGTAGATAGCTAGCGGCGTCTGTTCGTGGTTGTTCGAACACTTGGTAGTGCTGGCGGCTGCCTGATTGAAATGCAGCGGAAGGTTCTGGCGCTCATAGGAGAACGTCAGATCGAACAATTGGGTACGCTCGGTACGGCGCAATTCCAGCAGCCGGTTGAGGTCGCTGACCGGGAACCGCTGGTGGCGGTAATCCTGCTTGACTGCCCGACATATACCCTGGACCAGTTCTGCGAACGGCAGGTCTGGACTGAATTTCAGGCGCACCGAACTGAGTTGGGTAAAAAGCCCCAGGGTCTTCTTGTAGCCGGCATTGGAGCGGTTGAGAATCGGCAGGCCGATGACCAGTTCATCACGCTGGTAGACGCGGGTGAAGTACACGTACAGCACTGCCAGCAAAACATGGAACGACGAGGCTTGCAGTCGAAGCGCCAGATCGTCGATCTGCTGCTCCAGACCACGGTCAAGACCGGAGCTGATGTGGCCGCTGCGGCTGTGTGCTGTCTGGTTCTGAATAGAGACCTGGCGCGGGCGCGCTGTCAGCAACGGATCGGGGATCTCACGGTATTTGTCCAGCCAGTAGGCCTGATCGAGCGAAAAACGTCGCGACCCGCGATACTTGAGGTCGTCCTTGATGAAATCGACATAGGACGGTGCGGCAACGTCAGGCGTGCGCTGATTGAGCAGCGCATTGTAAATCTCACTGAGGTACGTACAGACACCGTCGATGCTCCAGCCGTCGAGCACGATGTGGTGGGTATAAAACACAAAGTAGAAGCGCTGCTCTTCGAGTTTGAGCAAATGCATTCGGTAGAGTGGCCCACCCTCGAGCCTGAACGCTTGTTCAAGCCGGGTCTGCACCCAGTGTGCGGCTGCCTGACGCAGGTCGTCATGCCCTTGCAGGTCGATCGGAGTCATACACTGCGGCATGCTCGAGGCGAAGGCCTGTAGCGGCAAGCCCTCCTCGTCACGTTCGTCAAGCAGGACCATGCGCAGAGCATCGTGTTCTTCAATCAACAGGTCCACGGCCTGCTGGAACAACACGGAATCGACGGCACCATCGATCTCCATATAGCCGCCGATGTTGTATAACGGCGAGTCGCCCTGGGTCATCTGATCCAGCCAGATATTGCGTTGCGCAGCGGTCAGGGCAAATGCCATACATTTCTTCTCGCAAAGGGTCGGCCTGGCCGCATACAAAAGGCAGCGATAACCGGTAGTCGATTCGGAGCCAGGGACGAGCCTGCTTCATGCAGTTTTGTGAAGGACCATCCCTGGGAATTTGGACTGCGCTTGAGTTCAGGCGCGCTTGCCCTGGACCTCGCACTTCACGTCGGAGACGATGCAACCGTCGGCCAACTTGATGATGCGGTCGGCCAACTGGAAGTACTGATCGTCGTGAGTAATGATCAGGATCGTCTTGCCGCGACGTTTGAGGTCCGGCAGCAATTCCTCGTAAAAGAAACGCTTGAACGGCGGGTCCTGGTCGGCGGCCCACTCGTCCAGCAGGTAAATCGGACGGTCCTCCAGGTAGGCGCAAACCAGTGCCAGGCGTTTCTGCTGGCCGTACGACAAGTCCGTGGTGGTCGAGTAACCAAGTCCCTCGATCTTGACCTTTTCTTCCAGGCCCAGAGTCGACAGGTATTTCTGCGCCTGATCGGTGCTGGGATGTTCTTTCTCGTCAGGACCTATCAATCGGTTGAACACATGGAAGTCAGAGAACACCGCCGAGAACAGATCGCGATAGTTGCCGCGCGAGTCGTCTGTGACCGCCGTACCGTCGAGCAGTAGTTGACCCTCTTGCGGGATGTACAGGCCGCAAAACACTTTGGCCAGGGTGCTTTTGCCACAACCGTTGCCGCCGACGATGTAGACCAGTTCACCGGAGTGAATCGTCAGGTCGATAGGTCCCAAGGCAAAACCGGAACTGCTCTGCGGGTCCTTGTAGTTCATGTGTACGTTCTTCAGCTGGATACTCCCCCATGACTTCTTGTGATCGAGGAGCAGCACATTGTCGGCATCGCTGGTTTCCGGTTCTGGGTGCGGTTCGTTGATGGAGAATCCGAAATCCGCCAGGCGCGTGCAGGCAATACGTCCCTGGGCCAGCATCGGCATGGCGCTGACCAGCATTACCAGCGGGCCCATGATGTACAGCACCGCCAACACACTGGCACTCATGGTCCTGGCATCGATAACAGCGAACATCGGCGCAACGAACAGCAGGCAGCCGACCAGCAACGACAGGGTCAACTGGCCAACGTTTTCGGCGCCAGTGAACCAGAGCCGTTCAATGTAGTTGTACTTCGCGACCCGTACCGAAGACTCCTGGATCGCCGAGCGGCTGAACCAGCGGCGGCGAATACCGTTGAGTTTCAGTTCCTTGAGGCCGAACACCAGCGCGTGTGTGTATTCGTTGAAGGCCGTGAACTCGTCGCGCACCTTGTGGGTGAACTTCATGCCACCCATGAAAAACAGCATGTACATTGCAACGCCCAGCACCATCAGCGAGATGGTTATTGCAAACACCACCCAGGACAGGTAGGCCAGGTAGGCAATACCGAACAGGAACACCGCCGACTCCACCAGGATCGTTGGCATGACCAACAGCGTAGCGTTGAGTTGCGGCATATCACTGGTCAGCAGGGTCAGCACATTCGGCGCACCACGGCGGTCGATTTCCTCAAGCGGCGTGCCGAGGATCTTGCGGCACAGGGCAATGCGCATACGGGTCATGATGCGCATGCTGGCGTAGGCCGGAAACAGCGACGCACCGTTGCGGAAAACCAGGGCAACCAGGCTCAGGCCAACGAACCAGAACAACGACTCACGCTGAAAGGTCTCTTCGTGAATCGCCTGGTTAATCACATTGACCACGGCAATGGACGCAACGCCGCTGATGAGCCCGGTCAGCAGCGTAAAGAACGTCAGCCAGGGATGGTTGCTCCACAACAGACGCATGATCGAGCCTGGTCTGGCCTTCTTTTCTTGCTTGGTTTTCATTGGTTGCTGTCCTTGGATGCTTGGTCCGCGTGGGCGCCGATGTGTGAAAGCCCTGACGGTATCAATGGATGTCGATCATTCAGGCCGGTTGCCAGACATCGCCCCGATCAGTCATTTCACCCATGGCCACAACGATCAGCCGGGGCTCTTCATAAGGGTCTCGGGCATGGGCGACGAGCATGTTGTCAAGCATCACCACATCGCCCTTGCGCCAGTCGAAGCGCACTGCGCAAGCCTCGTAGGCATCACCGATCAAGGCCATCACCGAGTCTTCGATGGCTGAGCCGTCGCCATAGCTGACCAACCTTGGCAGGCGGTCGGGGCCGAACATATCGAGCAGGTCCTCGCGTAGCTCTTCGCCCATGCAATAGGGGTGATGCAACTGCACCTGATTGAAAAAGCCACGCTCGCCGGTGAACGGATGGCTGATCACCGCCGGGCACCGGGTGCGAAGCTGCAGCGTGTCGCCGTCAAGCCATTCGAAGTCTGTACCTTGCTCGCGGCAACGCTGTTCAATAACGCTGCGCTCAGAGGTGCCGAAGAACGATTCCCAGCTCGGCTCGACACCGGCAGTGAAGGTGCGGCTGTAAAGCAGGCCTTTGCTTTCAAAGCGCTCGACCACCTCTTTGGGCAGATAGGCGAGCACCTGGCGAATGTCCGCCAGCGGCGTTGCCCCGCCCACTTTCGATGGCTTCTCACAGAAGAACCACTGCTTGCGAGGCCAGCTTTCCAGGTGCGAACTCTCGTTGTGATAAAGGATCATTTCGCGCTCGGGATACGGCGTTGAGCGATAGACATTGCGCCCGCCTTCCTTCTTTGGAAGATCGCCGTATGTGCCGTGCAGGCCAGGCGACAGCGCCTCGGCAAATGCTTCGAAGGCGGCGACCGAAGGCAGGTCAAACCCGCGAAACAACACCGCGCCGTGACGACACAACAATGCCTCGATTGCCTCGCGTCGCTCGCTGGCCCACTGAGTCGGGTCCAGTCCATCAGCGATTGGCTCGACGACCATTGGCAAACTGATGCCAGCAGCCAGCAGGGACAACCGCACCGAGGGGTCAGCGGCTCCGTCGGGCCACGTTGGCGCCTCCGCTCGCTGTTCGTCAGCGAAAACGGGCGCAGTGTTAGCTTGAAGACTCATGCATAAACTCCTGGACCTCAGCCCTTCACATCCACGTTGTTTGGTGCCAGACCAACACGTTCCAGCACCGCGCAAGAATAAAAACACTGATGGCCGGGGGGCGTCTGTCACCGCATTCCGGGACAGCGGTCGCGCAGCATGTCAAAGCGAATTCATGGTGTTCGCCAGGGCCTTGTCCCCATTTCCCTCGACAGACGCAAGCCGGCAGTCGGTGCTGAAATGCGCCAACTGCGGATTTTGCCGGCCCTTCGAACAGATCCTTCAGGCCGCAGGGATGTCTTGAGTGCAGTGGATTTGAACGCTGCACCTGGTTACTAAACAGGAGCCTTTGTCATGCCGATCAAGAACACTGACGAATCGCTTGGCGCCGCGTCAGCCCCTCTCAAGCCCGGTGCTTTTCTGCACGAGATATTCACTGACAGGGCACGTCAATTTCCTGAGCGCATCGCAGTCAGTGATACGCTCAGGACCTTGAGCTACGCACAGCTCGAAGCACTCTCGACCAAGCTGGCTGCGCGTTTACGCAGTGAAGGTGTGACCCACGGAATGCGTGTGGGGATGTACATGTCGCGTAGCGTCGATCTGGTCATCAGTCTGCTGGGCATTCTCAAGGCCGGTGGCGCGTATGTGCCGGTTGACCCGCAATACCCTGGCAAGCGCGTCGAACACATCATGCGCGACAGCGGCCTCAGCCTGATCATCGGCGATGCTGCAGATCTGCCGAAAATACCGTCTCTGCGCGTATTGGCCCTTGACGAGTTGCTGTCCGCACCGGCGCTGAAACTGGCTGCCGAAGACGGCCGTTCAGACCCGGATCAGGTCACTGCCTACATCATCTACACCTCTGGCTCCACCGGTGAGCCCAAAGGCGTGCAGGTTTCCCATGGCAACGTCAGTCGTTTGCTGGAAAGTACCCAGCGCGCCTATGACTTCAACGCCCAGGACGTCTGGTCGATGTTCCACTCCATCGGTTTTGACTTCTCGGTCTGGGAAATCTGGGGCGCCCTCGCCCACGGCGGCCAGGTGGCTATAGTGCCGTATGAAGTCTCGCGCTCTCCTGCCAGCCTGCGTCAGTGGCTTGCCGATCAGCGCGTCACCGTGCTCAGCCAGACACCATCGGCCTTCCGCGGCCTTGATGAAGCTGATCGTGGCAATACTGCACCTCTTGCCCTGCGCTACGTGGTCTTCGGCGGCGAAGCGTTGCCCGCTACCGTGCTGCGTCCCTGGGTCGAGCGCCATGGCGACCAGAAGCCTGCGCTCATCAACATGTACGGCATCACCGAGGCCACCGTTCACACCACCTTCAAGCGAGTGTTGGCGCAGGACCTGGAAACAGCCGCCATGGTTTCTCTCGGCAAACCGCTGGACGGCTGGCGCCTGCACCTGCTTGACGCAAGCCTGGCCCCGGTCGCGGAAGGCACCACGGGTGAGCTGTACATCGAAGGCGCCGGCGTGGCTCAGGGCTATCTGAACCGTGAAGCGCTCAACGTCGAGCGTTTCGTCGAGTTGCCCGGTGCTGTACGCGCCTACCGCACTGGCGACCTGATGACCCTGGAGAGTAATGGTGAATACCGTTACGCCGGTCGTTGCGATGAACAATTGAAAATCAGCGGTTTCCGCATCGAGCCGGGCGAGATCGAGGCCTCTCTGCAAACCAGCCCGAACGTTGCCGCTGCCCATGTCGGTGTACACGATTACGGTGATGGCGACCTGCGTCTGGTGGCTTACGTGGTGCCAGGCAAGGGCGTCGATGCCTGGACAGAACAGACTCGCAGCGAAGTTGCCGCACTGCTGGCCGAAAGTTTGCCGGAGTACATGCGGCCCTCGGTGTATGTGCCGCTGGCATCGCTGCCGGTGACCCACCACGGCAAAATCGACAAGCAACAACTGCCCTCGCCTACCGCTGACACAGCGCCTTTACGTGCGGCAGACGTCAAGGGCCTCAGTGAACAGGAGCACTTCGTGCTCAAGGTCTGGAGCGAAGATCTGGGTCTGAAAAACATCGGCGTCAATGATGATTTCTTCGATTCCGGTGGCACCTCGCTGGCGCTGATCCGTTCGCTTAGCAAGCTCAAAGCGCACTACAAAATCAACCTCGACCCAGGAATCCTGGCGGATGGCGCAACGGCCAAAGTCCTGGCCGACCACATCTCCCGTAGCCTTGTTCAAGCCCATTGACCGAAAAGGAAAAGCTCATGAGCAAAAAATTCGCTTTAACTGCGGAACAGCGTGCCTCGTTCGAGAAAAACGGCTTTATCGGTCCGTTTGACGCCTACTCGCCAGAAGAAATGAAAGAAACCTGGAAGCGCACCCGTCTGCGTCTGCTCGACCGTAGCGCCGCGGCCTACCAGGATCTGGACGCCATCTCCGGTGGTACCAACATCGCCAACTATGACCGCCATCTGGACGATGACTTTCTGGCCAGCCACATCTGCCGCCCGGAAATCTGCGACCGCGTCGAAAGCATCCTCGGTCCGAACGTGCTCTGCTGGCGCACCGAGTTCTTTCCTAAATATCCGGGTGATGAAGGCACCGACTGGCATCAGGCCGATACCTTCGCCAATGCCTCCGGCAAACCGCAGATCATCTGGCCGGAGAACGAAGAGTTCGGCGGCACCATCACCGTCTGGACGGCGTTCACTGACGCGAACATTGCCAATGGTTGCCTGCAGTTCATTCCTGGCACCCAGAACAGCATGAACTATGACGAAACCAAGCGCATGAGCTATGAGCCCGATGCCAACAATTCGGTGGTCAAGGACGGCGTGCGTCGCGGTTTCTTCGGTTACGACTATCGCCAGTTGCAGATCGATGAGAACTGGAAACCTGACGAAGCCTCTGCTGTACCCATGCAGATGAAAGCCGGGCAGTTCATCATTTTCTGGTCGACGCTGATGCACGCATCCTATCCGCACAGCGGCGAATCACAGGAAATGCGCATGGGCTTCGCGTCACGCTATGTACCTTCCTTCGTGCACGTCTACCCGGACTCGGACCACATCGAAGAGTACGGCGGCCGCATCAGCCTCGAGAAATACGGCGCGGTGCAGGTAATCGGTGACGAAACACCGGAATACAACCGCCTCGTGACCCATACCACACGCGGCAAAAAATTCGAAGCGGTCTGATCCAGCTACGTCAGACGACAGTAGCCTTGCGCAATGTGCCTGAAAAAGCGCCCAAAAAGAGTAACGATCCATGACTATTTCCTCCGACGCAGCGATGCGTCTGTGCGAGACGGTGAGGATGCTCAGGCACCTTGCCCTCAATTTGCCCGATCCCGTGTGCCTGAGCTTTCTCGCCCAGGCCAACGGCCCGCTGCCAGAGCCGGCTTGCTCCAGCGTGCGGGCTACAGAGCGGGCGATCAATGCCGCGTTTGCGCGCATCGGCGTGCGCACCCTGCAGTACTTGCACGGTGGCGAGGCACAACTGTCGTCGTTCGAATACTTTATAAGCCGAAAAATCTGTGAAGCGCTCGACTATAGCTACGAGCACTTCGACGATGCTGGAGACGTCACCGCATTCAGTCGACTGCTCAAGCATTTTGAATTCAGCGGTGCAGTACCGCACATAGAGACACTGCACCTGACCACCCGTGACAATGCCCAATTGCTGGTGCATGCCAGCGCCAACCGCGAACTGCCTCCTGTAGTTCTGGCATTGCCTTGCGGCATTCCGTTCGATCTCTGCCGCGACTGGTTCGACGCCTTGAGCGAGCGCTTTTTTGTCGTGACCTGGGAGACCCGAGGGCTGTTCGGTGCCTGCGAGGCGTTCGACCAGATTGCGGTGGACACCGATGCTCAGGTCGCCGACATGATCAGCGTGATGAATCACTTCAGGCTATCGACCGCACACCTGATGGGCATCTGCGGCGGCGCGGTGATCGCCCTGAGCGCCGCCGCTTCCCACCGCGAACGGGTCAGCTCTCTGAGTTTGTGGCATGGCGATTACAACCTGGGCGACAACGATCTGCGTACCGCTCATCAGCAAAACTTCGAATGGCTGATGGAAAGCGCAGCTCAGGATCGCGGCGAGGCTGCTGACCTGCAAGCGATGTTCCTCGACCAGTCGACGCTGGCCACCACCCCTGAGTCCATTGCCCACGTGGTGCTTTACCCCTATGTCAATCCCGAGTTGTTCTATCGCTATGCGCGTTTGAATGATGCACTGAACAAGACCGAACTGGCACCACGACTGGCGCGCATCAGCGCGCCAACTCTGGTCGTGGCTGGCGATGCCGACTCGACGACGCACATCGGTGGCTCACGGCATATCGCTGCGTCGATCAAGGACGCCACGCTGCACATAGAACACAATGGCAGCCACCTCGCGTTCTTTGTCTCCAGCCCGCAATCGAAACACACCGCCTTCAGCTTCCTGGACGAAGTTCTTCAGCCCGCTGTCGCCTGACAGTCGCGCGATACCTCGGCGAATAAAAGGGCGGGGGCTCAGGCCCCCGACTTCACTCTGCGCTGCGGCCTTGAGCGCGGCTGTAACCGGCTCACCTCCCAGGCGGCACACTGGCGCAGCACCAATCAACAACCTTCCCTTCACCACCCCGCTCCACAAGCCAGTCGAATCGGTCCGGGCCTTATACCGAACAGTCTTGAATCATTGAACACCCAGCCCGGAAGCCCGCAGTTGTCCCAGCTTCCCACGACAGACATCCCCAAGGGGATGCTCTATTTTTTTTTCAATGTTTTTAGTCCTCCCTCCGACTGGCAGTCGTCCAGCCACATGCCACGCCGCCCTTCGACCGGAGACGAGCCAATTGATTTCGCAAACAGGTGCTTTGAGATGAATTCGTTGATCGACAATCTGTGCACGCAAGAACAAGAACCCCTTTCGCTGGCTTCGGTTCAGCAAGGTATCTGGCTCGATCAGCTCACACACCCGCACCTGCCTTACTACAACATCGGCATGACTCTGGAGATCAAGGGCGAGATCGATATTGTGCTGTTCGAAAAAGCCATCCAGATGGTCATCGACAGCCATGACGCGTTGCGTCTGAGTTTCAGTCACGAGAGTGGTATGGGCGGCCAGCGTGTTCTGTCCGAGGCGCCGTTCAAGCTTGAAGTGACCGACTTGCCTGAGGTCGACGGCGACGCCGAGCATGCCATTGCGCATCTGCGCGAGTCCTTCCGCCAACCCTTTGAGTCAATGACCGGACAACTCTGGGAGTCACGCCTGGTTCGTTGCGGGCCGCAACTGCATTACTGGTTCAATCGCTTGCACCACCTGGTCGCCGACGGTATCGGTGCAGTGCTGATTGCGCATGCCGTGGGCGATGCCTACTCAGGCTTGCTGGAAGGCAAGCAAACGCTTGCCGAGGGGCCTTCTTACCTCTCGTTCCTTGAAGAAGACAAGGCCTACATGACGTCTTCTCGCTACGAGCGTGATCGACTGTTCTGGGAGCAGACCTACGCCCAACTGCCGCCGGTTCTGCTGCAACGCAGAGCAGATTTCAAGGCAGGCGTAACCAACGGTCCAGCCCCCAGTGACCAGGTTCAAGCCATGTTGCCCCGCGCGCTTTACAACGCGCTTACGCAGTTTGCCAGCGAATGCAACCTGTCTGTGGCTCATGTACTGGTCGGAGTTATCAGCACCTATTTCTGCCGTACCGTAGGCGTCGATGAGATCGTTGTCGGAATGCCGGTGCATAACCGTACCAATGCTCGTCAGAAAGCCACCATCGGGATGTTTTCCTCGATCAGCCCGATTCGCGTGGGCTTCGATCCGCATGCAACGCTGGTCGACCTGATGAATAACATCGGTACGCAACTACGTCGCACTTACCGTCACCAGCGTTTCCCGATTGCCGAACTCAACCGTAGCCTGCGGCTGGCGCAAACCGGACGCCATCAGCTGTTCGATGTTTCACTGTCATTCGAAAGCTTCGATGGTGACGTCACGTTCGGCGGCGAGGACCCGGCGCGGGTGCTGATGCTGGACAACGGCTACGAACAGACGCCCATGGCGATCTTCGTACGCGATTACCATCCCTCTGAAGACATCCACCTGGACTTCAACTTCAACACGGCTTACTTCACCTTCGAGGAAGTTCAGCGCATACAGCAGCGCATTTTCGCCATGCTTGAAGCTGTGCTGAATCAACACGACAACCCTTTGGCACACTTCCCGCTGATGAGCCAAAACGAGCATCAGCAACTGGCAACTTTCAACCAAACCGCCCTCGCCTATCCTCGCGACATCCTGATTCACCAACTGATCGAGCAACAGGCCGCCCAGCGTCCTGATGCCTGCGCTGTGCGCGGCGACAGCGGGCCGTTGCTCACCTACGCCGAACTCAACCAGCAGGCCAATCAGCTGGCCTATCGCCTGATCGAACTGGGTGTGAAGCCGGATACGCGGGTTGCGGTAAGCCTGCGGCGCGGCGCGGAAATGGTCGTGGCACTGTTGGGTATTCTCAAGGCCGGTGGCGCCTATGTGCCGATCGATCCGGACCTGCCGAGCGCCCGTCAGGCCTATATGCTTGAGGACAGTTCGCCGCAGGCAGTGCTGACCAGCAGCGATCTGCTTGCAGATCTGCCAGCCCTAAGCGTTCCGGTGCTGGTGCTCGATAATCGCGATGACCTCGCGCAACTGGCTAAGCAGCCGAGCGGCAACACGGATGCCAAGGCTCTGGGTCTTCAGCCGAATCATCTGGCCTATGTGCTGTACACCTCGGGTTCCACCGGCACGCCCAAAGGCGTGATGAACGAGCACCTTGGAGTCGTTAACCGCCTGCTCTGGGCCCGTGACGCCTATAAAGTGAACAGTCAGGATCGGGTACTGCAAAAGACCCCGTTCGGCTTCGACGTGTCGGTCTGGGAGTTTTTCCTGCCGCTGCTCGCCGGCGCCGAACTGGTCATGGCCCGTCCCGGTGGCCATCAGGACCCTGACTATCTGGCGCAGGTCATGAGTGACACGGGCATTACCCTGCTGCACTTTGTGCCTTCAATGCTCGACGTATTTCTGGGACACCGTTCAACCCGCGACTTCCCGCAACTGCGCCGCGTACTGTGCAGCGGCGAGGCCTTGCCTCGCGCGTTGCAGCGCCGCTTCGAGCAACAGCTCAAGGGTGTTGAACTGCACAACCTGTATGGCCCGACCGAAGCGGCCATCGACGTTACTGCGTGGGAATGCCGCCCGACGGATCCGGGCGAAAGCGTGCCCATCGGCCGTCCGATTGCCAATATTCAAATGCACGTGCTGGATGCGTCAGGTCACTTGCAACCACTGGGCGTTGCCGGTGAGCTGCACATTGGCGGCATTGGCGTGGCCAGGGGTTACCTGAACCAGCCAGAATTGAGTGCCGAGCGTTTCGTCGCTGACCCGTTTTCCAGCGACCCGCAGGCCCGCCTGTACAAAACCGGCGACGTGGGTCGCTGGCTGGCCAATGGCGCGCTGGAATACCTGGGCCGTAATGACTTCCAGGTGAAGATCCGCGGCTTGCGTATCGAGATCGGCGAAATCGAGGCCGCTCTGGCCTTGTGCGCCGGTGTGCGTGAAGTGGTAGTGGTTGCCCGTGCAGACGACCCGACACAACCTGACAGCAAGCGTCTGGTGGCCTACCTGTGTGGCGAACCGGCACCCGCCGAAAACCTGCGCAAAGAGTTGCTTGAACACCTGCCCGAATACATGGTTCCCAGCGCTTTTGTGCAGCTGGACAGCCTGCCCTTGACGCCCAACGGCAAGCTGGATCGCAAGGCACTACCTGCTCCGGATGCGCAATCGCTGATCAGCCGCGGTTACGAAGCGCCGCAAGGCGAAGTGGAAACGCTGCTGGCGTCGATCTGGGCCGACGTGCTCAAGGTTGAACAGGTGGGTCGTCATGATCACTTCTTCGAACTGGGCGGCCACTCGCTGCTGGCGGTGAAATTGATTCAGCAAATGCGCGATGTCGGTCTGAGTGCCGATGTGCATGTGCTGTTCGGCCAGCCGACCGTGGCGGCGCTTGCCGCAGCAGTCGATGGCGGCACGGACGTCGTGGTGCCGGCCAACCTGATTCCCGAACGTTGCGAACACATCACCCCTGACTTGCTGCCGCTGATCAGCCTTACTCAGGCGCAGATCGACCGCGTGGTGAAAGATGTGCCCGGCGGTGCTGCCAATGTGCAGGACATATACCCGCTGGCACCGTTGCAGGCGGGGATTCTTTACCACCATATCAGTGCCGAACAGGGCGACCCCTATACCCTGAAAGCACTGTTCGGCTTATCTGACCGGGCGCGGCTGGACGCTTTCAGCGGCGCTTTGCAAGGCGTGATCAACCGCCACGATATCCTGCGCACCGCGGTGCTGTGGGAAGATCTCGATGAACCGGTGCAAGTGGTGCTGCGCCAGGCTGAACTGCAAGTCACCGAGTTGTTCCTCGACCCTGCAGACGGCCCGGTTGACGAGCAATTGCACCAGCGCTTCGACCCTCGGCATTACCGCCTTGATGTGCGTAACGCGCCATTGATGCGCATTGTCTATAGCCATGACCCGGTCAACGACCGCTGGCTGGCGATGCTGCTGTCCCATCACCTGGTCAGCGACGCCACTTCCCTGTCCGTGGTCCTGCATGAAATTCAGGCGCACCTGCTCGGTCAGGGCGATGCGTTGGCTGAGACGGTGCCGTATCGCAACTATGTCGCCCAGGCTCGCCTGGGGGGCCGTGATGCTCAGCACCAAGCGTTCTTCCGCGAGATGCTCGGCGACATCGTCGAGCCGACCCTGCCATTCGGTGTGCAGGATGTGCAGGACGGCGGCCGTGACCTCAAAGAGGCCAGCGTGCCCCTGGCCGCCGAGCTGAGCCTGCGTTTGCGGGCTCAGGCTCGACAGGCAGGCGTCAGCGTCGCGAGCCTGATGCACCTGGCCTGGGCGCGGGTGCTGGGCAATGTCTCGGCCTGTGAAAAAGTGGTGTTCGGCACGGTACTGCTGGGCCGTATGCAGGCCGGCGACGGTGCCGACCGTGCGTTGGGCATGTTTATCAATACCTTGCCGCTGCGCGTCGATATCGACGCGACGACAGTGGCCGAGGGATTGAAGGCGACCCACGAGCGGCTGACATCCTTGCTGGGGCATGAGCATGCTCCGCTGGTGCTCGCCCAGCGCTGCAGCGGCGTGGCCGCACCGACGCCGCTATTCAGTGCATTGCTCAACTACCGGCACAGTGTCGTGGGCGATGTTTCGGCACAAGCTGCCGCCGCCTGGGAAGGGATCGAGTCTTTCGGCACCGAAGACAATACCAACTACCCGTTGACCCTGAACGTCGATGACCTGGGCGATGCTTTCACGCTCACTATTCAGGCCGTCCAGCAAATCAATGCTCAGCGCATCGGCGAGTACATGCAGGTTGCACTGCACAGCCTGGTGGAAGCACTGGAACACACCCCGCATGCCGCGTTGAACAGCCTGTCGATACTGCCGGACGATGAGCGCGAGCTGTTGCTGGCGGGCTTCAATGACACTGCCCACCCTTATCCTCGCGATGTGTTGATTCACCAACTGATCGAGCAACAGGCCGCCCAGCGTCCGGGTACTTGCGCCGTACGCGGCGACAGCGGACCGCTGCTCACTTACGCCGAACTCAACCAACAGGCCAACCAGCTCGCCCATCGCCTGATCGAACTGGGCGTGGAGCCGGATACGCGAGTTGCAGTCAGCCTGCGTCGCGGACCGGAAATGGTCGTGGCGCTGTTGGGTATTCTCAAGGCCGGTGGCGCCTATGTACCGATTGACCCGGACCTGCCGAGCGCGCGTCAGGCCTATATGCTTGAGGACAGCTCGCCGCAGGCAGTGCTGACCAGCAGCGATCTGCTTGCAGATCTGCCAGCCCTAAGCGTTCCGGTGCTGGTGCTCGATAACCGCGATGACCTCGCGCAACTGGCTAAGCAGCCGAGCGGCAACACGGATGCCAAGGCCCTGGGCCTGCAACCGAATCATCTGGCCTATGTGCTTTACACTTCCGGTTCCACCGGCACGCCCAAAGGCGTAATGAACGAACACCTGGGTGTGGTCAACCGACTGCTCTGGGCGCGCGACGCCTATCACGTGGACAGCAACGATCGGGTACTGCAAAAGACCCCGTTCGGCTTCGACGTGTCGGTCTGGGAGTTTTTCCTACCGCTGCTGGCCGGTGCCGAACTGGTCATGGCCCGTCCCGGTGGCCATCAGGACCCTGACTATCTGGCGCAGGTCATGAGTGACACGGGCATTACCCTGCTGCACTTCGTGCCCTCGATGCTCGATGTATTTCTGGAGCACCGTTCAACCCGCGACTTCCCGCAACTGCGCCGCGTACTGTGCAGCGGCGAGGCCTTGCCTCGTGCGTTGCAGCGCCGCTTCGAACAACAGCTCAAGGGCGTTGAACTGCATAACCTGTATGGCCCGACCGAAGCGGCCATCGACGTTACTGCCTGGGAATGCCGCCCGACGGATCCGGGCGACAGCGTGCCTATTGGCCGTCCGATTGCCAACATTCAGATGCACGTGCTGGATGCCCTGGGCCAGCTGCAACCACTGGGCGTGGCCGGTGAACTGCACATTGGCGGCATCGGCGTAGCGCGGGGTTATTTGAACCAGCCAGAACTGAGTGCCGAGCGTTTCATCGCCGACCCGTTTTCCAGCGATCCGCAGGCCCGCCTGTACAAAACCGGCGACGTGGGCCGCTGGCTGACCAACGGCGCGCTGGAATACCTGGGCCGTAATGACTTCCAGGTGAAGATCCGCGGCTTGCGTATCGAGATCGGCGAAATCGAAGCCGCTCTGGCCAAACACCCGGCGGTCCACGAAGCGGTGGTCACTGCTCGTGAAGATGTGCCGGGCGATAAACGCTTGGTAGCTTATTACACCCTGATAGCAGAGCATGCTTCGGTAGACATCGACAGCTTGCGCGATTCGCTGCAGGAACAACTGCCGGCCTACATGATCCCGATGGCCTATGTGCTGCTCGACTCAATGCCACTGACGCCGAACGGCAAGCTGGATCGCAAGGCGCTGCCAGCACCAGACGGTGATGCACTGATCAGTCGTGGCTACGAAGTGCCGCAAGGCGAAACCGAAGAGCAGATCGCGGCTATCTGGCAAGACCTGCTGGGCATTGAGCAGGTAGGCCGTCACGACCATTTCTTCGAACTGGGCGGCCACTCACTGCTGGCCGTCTCGCTGATCGACCGTCTGCGCAAGCAGGGCCTGAGTCTCAGCGTAAACACTGTATTCACTGCGCCCAGCGTGCGCGAAATGGCCTTGGCTATCAGCCAGGACAAACAAGCCCTGTTCCAGGCACCGGCTAACCGCATCCCGACCGACTGCACGCAATTGACGCCAGACATGTTGCCGCTGGTGGAGCTAAGCGTTGATGAGATTGAACTGATCACCTCCGCCGTTCCGGGTGGAGCCGGCAATGTCCAGGACATTTACCCGCTGGTACCGCTTCAAGAAGGCATCCTGTTCCATTACCTGCTGAATCATGAACGCGACGCCTACCTGGTGCGCTCGACGATCGAGTTCGACAGCCGTGCGCGTCTTGACGCCTTTCTTGAGGGGCTGCAAACGGTTATCGACCGTCATGATGTCCTGCGCAGTTCGGTGCATTGGACCGGCCTGCCGCAA
The DNA here is from genome assembly GCF_032586995.1 of Pseudomonas syringae group sp. J248-6. Taxonomy (NCBI): domain Bacteria; kingdom Pseudomonadati; phylum Pseudomonadota; class Gammaproteobacteria; order Pseudomonadales; family Pseudomonadaceae; genus Pseudomonas; species Pseudomonas syringae group sp. J248-6. The sequence continues at coordinate 73,748 of NZ_JAWHOP010000001.1, read as the reverse complement.
GCGGTACAAGTGGTGCATCGCCAGGCACAATTGCCGGTACACACACTCACGCTGACGCCGGATGAAGACGCGCTCAGTCAGGTGGATCGTCTCACTGATCCAGGTCGTCTGCGCCTGGACCTGAGACAGGCACCGCTGCTATCGGCCTACATTGCTGGCGACCCACACTCGGATCGTTGGCTACTGGCGCTGATTGATCACCATATGATCAGCGACCACACCACCCTGGAACTCATAGTCGAAGAAATTCGCCTATTGATGCGAGGTCAGAGCGAAGACCTGCTGCCACCGCAGCCTTATCGGGAGTTTGTTGCACAGACCCTCGCCAGCCCTTCAAGTGCCCACGAAGCCTACTTCACGCGCCGTCTGGCTGATGTTGATTCACCCACCGCTCCGTTCGAACTGCTGGAAGTTCAGGGCGACGGCAATGACGTTGAAGAGGCCGAACTGGCATTGAGCAGTGACCTCTGCGCACGTATCCGCACTCAGGCCCGGGAGCGCGGCATGTCCCCGGCGGTTCTGTTCCATGTTGCCTGGGCTCAGGTGCTGGCGCGTTGTACCGGTCGCGATGATGTGGTGTTCGGCACCGTGGTCACCGGCCGCCTGCAAGGTACGTTCGGCGCCGAGCGGGCCATGGGCATGTTCATGAACACCCTTCCGGTTCGCGTGCAACTGGCCACGCAAGGCGCCCAGGAACTGGTCATGGCCACCCACCGTGATCTCAGCGAATTACTGAGCCACGAGCAGGCATCATTGGCCCTCGCCCAGCGTTGCAGTAGCGTGGCCACGGCAGTGCCGTTGTTCTCCAGCCTGCTCAACTACCGGCATCAGGGCAAGGACAGCCAGTTGCAATGGCCGGGCATGCGCTTGCTCGACAGCTCTGAGCGCACCAACTACCCGCTGTGCTTGTCGGTTAACGATTACGGCAGTGACCTCGGCCTGTTGATACACAGCGTGCAGCCCGCGGACCCGCAACGTCTGTGCGCCATGATGCAGTGTGCGCTGGAGCAATTGACTAACGCGCTGGCGCATACACCGCAGATGGCCGTTACGCAGCTGGATGTGCTGCCCGCCGCCGAGCGCAATCGGCTGTTGGAGACCTTTAACCAGACCCGCCAGGACTACCCGACGGACCTGTGCATTCAGCAGCTGTTTGAAGCGCAGGTACGCACCCGACCTGATGCCATCGCCGTGGCTTTCCAGGCGCAGCGCGTGAGCTATGCCGAATTGAACCGTCAGGCCAACCGTCTGGCGCATCATCTGATTGGCCTGGGCATCGGCCCGGATAATCGGGTGGCGATCTGCGTCGAGCGCGGCGTGGAAATGATGGTCGGCCTGCTCGGTGTGCTCAAGGCCGGAGCGGCTTACGTGCCACTGGACCCGGCCTACCCGGCCGAGCGCCTGGCCTACATGATCGAAGACAGCACGCCGTCGGCGTTGCTGACACAGAGCCACTTGCAGGAATATCTGCCGACTCTGACCTTGCCACTGGTGTTGCTCGACGATGATCAGCGCAGCACCTTTACCGAGCGTGACGACAACCCGGTGGTGCAAGCCCTCGGTGCGCGCAACCTGGCGTATGTGATTTACACCTCGGGCTCCACTGGCAATCCGAAGGGCGTGATGATCGAACACCGTGGCCTGGTCAACTACAGCGTCGATGCCGCGCGGCTTTTTGCTCTGTCCCCAACCGACACCGTGCTGCAACAGAACACCCTGAACTTCGACCTGTCGGTGGAGGAAATCTTCCCGGCCTTGCTGGCTGGTGCCACTCTGGCGCCAAGCAGCGATATCTTCGGCAGCGAAGGCACTGAAACTCACGGCATTCAACTCACCGTCCTGCACCTGACCGCTGCGCACTGGCATACGCTGGTGGCCGAATGGCACAACCACCCGCAGGTCGCTGAGCAACGTCTGCAGCATGTGCGCTTGATCAACGTCACGGGTGACGCACTGTCGGCGCAGAAGCTCAAGCTCTGGGACGAGATGCGCCCGGCGCACACTCGCCTGATCAACACCTACGGTCCGACCGAGGCCACCGTTTCCTGCACCGCCGCCTACGTCAGTCATGACGCCGTGGCCGGCAGCGAAGGCAGCGGCAACGCGACCATTGGCAAGCCGATGGCCAACACCCGTATCTACCTGCTTGATGCTCAGCAGCAGCCAGTGCCATACGGCGTGGCCGGTGAGATTTTCATCGGTGGCGACGGCGTGGCACGCGGCTACCTTAACCTTGAAGAGGTTAATGCCGAGCGTTTCCTGGCGGATCCGTTCAGCAACAGCCCTGACGCCAGGATGTACAAGACCGGCGACCTGGCACGCTACATGGCCGACGGCCGTATTGAATACCTGGGCCGTAACGACTTCCAGGTCAAGGTGCGTGGTTTCCGTATCGAACTTGGGGAAATCGAAGCTCGTCTGGGCAATTGCGCCGGGGTCAAGGAGGCGGTGGTGGTCGCTCGGGAAGATAATCCGGGAGACAAACGCCTGGTGGCCTATGTGGTTGCCCAGCCGCAAAGCCAGCTTACAACCGCTGAACTGCGTGCCGAACTGGCACCGCAACTGGCCGAGTACATGCTGCCGAGCGCGTTCGTGATCCTCGACGCATTGCCGTTGACGCCGAACCGCAAGCTGGATCGCAACGCCTTGCCAGCCCCGCAAGCCGATGCACTGATCAGCCGTGGCTATGAAGCCCCGCAAGGCGAAACCGAAGAGCAGATCGCGGCTATCTGGCAAGAACTGCTGGGCATTGAGCAGGTAAGCCGTCACGACCATTTCTTCGAACTGGGTGGCCACTCACTGCTGGCCGTCTCTCTGATCGAGCGTCTGCGCAAGCACGGCCTGAATCTCAACGTAAAGACTGTATTCACTGCGCCCAGCGTGCGTGAAATGGCCTTGGCTATCAGTCAGGATAAACAAGCCCTGTTCCAGGCACCGGCTAACCGCATCCCGGCCGACTGCACGCAATTAACGCCAGACATGTTGCCGCTGGTGGAGCTAAGCGTTGATGAGATTGAACTGATTACCTCGGCCGTTCCGGGTGGAGCCGCCAATATCCAGGACATCTATCCGCTGGCACCGCTTCAAGAAGGCATCCTGTTTCATTACCTGCTGAATCGTGAACGCGACGCCTACCTGATGCGCTCGACGATCGAGTTCGACAGCCGTGCGCGTCTTGACGCCTTTCTTGAGGGCCTGCAAACGGTTATCGACCGCCATGATGTCCTGCGCAGTTCGGTACATTGGATCGGCCTGCCACAAGCGGTGCAAGTGGTGCACCGCCAGGCGCAATTCGCGGTACATACCCTCACGCTGACGCCGGACGAAGACGCACTCAGCCAGGTGGATCGTCTCACTGATCCCAATCGTCTGAGCCTGGACCTGCGACAGGCCCCGCTGCTACTGGCCTACATTGCTGGCGACCCCAACTCGGATCGTTGGCTACTGGCGCTGCTTGACCACCACATGGTCAGCGACCACGTCACTCTAGAGCTCATACTCGAAGAAATTCGCCTGCTGATGCAAGGCCAGAGCGCAGACCTGCTGCCACCGCAGCCTTATCGGGAGTTTGTCGCACAGGCCCTCGCCAGCCCTTCAAGTGCCCACGAAGCCTACTTCACCCGCCGCCTGGCTGATGTTGATTCACCCACCGCTCCGTTCGAACTGCTGGAAGTTCAGGGCGACGGCAATGACGTTGAAGAAGCCGAGCTGGCATTGAACAGTGACCTTTGCGTACGTATCCGCACTCAGACGCGGGAACGCGGCATGTCCCCGGCTGTGCTGTTCCATGTCGCCTGGGCTCAGGTGCTGGCCCGCTGTACCGGCCGCGATGATGTGGTGTTCGGCACCGTTGTGACCGGTCGTCTGCAAGGTACGGTCGGTGCCGAGCGGGCCATGGGCATGTTCATGAACACCCTGCCGGTTCGCGTGCAACTGGCCACACAAGGTGTCCAGGAACTGCTCATGGCCACCCATCGTGATCTCAGCGAGTTACTGAGCCACGAGCAGGCATCATTGGCCCTGGCTCAGCGTTGCAGTAGCGTGGCCACGGCGGTGCCGTTGTTCTCCAGCCTGCTCAACTACCGGCATCAGGGCAAGGACAGCCAGTTGCAATGGCCTGGCATGCGCCTGCTCGACAGCGCCGAACGCACCAACTACCCGCTGTGCTTGTCGGTCGACGATTACGGTAGTGAGCTCAGCCTGGTGATACACGGTGTGCAGCCCGCGGACCCACAACGCCTGTGCGCCATGATGCAGTGTGCACTGGAGCAATTGACCGACGCGCTGGCGCATACACCGCAGATGGCCGTTACGCAGCTGGATGTTCTGCCCGCCTCCGAGCGCAACCGGCTGTTGGAGACCTTCAACCAGACCCGCCAGGACTACCCGACGGACCTGTGCATTCAGCACCTGTTTGAAGCACAGGTACAGGCGCAACCTGACGCCATCGCCGTGGCTTTCCAGGCGCAGCGCTTGAGCTATGCCGAGTTGAACCGTCAGGCCAACCGTCTGGCTCACCACCTGATCGGCCTGGGCATCGGTCCGGATGATCGAGTGGCGATCTGCGTCGACCGCGGCGTGGAAATGATGATCGGCCTGCTGGGTGTGCTCAAGGCCGGAGCGGCTTACGTGCCACTGGACCCCGCCTACCCGGCCGAGCGCCTGGCCTACATGATCGAAGACAGTACGCCGTCGGCGCTGCTGACACAGCGTCACTTGCAGGAATATCTGCCGACTCTGAGCTTGCCGCTGGTGCTGCTCGACGATGATCAGCGCAGCACGTTTACCGAGCGTGACGACAACCCGGTGGTGCAAGCCCTCGGTGTGCGCAACCTGGCCTATGTGATCTACACCTCGGGTTCCACGGGCAATCCGAAGGGCGTGATGATTGAACACCGTGGCCTGGTCAACTACAGCGTCGATGCTGCACGCCTGTTTGATCTGTCCCCAACCGACACTGTGCTGCAACAAAACACCCTTAACTTCGACCTCTCGGTAGAGGAGATTTTCCCGGCACTCCTGGCCGGTGCCACCCTGGCGCCGAGCCGCGAGATCTTCGGCAGTGAGGGCATTGAAAATCACGGCATCTACCCAACCGTCCTGCACTTGACCGCCGCGCATTGGCATACGCTGGTGGCTGAGTGGCACAACCAACCGCAGGCTGCTGAACAACGCCTGGCTGAGGTGCGCCTTATCAACGTCACCGGCGACGCATTATCGGCACAGAAACTCAAGCTCTGGGATGAGGTGCGCCCGGCGCACACTCGCCTGATCAACACCTATGGTCCGACCGAGGCCACCGTTTCCTGCACCGCCGCCTATGTAAGTCATGACGCTGCGGCTGGCAGCGAAGGCAGCGGCAATGCGACCATTGGCAAGCCGATGGCCAACACCCGTATCTACCTGCTTGATGCTCAGCAGCAGCCAGTGCCATACGGCGTGGCCGGTGAGATTTTCATCGGTGGCGACGGCGTGGCACGCGGCTACCTGAACCTTGAAGAGGTCAACGCCGAACGCTTCCTGGCGGATCCGTTCAGCAACAGCCCTGATGCCCGGATGTACAAAACCGGTGACCTGGCGCGCTACATGGCTGACGGCCGTATTGAATACCTCGGCCGTAACGACTTCCAGGTCAAAGTGCGCGGTTTCCGTATCGAGCTTGGGGAAGTCGAAGCCTGTCTGGGCAATTGCGCCGGGGTCAAGGAGGCGGTAGTGGTCGCTCGGGAAGATAACCCGGGAGACAAACGCCTGGTGGCCTATGTGGTTGCCCAGCCGCAAAGCCAGCTTACAACCGCTGAACTGCGTGCCGAACTGGCACCGCAACTGGCCGAGTACATGCTGCCGAGCGCATTCGTGATCCTCGACGCCTTGCCGTTGACGCCGAACCGCAAGCTGGATCGCAACGCCTTGCCGGCTCCGGAAGCCGATGCCTTTGCCAGCCGCGAACACGTGGAGCCGCAAGGTGAAACCGAGATTGCGCTGGCGCAGATCTGGCAAAACCTGCTCGATCTGGAACAAGTGGGCCGTCATGATCAGTTCTTTGAACTGGGCGGCCACTCCTTGCTGGCGATGCGTCTGATTTCTCAGGTACGCCATCAATTGGGCGTCGAACTGGGTCTGGCTGCGCTGTTCGCACATCCTGAACTGAGCACCCTGGCCGTAGCCATCTCTCAGGCCGGGCGCAGCAACTTGCCGGACATCGTGCCGGTGGCACGCGATCAGGCGTGGCCATTGTCATTCGGCCAGCAACGTCTGTGGTTCCTCGCTCAGATGGAAGGCGCCAGCGCGGCCTACCACATACCTGCCGGTCTGAGCCTGCATGGCAAACTGGACCTCAAGGCAATGCAACGGGCGCTGGAGAGCCTGGTTGCACGCCACGAAGGCTTACGCACCACATTCATTCAGGGTGATGACGGACAGCCGGTACAACGCATCAGCCCGGCGGATGCCGCTTTCAACCTGCAACTGCACGACCTGCAAGGGCTGGCGGATGCCGAGGAACAACTTCAGGCGCTGGCCAGCGAAGAGTCGCTGCAAAGCTTCGACTTGCAACAGGGCCCGCTGATTCGTGGCCGCCTGATTCGCATGGCCGAGGACCATCACGTCCTGTTGCTGACCATGCACCATATCGTTTCCGATGGCTGGTCGGTTGATGTGCTGACCCGCGAATTGTCTGCTCTCTATGCAGCATTCAGTCAGGGCCAGGACGACCCGCTTGCACCGCTGGAGCTGCAATACCTGGACTACGCCGTGTGGCAACGTCACTTGCTGAGCGGCGATCTGCTGCAACAGCAAAGCAGCTTCTGGCAGAAAACCCTGGCAGACGCTCCGGCGCTGTTGATGTTGCCCACCGATCGTGCGCGTCCGGCGCTGCAGGACTATGCCGGCGCAGCACTGCCCATCGTTTTCGACAAAGACCTTACCCAGCGCCTCAAGGCATTGAGCCAACGTCACGGCAGCACCCTGTTCATGACGGTCATGGCCGCGTGGGCCGGGCTGCTGGGGCGCTTGGCGGGTCAGGACGATGTGGTCATTGGTACACCAGTGGCCAACCGTACACGCAGTGAAGTCGAAGGGCTGGTGGGCCTGTTCGTCAACACCCTGGCGATCCGTGTTGACCTCAGTGACAAGCCTACCGCAGAGACTCTGCTGGCGCGGGTCAAACGGCAGACTCTCGATGCACAGGCGCATCAGGACTTGCCGTTCGAACAGGTCGTGGAAGTCATCAATCCGCTACGCAGCCTGTCCCACAGCCCGATTTTCCAGGCCATGTTGTCGTGGGAGCACAACGAGGCGTCTGATCTGACGCTCGGCGACATGACCCTGAAAAGCATTGAATTGGCCGCTGATACCGCTCAATTCGACCTGACGCTGGACATGGCCGAGGTGGATGAGCAACTGGTCGGCACACTGGAGTACGCCACAGCGTTGTTCGACGAGAGCACCATGCGGCGGTATCTGGGCTACTTCCAGCGTGTGCTGGAGGCCATGGTCGCCGACGACCAACAGGTGCTGGAGCACGTAACCTTGCTGGGTGTCGACGAACGTGAACATCTGCTGGCGGGCCTCAACGCAACCGAGGCGCCCTACCCGCAGGACTGCACGATTCATCAGCTGTTCGAAGAAAGGGTTCAGGCGCAGCCCGACGCCATCGCCGTGGCCTGCGGGGCGCAGCGCTTGAGTTATGTGGAGTTGAACCGCCAAGCCAACCGTCTGGCGCATCATCTCATCGGCCTGGGGATCAGCCCGGATGATCGAGTGGCGATCTGCGTCGAACGCGGCGTGGAAATGCTGATCGGCGTACTCGGTGTACTCAAGGCCGGTGCTGCCTATGTGCCACTGGACCCGGCTTACCCGGCCGAACGTCTGGCCTACATGATCGAAGACAGTACGCCGTCGGCACTGCTGACCCAGCGTGATGTGCAGGAGCGTCTGCCGACGCTTGACGTGCCGCTGGTGCTACTCGATGACGATCAACGCGATACCTTCTCCGAGCGTGACGACAACCCGGATGTGGAAACCCTCGGCGCAAACAATCTGGCGTATGTGATCTACACCTCGGGCTCCACCGGCGTGCCGAAAGGCGTAATGGTCGAGCATCGCGGATTGGTCGCCGTCAGCGCGGCGTGGAAGCAATTGTATCCGTTACACGCGCCACTCAATCACTTGCAGATGGCAGGGTTTTCCTTCGATGTGTTCAGCGCCGACCTGATCCGCTCCCTGGGTTTCGGCGGCACACTGGTGCTGTGCCCACGTGAGACCCTGATGGACCCGCCTGCGCTTTACCGTCTGCTGCGTGAGGCGTCGATAGGTTTTGGGGATTTCGTACCTGCAGTGCTCAACTCGTTGCTGGGCTGGGTGGAAGAGACGGGTCACGACCTGTCGTTCATGCGCACCGTGGTCTGTGGTTCGGATATCTGGACCGCGCACAGCGCCCGGCAACTGCGCAAACTCTGTGGCAATCACGTGCAGATCGTCCAAGCCTACGGTGTCACTGAAGCCAGCATCGACAGCACCTGTTTCGAGTTCGAGGCAAACAGCCAGGTCGACGGGGTCTTGCCGATTGGCCGGGCACTGGCCAACACGCGGATTTATCTGCTCGATGAGCTTGGCCAACCGGTTCCACCGGGTGTTGCGGGCGAGCTGTATATCGGTGGCGCAGGTATTGCTCGCGGCTATCTGAATTTGCCGCAACTCACCGCCGAACGCTTCATGGACAGTGCCTTTGTCAAGGGCGAACGGCTGTACCGCAGCGGCGATATGGCGCGCTACCGGGCTGATGGCAATATCGAATTCCTCGGCCGCAACGATTCACAGGCCAAGCTGCGCGGGCTGCGTCTGGAGCTGGGCGAAATCGAAGCACGTCTGGCCGAGGTCGCGGGCGTGCGCGAAAGCCTGGTCGTGATTCGCGAGGACAGCAGCGGCACGCCGAAACTGATCGCGTATTTTGTGGAATATGCCACCCGCGAACCTGCCGCCCCTGCCCTTACGCCACGCGCGCTGCGCCAGCAACTGCAACTCAACCTGCCGGAATACATGGTCCCGGCGGCGTTCGTGCGCATGGCCGCATTGCCGCTGAGCGCCAATGGCAAGCTGGATCGCAAAGCGTTGCCCGAGCCGGATGCCGAAGCTTTCGATCAGCATGATTTCGAGGCAGCCGACGGTCCGCTGGAGACGGCAATCGCCGCAATCTGGGCCGATGTGCTGGGCGTCGCACAAGTCGGTCGGCATGATGACTTTTTCGCGCTCGGCGGTCATTCATTGCTGGTCATGCGCGTGCTGGCTCAGGTCCGTCAGCAATTGAATCTGGAGGTTTCACCATCAGCGTTTTTCGCGGCACCGGTGCTGCAGCAGTTCGCCGAGCGGCTGGGCAATACGCAGAGCAACGCCCGCCTGGCGATCACGCCTGTGCAACGTTCGGGTGCGCTACCGCTGTCGTTTGCCCAACAGCGCCTATGGTTCCTCGCGCAATTGGAAGGTGGCAGCGCCGCTTACCATATTCCGGTGGGACTGCGCCTGCGCGGCAGCCTTGATCAGGCGTCGCTGCAACGCGCGCTGGATCGTATCGTGGCCCGCCATGAGGCGCTGCGTACCACTTTTGTACAAGAGCAGGGGCAGCCTGCGGAACAGCGCATCTCTGCCGCTGATACAGGTTTCGAACTGCAACTGCAGGTACTGGCCGGGCAGACCGATGCCGAAGAAAAGCTGCTTGCCATCGCTGCACAAGAGGCCGGCGAGCACTTCGACCTCGTCAATGGACCTCTGGTGCGCGGGCGTCTGGTGCGCATGGCCGATGATGACCACGTGTTGCTGGTGACCATGCACCACATCGTCTCCGATGGCTGGTCAACCGGGGTGTTGAACCTCGAGCTGGGCGCGCTCTACGCAGCCTTTAGTCAGGGCGCGGAGGATCCGCTGCCGGCCTTGCCGGTGCAATACGCCGACTACGCACTGTGGCAGCGTGAATGGTTGAGTGGCGACGTGCTGCAACAGCAGCGTCAGTACTGGCAGCAGGCCCTGGCAGGTGCGCCAGCCTTGCTGACCCTGCCGACCGATCGGCCACGTCCGGCGCAACAGGACTACAGCGGGCAGACGCTGGAACTGGTGCTCGATACACAATTGACCCATGGCCTCAAGGCGTTGAGCCAACGATATGGCAGCAGCCTGTTCATGACGGTCATGGCTGCCTGGGCCGCGCTGTTGGCACGTCTGTCCGGTCAGGATGACGTGGTGATCGGTACGCCGGTGGCCAACCGTATGAGCGCCGAGGTGGAGAACCTGATCGGGTTCTTCGTCAACACCCTCGCGGTACGGGTCGACCTATCGGGTGCCCCGAGCGTCGAAGCGCTGCTGCAGCAAGTCAAACAGCGGACTCTGGCTGCCCAGGCAAACCAGGACCTGCCATTCGAACAAGTGGTTGAAGTGGTTCGACCACAACGCAGTCTGTCTCACAGTCCGATTTTCCAGGCGATGCTGTCATGGCAAAACAACGAGGACACCGCTCTGGTGCTCGGCGACATGACGCTGCAAAGCGTCGCAGTGGCCGGTGATACGGCAAAATTCGATCTGACGCTGGACATCGGCGAGGTGGACGGGCAACTGATCGGCACGCTGGAATACGCCACTGCGCTGTTCGACGAAAGCACCATGCGCCGTTACCGCGGCTACTTCCTGCGTTTGCTGGAGGCCATGGTGGCCGATGATCAGCAAGTGCTGGAGCAGGTGCCGTTGCTCGACACTGCGGAGCGTGAGTACCTGCTGAAGGATATCAATGCCACCGAGCGCGCCTACCCGCTCGGTCAACTGATGCATCGCTTGTTCGAGGCTCATGCCGAGGCTGCACCGCAGGCAATTGCAGTCTGCCAGGGCGAGCAAACGCTGACCTATGCCGAACTCGACAGCCACGCCAACGCCCTGGCTCAGCAGCTGCGTCAGCACGGTGTGGGGCCTGGAACCCGGGTGGCGATCCTGCTGGATCGTTCGGTGGAATTGCTGGCCAGCATGCTGGCCACCCTGAAATGCGGCGCGGCGTATCTGGCGCTGGATCGCCTGGCCCCTGAAGAACGCCTGCGCTTCATGCTTGAGGACAGTGAAGCCATCATGCTGCTGAGCCGTAGCGACCTGACGGCACCTGACATGACGCCAAGACTGGATCTGGACACCCTGGAGCTGGCAGCGCTGAACCAGGCGCCAGTCGTGCTTGCAGATGAGGTTGCAGGCGAGACCCCTGCGTGCATCATCTACACCTCCGGCTCCACCGGTCTGCCCAAAGGCGTGATCGTGACCCACAACGGTATTGTGCGGCTGGTCCAGGACAACGGTTACTACGACTTCTCGGCCGAGGACCGTGTAGCGTTTTCGTCCAACCCGGCATTCGACGCCAGTACTCCGGAAATCTGGGGTGCATTGCTCAATGGCGGCCAGTCGGTGATTATCGAGTCACATGTGCTGCTCGAGCCGGTGGCCTTTGCTGCCGTGCTCAAACGCCACAAAGTGACAGCCATGATCAGCTCGACCGCTTTGTTCAACCTGTATGCCGGGTTGATTCCAGAGGCGCTGGCAGGCTTGCGCATGATCATGTGTGGTGGCGAGCGGGCTGATCCGGCCTCGTTCCGTCGGGTCCGTGAACACTCCGCTCAGGTACGCCTGTTCAACGGTTATGGCCCGACCGAAGGCACCACTTGTGCCACCAGCTACGAAATCTTCGATGTACTGCCTGACACCCTGAGCCTGCCGATCGGCAAGCCCAACGCCAACGTGCGGGTCTATGTGCTTGACGCCCGGCGCGAGCCGGTGCCGATGGGTGTGGTTGGCGAGATCTACATCGGTGGTACTGGCGTTGCACTCGGCTACCTGAACCGCCCGGAACTGACCGCCGAACGTTTCAGCGACGACCCGTTCAGCCCGCAGGACAGTGCGCGGCTCTATCGCACCGGCGACCTGGCGCGCTGGTTGCCGGACGGTAACCTTGAATACATCGCGCGTAACGATGGTCAGGTGAAGGTCCGCGGCTTCCGCGTCGAGCTTGGCGAAATCGAAAGTGTCCTGCACCTGTGCGACGGCGTGCGCAACTCCGTGGTGGTGGCGCACGAGGCCAGCCCGGGTGACACCCGTCTGGTCGCCTATTACACCGTGCATGCGGGCGTTGAAGCACCTGATCCAGAGGATCTGCGTGCGCAATTGAGTGCCGGTTTGGCGGAATACATGGTTCCGGGTGTGTTCATGCGCCTGGATACCTTGCCGCTGACGCTCAATGGCAAGGTCGACCAGAAAGCACTGCCGGCACCGGACCTGAACGCCATGTCCGAGCGAATCTACGTTGCGCCGGAGGGCGCCACCGAACAGGCCCTCGCAGAAATATTCCAGGAACTGCTGAGCCTCGAACGAGTTGGCCGCCATGACGGCTTCTTTGAGCTTGGCGGCCACTCGCTGCTGGCTGCGCAACTGGTTTCCAGGGTGCGCCAGCAGTTGAACGGCGACATGGCGCTGCGCCAGCTGTTCAGTCACCCGACCGTTGCCGAACTGGCGAAGGTGGTCGACGGTCTGCAAGCGGTCGACACCGACAGTATCGAACCCATCGAGCGTAACGCGCCGTTGGCACTGTCCTTTTCCCAGCAACGCCTGTGGTTCCTCGACAGGCTCGACCCTGGTGCCAGCAGCGCTTACCACATGCCGATGTCGCTGCTGCTGCGCGGCGAGCTTGATCACAGCGCGCTCAAGGCTGCGCTCGACCGTCTGGTCGCGCGTCACGAAAGCTTGCGCACCACGTTCGAGTTGCACGGCGAACAGCCGATGCAGGTCATCGCTGCGGCGGACAGTGGTTTCGCCCTGGCGGAGCAGGACTTGCGCTCGCAGCCTTATGAACAGGCCAGCCTCAGCGCTTCACGTATCGCCGACAGCGAGGCCGCTGCACCGTTTGACCTGTGCCAGGGCCCGCTGATTCGCGGGTGTCTGCTGCGTTTGGCGGATGACGAGCACATGCTGTTGATCACTCAGCACCACATCATCTCCGACGGTTGGTCGGTGGGTGTGCTGGTCAACGAATTTGCCGCCCTCTACCAGGCTTTCAGTCAGCATCAGCCAGACCCGCTGCCGGCCCTGTCGATTCAGTACGCTGACTACGCCGCCTGGCAACGCCGCACCTTTACGGGTGAGCGCCTGGCAGAGCAAGCCGGTTTCTGGCGTGAGCACCTGGGTGGTGCACCGACGCTGCTGTCGCTGCCCACCGACCGACCACGTCCGGCGGTGCAAAGCTATCGCGGTGGCAACGTGCCGTTCAAGATCGATTCAGCGCAATATCAGCGTCTGGAACGCTTCTGCCAGACCCACAACGTCACCCTGTTCATGGGGCTGCTTAGCGCCTGGTCGGTACTTATGGCGCGTCTAAGCAATGAACGCGATGTGGTGATCGGCGTGCCCACCGCGAACCGTGGGCGCACCGAAACCGAGAACCTGATCGGCTTCTTCGTCAACACCCTGGCCCTGCGCGTTGATCTGGCGCAAAACCCGAGCGTGGCGCAATTGCTGCAACAGGTCCGCCAGACCATTCTGGCGGCCCATGAGCATCAGGACATTCCGTTCGAGCAAGTGATCGAGGCCTTGCAGCCGCCACGCTCCATGAGCCATAACCCGCTGTACCAGGTCGCCCTGTCGCTGGATAACACCAGCGTCGGTGGCGAGTTGAGCCTGCCGGGCCTTAGCCTGCATCCGATGTTGCAAGCCCATGAAACCGCGCAGTTCGACCTGATGCTGATTTTGGGTAGCGAAAACGGCACGCTGACCGGGATGATCGAGTACGCCAGCGACCTGTTCGACCACACGACCGTCGAGCGCTTTGCCGAGCATTTCCATACCCTGCTGGAGGCGATGGTCGAGGATGTCGCGCAACCTGTGCTCGGCCTGCCGTTGCTCAGCCCTGCGCAACGCCTGGCCTCGCCTGCGCTATTGCAGCCCAAGGCGGTATTCGCGTCGGGTCTGATGGTGCATCAGCGCTTCGAGCAGTTCGCCGCCGCCCATCCGCAGAACATCGCGCTGGTCTTTGGCGGGCATGAGGTGAGTTACCAGGCGCTCAATCGTCGAGCCAACCGTCTGGCCCATGAACTGCTCGCCCAAGGCGTGCGTCCCGATGACCGGGTGGCGATCCTTGCCGAGCGTGGCACACAGATGGTCTGCGCGGTGCTGGCCGTGCTCAAGGCCGGTGCGGCCTACGTACCGCTGGACCCGACATACCCCAGCGAGCGTCTCGGCTACCTGCTGACGGACAGCGCGCCGGTGGCGTTGCTGGCCCAGTCGGCCTGCCTCGACGTGCTGCCGGCACACAATGTGCCGGTACTGACCCTCGGCGCGGATAACGACAGTTCTGATTTGGCGGATGAATCGCTGGACTGCAACCCTGAGCCTGCTGCTCTGGGGCTGTCCCGCGAGCACCTGGCTTATGTCATTTACACCTCAGGGTCTACAGGCCTGCCTAAAGGTGTACTGGTGGAGCACGGCAACGTGGCACGCCTGTTCGACGCCACCGCCGGACAATTCAACTTCGGGCATGGGGATGTCTGGACGCTGTTCCACTCCTTTGCCTTCGACTTCTCGGTCTGGGAAATCTGGGGCGCGCTGTGTTACGGCGGCAAACTGGTCATCGTCCCGAGTGAGGTGGCGCGTTCGCCGGATGACTTCTATGCGCTGGTCTGCGAGCAGCAGGTCACCGTTCTGAACCAGACGCCAAGCGCTTTCCGCCAGTTCATCCAGGCCCGCGAACGCAGCCCGCGCGAGCATGCGCTGCGTGAAGTGGTGTTCGGGGGTGAGGCCTTGGATTTCCGCAGCCTGCAGCCCTGGACCGCACGTACACCGCTGTCGCGTACCCGTCTGGTGAACATGTACGGGATCACGGAAATCACCGTGCATGCCACCTACTACCCGATCAGCCAGGCGGAAATCGACACTGCCATGCCAAGTCTGATCGGACCGGCACTTGATGACCTGTGCCTGCGTATCCTCGACGACTATCAGCAGCCGGTGCCGGTGGGTGTCAATGGCGAGATTTACATCGGCGGTGCCGGGGTTGCCCGGCATTACCTGAACCGCACGGAGCTGAATGCCGAGCGTTTTATTGCCGACCCCTATGCGTTGCAAAGCGGCGCACGGCTCTATCGTACCGGCGACGTTGCGCACTACCGCAGCGACGGCGGCGTGGTCTACGTCGGCCGTAATGACTCGCAAATCAAGATTCGCGGCTTTCGTATCGAGTTGGGCGAGATCGAGTCGCAATTGCTCGCCTGCCCCGATGTCCGTGAAGCGATGGTCATCATGCGTGAGGATCGCCCCGGCGACAAACGCCTGGTCGCCTACCTGATTGCCGAGGAAGGCACCGCGCCCGATTCAGCGCTCCTGCGCAGCCAGCTGGCCAGCGTGCTGGCCGAACACATGCTGCCCAGTGCCTTTGTGACCCTTGAAAGCTTGCCGTTGACCACCAACGGCAAGCTGGACCGTGCCGCCCTGCCCGCGCCGGACCAGTTCGCCACGGTCAGTCGTGACTACCATGCACCGCTAGGCGCTATCGAAACGACCCTGGCCGCTGCCTGGCAGGAATTGCTCGGGGTTGAACGTGTCGGTCGCCAGGATCACTTCTTCGAACTGGGTGGTCACTCCTTCCTCGTCATTAACCTGATAGAACGCTTGCGTCAGATCGGCCTGGTACTGGATGTGAGCACGGTGTTCTCGGCGCCAACCCTGCAAGCCATGGCCGCGGTCCTGGCGGGCGGCACTGCGGCGGAACGGGTCGCCCCGGCGAACCTGATTCCCGTCGATTGCACCGCGTTGACCCCGGACATGCTGCCGTTGGTGAAACTGACCCAGCAGGAACTGGAGCATATCGTTGCCGATGTGCCAGGCGGCGTCGCCAATGTTCAGGATATCTACCCACTGTCGTCGTTGCAGGAAGGCATCCTGTTTCACCACCTGCTGCAGTCAGAAGGCGATGCCTACCTGATGCGCACCATAGCGACCTTCGACAGCCGTGCGTTGCTCGACAAATTCCTTGGCGCGCTGCAAGTGGTGATCAACCGCCACGACATCATGCGCAGCTCCCTGCGCTGGCAAGGTCTGCCGCAACCGGTACAGGTGGTCCATCGCCAGGCACCGTTGCCAGTCATTCAGCTCGACGCCGCGCCCGGTGAAGACGCCTTGCAGATGCTGCGTGAACGCACCAATACCTACCATATGCGCCTGGACCTGCAACAGGCACCGCTGATAGCCGTGTACATCACTTACGATACCCGGCAGGAAAAGTGGCTGATGGCGTTGCTGGACCATCACCTTATCAGCGACAACGTCACCCTGCGCCTGATCATGGGCGAGATCCATGCTGTGATGGACGGACGCGCCGACGCCCTGCCGCCATCCCAGCCGTACCGCAACTTCATCGCCCAGGCCGCATGCGTTTCCCAGGCCGAACATGAAGCCTACTTCCGTCAACTGCTGGGGGATGTCGACACCACCACTGCGCCCTACGGCGTGCTCGATGTGCGTGGCGGCGATGCAGCAATCCTGCGTTCGGTGCAGGATCTGAGCGACGACCTCAGCGCGCGGGTCCACAGCACCGCAAGGGCCCAGGGCGTACCAACTTCCGTGCTGTTCCACGCGGCATGGGGTTTGGTGGTGGCCGCCACCAGCGGCCGCGACGACGGGATTTTCGGCACCGTGCTTTCCGGACGCTCCCAAGGCACCTCTGGCGCCAACCATGCGCTGGGGATGTTCATCAATACCTTGCCGATGCGTATTCGCCTGCAACAAAACAGCGTGCGCGATATCGTTCAGGATGCCTACCAACAGCTCAGCGGCCTGCTGACTCACGAACAGGCGCCTCTGGCCCTGGCGCAGCGCTGCAGCGCAGTGGATGCATCGCTGCCGATGTTCACAGTGATCCTCAACTGCCGTCACGGTGATCTGGTGAACACTGCCGGGGAAAACATCGAGGACATGAGTGAGGAGCAGGAAGGTATTCATTTCCTGGGCTCCGAAACCCGTACCAACTACCCGATCGAGATTGCCGTAGCCAATGAGGCCAATGGGTTCTCGCTGACAGCGCAGTCTATCAATGGCATCGACCCGCAGCGGATTGCCGCCTACCTTGGTCAGGCGGTTGCCGAGCTGGTCAACGCCCTTGAGCAGGATCCGGAACGCCTGGCAAGCAGCCTGGAAGTGGTCCCGGAGGACGAGCGGCAACTGCTGCTCAATAACTTCAACGACACCGCCCGTGAATTCGCTCCGGCAGTGCCGATCCATGCCTTGTTCGAACACCAGGTCCGCTGCAATCCCGAGGCTGTAGCGCTGGTCTACGAAGACCGCCAATTGAGCTATCGCCAGCTCAACCGCCGCGCCAACCACGTGGCCCGACAGCTGCTGCAACTCGGTGTGCAGCCGGACGAGCGCGTGGCCATCTGCGCCGAACGCAGTCTGGACATGATTGTCGGCCTGCTGGGCGTGCTCAAATCCGGTGCTGCCTACGTGCCGATTGACCCTGCCCACCCGACTGACCGCATGGCCTTCATGCTGCAGGACAGCCAGCCGCGTGCGTTGCTGACCCAGAGCGCGCTCAGTCTGCCGGTCGGCGACACACCGCTGATGCTGCTGGACAGTGCTGAGTCGCTGCGGGCGGCGGATGATCAGGCGTTCGACGCCAATCCGTTGGTAGACGGCCTGACGGCGGAAAACCTGGCCTACGTGATCTACACGTCAGGCTCCACCGGCCAGTCGAAAGGTGTCATGGTCGAGCACCGTTCGGTGTTCAACTTCTGGAACGTGCTGACCCGCACGACCCACCAGCATTGCCCGACACCGGCCACCGTGGCGCTCAACGCCGGGTTCTTCTTCGACATGTCGATCAAAGGCATCTCGCAACTGTTCTCCGGCCACACGCTGGTGATCATCCCGCAACTTATTCGTGCCAACGGCAGCGAACTGCTGGACTTCCTGGAAGCCCATCAAGTTCATGCCTTCGACTCAACACCGTCGCAGCTCGACACCTTGCTCTCGGCCGGTTTGCTGGAACGCAGCAGTTACCAGCCGATCAGCGTGCTGTTGGGTGGCGAGGCGATCAACGCCAGCACCTGGGAAAAGCTGCGTAACTGCCAGACCATCCGCTTCTACAACATGTATGGCCCGACCGAATGCACCGTGGACGCGACCATTGATCTGATCCGCGACCTGGGTGAAAAACCCAGCATCGGCCGGCCTATTGCCAACGTCCAGGTGCATGTTCTGGATGCGCGCGGCGAACCAGCACCACTGGGCGTCGCCGGGGAAATTCATATCGGCGGTAGCGGTGTGGCCCGTGGCTACCTCAACCGTGACGAGCTGAGTGCCGAACGTTTCATCGTTGACCGGTTCTCCAGTATTGCCAACGCCCGCCTTTACAAAACCGGCGACCTGGGTCGCTGGCTGGCTGACGGCACGCTGGAATACATGGGCCGCAACGACTTCCAGGTGAAGGTTCGCGGTTTCCGTATCGAGCTGGGTGAAATCGAAAACGTTCTGCTGGCCGTACCAGGCATCCGCGAGGTGGTGGTGATTGCCCGCAACGACAGCCAGGGTGATTCGGAAAGCCAGCGCCTGGTTGCCTATGTCTGTGGCGAATCGGTGGCGGCCGAGCACTTGCGTAGCGAGCTGCTCAAGCATCTGCCTGAGTACATGGTGCCCAGCGCTTTCGTCCATCTGGACGCCCTGCCGCTGACCTCGAATGGCAAGCTCGACCGCCGGGCGCTGCCGGCCCCCGGTCAGGATGCGTTGGCCAGCAAGGCTTACGAGGCACCGCAAGGTGAAACCGAAGAGGCCATCGCCGAGATATGGAAAGCCCTGCTGAATCTGGATCAGGTCGGGCGCAACGACGGCTTCCTTGAACTGGGCGGCCATTCGTTGCTCGCGGTGCAATTGCTGTCGCGACTGCGACGCAAGCTCGGTACACGCATCACCTTGCGTGAACTGTTCGACGCACCGACCGTGCGTGGCCTGGCCTCATTGGTCAACGCCGCGGCGCCAAGTGAAGCGCAATCGATTCCCAAGGCCAACCGCTCGGGCCGCCTGCCATTGTCCTTCTCTCAGCAACGCCTGTGGTTCCTCGATCACCTGGATCATGCTGCCGGTGCGGCCTATCACCTGCCGATGGCCTTGCGCCTGACAGGGACACTGGACACGGCTGCCTTGCAGGCGACGCTTGATCGTCTGGTTGCACGCCACGAAACCCTGCGCACGCGCTTTGAGTTGGTTGACGGTGAACCGGTGCAGAAGATCGCCCCGGCCGATACCCGCTTTCCACTGTTGCACCAGGATCTGCGCGGCCTTTCCAGTGATGAACGCACGGCGACCCTGACCCGCCTGGGTCAGGAAAATGCCACGCAACTGTTCGACCTGACTCAGGGGCCTATGCTGCGCGGGCATCTGCTGCAAGTGACGGATGCCGAGCATGTGCTGCTGATTACGCTGCATCACATCGTCTCTGACGGCTGGTCCAACAGTGTTCTGGCCCAGGAAGTGAGCGTGCTTTACAGCGCCTTCAGTCAAGGCCAGAAGGACCCGCTGCCAGCGCTGCCACTTCAATACGTGGATTACGCCGCCTGGCAGCGGCATTCCCTCGACGGACCTGCGCTGCAAGCCCAGATCGACTTCTGGCGCAAGCACCTGGAAGGCGCGCCAGGCTTGTTAAGCCTGCCACTGGACCGTCCGCGTCCGGCCATCCAGAGTTACACCGGCGGGCTCGTCGAATTTATGCTCTCGCCAGAACTGAGTGCTGACTTGCGCGCCTTCAGCCAGGCTCAGGGCAGCACGCTGTTCATGGTCCTGCTGGCGGGCTGGTCGGTGCTCATGAGTCACCTGAGTGGCCAGAATGATGTGGTGGTCGGTACACCTGTCGCCAACCGTCAGCGTCCGGAGCTGGAGCCGATGATCGGCTTCTTCGCCAATACACTGGCATTGCGTGTGGCAACCGGCCGAGAGACGCGTCTGAGCGACATGTTCGGCCGGATCAAGGACCTGACGCTGGCTGCCTACAGTCATCAGGACTTGCCGTTCGAGCAAGTGGTCAGTGCCTTGCAGCCGACCCGCAGCATGAGCCACAGTCCGTTGTTCCAGGTGATGCTGAGCCTGGACAACACACCACCTTCGCTGCTGCAACTACCCGACCTGCAAGTAGAGTCGCTGGACAGCACCCATATCACCACTCAGTTCGACCTTTCGTTGTCGCTGGCAGATACCGGCGAAAGCCTGATCGGTGGCCTGCAATACGCCAGCGACTTGTTCGACATAACGACCGTACAGGCCATTACGCAGCTGTTTACCAGGGTCCTGGAGAATATGGTGACCGACGCACAGCAGTCGATCGGTCAGGTGCTGGATAACACGCCAGCATTGCCACGTTCGGCTCATACCGTGGCTGTCGCTGCGACGGTCGAGGAGGAACAGCCTGAGGCCCTCCCTTACGAAGCGCCCGAAGGCGACACCGAGATTGCCCTCGCCAACCTCTGGAAGGAGCTGCTCAAGCTGGACAACGTCAGTCGCCATGACGACTTCTTCAAGCTGGGCGGTATTTCGCTGATGGCGGTGCAGATGGCCTCGCGCTTGCGCAAGGTTCTCGGCAAACCAATCGCCGTCCGCGATCTGTTCATCGAGCCGACCATTGCAGGTTTTGCCAGAACACTGGACGGCCAGGCACGTCCTGGTCAGCACAGCAATCTGGTCCCGGTCCGGCGCACAGGCTCGCAAAAGCCGCTGTTCCTGGTCCACCCGCTGGGCGGCGAAGTGCAATACGTGCGTGATCTGGCCGCTGCAATCGACCCACAGGTGCCGCTCTACGGCTTGGCCGCCAGTGGTCTGGCGGCTGGAGAAACGCCGCTGTTTGAGGTACCGGCCATGGCTGCGCGTTACCTGGCGGCGATTCGCCAGGTGCAACCGAAAGGGCCTTACCGGATCGGCGGCTGGTCTGCCGGTGGTCTGATCGCTTATGAAATGGCCCGCCAGCTGCAATCCAGCGGTGAACAGCTGGAGTTCCTCGGCATCATCGACACCTCCGCGCGTCTTGATCAGCAAGCGCAGGAGGCACTGAGCGAAGGTCAATTCCTGATGAGCTGGCTACCCGAGCAGCTCGAACCCGAGGTATTCCAGCAACTCACCGAGCTGGCCAGCACGGATGCCATCGATGAAATGCTGACACTCTGCATGGCACATAGCCTGCTTCCGGAGGAGCTGCCGCAGGACGTCGATGCCAACTTGTTACGCAGCCATCTAGCGGTGGCCTATGCGACCAATATCGCAATCGGTGCCTATGTCAGCCCACCCGCTCCGCTCTCGGTGACGCTGTTTACCGCCAGCGGGGAGGAGCGCAACGATCCGCTGCTGGGGTGGAGTGAGTTGCTTGAGACGCCGGTGAGCGTGACAGCGCTTCCCGGTACCCACGAGACCCTTGTCCGGGCGCCTCATGTCAGCACGCTGGGCCAGGCGATCTCCCGGGCGCTGAACAGGGAGCCGGCTCACAAGACCAGCAGAGAAGAGGTTTCACGTTCGATAACAGCGTCAGCTGAGCAGTGACCGCAGGGTTGCGCAGGATGTCCCGGTATCCCGTGACAGACTTCTCCTGCGCAACCCAGCTTAATTGTAGCCTCTAGCTGAATCGTTTTTTTGAAGACATTCATGCGTGATACCGGATTCGAGTGATGTTGAGGCGCGAAAGGTTTGAGCATCCAGAGGACGGAATTCACGGTCTGGTCGACAGAATTGCACGCAACTTCTGATCTGCAGGAATGGACATATGAACCGACGAGCGAATGCCAAAGATGAAGTGAAACCGCACATTTATCTGGAACTCGGGAAGCTGGTATCCAGCGTCGGGGATGACATGTTTCTGAGTAACATGCACCAGTTCATCAACACATCGCTGGCCGTCAGCCGGGTCGAGCTGAGCGAGTGGACCGTTGACGACAGTCAATCGGCGGTGACCGATGTTCAATTGCTGGGCTATGCGGGCACTGAGTTGAATCCGCAGATGCAAACGGTGTGTCCGACCCGTGCCAGGCACCGCAACGATCATCCGCTGGTCAAGCGCGTGCTGGAAGCGAACGACGATCTGTTGATCCACTTGAATGCACGGATGAAAAACAACAAGGACACTAGCTTTTCCGGCACCTCTCACCAGTGCAGCCTGGTCTCGCGCAAGGCCAATCGTTGTTGTGTGATCTCACTGCACCGCCCGCAAGCAGACAAAGATTACTCGTTGCAAGAACTGTCATTTTTGAAATACCTCTCGGAAACCTTGTTGCCCCTGTCGGTACGGCACGCCAGTGTCCACCGCCAATACCGCGTGAAAAGCGGAGGAACGCTGACGAACAGCCTGGCTGCCATGGAGCACACGCAACTGCAGCGCGAGTTCAATGAGCGCTTGAGTGCCAGCGATGTCGTGCTGTCAACGCGGGAAAGGCAAGCCTGCCTGGAGTTCCTGGCTGGCGCCACAGTCCCTGAGATCGCAAAAAAACTCTGCGTCAAGAACAGCTCCATCGAAACCTACCTAAAGCGCTCCGCCGCCAAGCTGGGTATCAGCGGTCGACATGGGCTGGCCAAGTGGATGATAGGAGCATGATGAGCAAATCCCTCAGCCCTTGGCTGGTTGCTGTGCTGTCCTTGAGCGGTTGCTCACTGATTCCGGACTATCAGCGGCCGGCAGCGCCGGTTGCCGCACACTACCCACAGACACCCGCCTACGCTCCAGTACTCTCTGGCCCCATGGCGGCGGACATGGGGTGGCGCGACCTGTTCCGCGACCCGACGCTGCAACAGCTCATCGAGAGCGCTTTACACAATAACCGAGACTTGCGTGTGGCAGCCCTCAACGTCGAGGCCTATCAAGCGCAATATCGCATCCAGCGCGCCGATCTGTTTCCCGCGATCAGCGCCACTGGTAGCGGGACCCGACAGCGCCAGCCCGCCAGCATCACGCAGACCGGCAGCCCGGTCACCAGTGGCAGCTATTCGGCAACGCTGGGTATCAGCGCCTACGAGCTGGATTTATTTGGACGCATACGCAGCCTGACCGACCAGGCCTCGCTTACTTATCTGTCCAGCGAAGAGGCCCGGCGCAGCACTCAGTTAAGTCTGGTGGCGAGTGTCGCCACCGCCTACCTGACCTGGCGCGCCGACCAGGAACTGTTGGCCTTGAATCAGGACACGCTGGCTTCCTACGAGAAAAGCTTGAACCTCACCGCTCGCAGCCAGCAAGTCGGCGCCTCTTCGTCGTTGGACCTGGCCCAGGCACGTACCTCGGTGGAAAGCGCACGGGCAAGCCTGGCAACGTTCCAGCGCCAGGTCGCTCAGGATCTCAACAACCTGACTTTGTTGGTGGGCACGACGGTCGCAGACAGCGCGCCAAACCGTCCGCTGGCCTCCGAATGGCTCGCCGAAGTTCCGGCTGGCTTGCCTTCTGATCTGCTGCAGCGACGCCCGGACATTCTTGAAGCCGAATACCAGTTGCAGTCGGCCAACGCCAGCATCGGTGCCGCGCGCGCAGCGTTCTTCCCGAGCATCAGCCTGACTGCCAACGCTGGCACATCGAGCACCGAACTGTCCGGCCTGTTTAAAGGTGGCTCGGCAGGCTGGGTGTTTTCACCGCAGATCGACATCCCGATTTTCAACGCCGGCAATCTGCGGGCGAGCCTGGATTATTCGAAGATCCAGAAAGATATCAGTGTCTCAAAGTACGAAAAATCGATCCAGACCGCCTTCCAGGAGGTTTCCGATGGCCTCGCTGCACGCCAGACCTACAAGCGCCAGCTGAAGGCGCAGAACGATCTGGTACAGGCCAACCAGGAGTATTACCGCCTGGCCGAGCGCCGCTATCGCATTGGCGTCGACAACAGCCTGACGTTTCTCGACGCACAGCGCTCTCTGTTCAGCGCTCAACAAAACCTGATCACCGACCGACTGTCCCAGCTGACCGCCGAAGTCAATCTGTACAAGGCACTGGGCGGCGGCTGGACGGAACGTACATCAAAACCCTTGTGAGGTAATGAAGATGGGCACATTCGAATCTGGAGCACATGTACGCCTTCGCTCGAGCGGCAAAATCATGGTGGTCAAGCACGAATCAACGGTCACTCCTCCCCCGGATACTCTGCTCGTGATGTGTGAGTACCGAGCCAAAAATCGCCTGGTGCAGGGCTTTTATTCGGCCCGGGATCTGATTCCCGCGCGCCGGGAGCCGATGCACAATCATGGCTGACAGCAGCCCCGACCTGCGTTGGGGTTATGTGCCAATAGGTGCGACCGGCTTATGAAATACCAAAAGTGATCGTGCCCGCGATAGCGATATGACAGCCATCAATCAGGGCGTCTGGCATATCGCGTCGCGAGCGAGCGTCCTGCCCAGCATTTACGACGCAATAGCGTCTCAGGATTTATCTTTCAAGTCCGGATCGTCGGGCAACTCAATAGCGCATGTCAGGTGCGGCTTTATGCCGTTTGCGGCCCAGATGCGTTGAACGCTGGCCGGTGATATGCCAGCGACTCGTGCCATGCTTCGACAGCTCCAGCGAGCCTGATCGGTACGTGGCTTGGTGACTTGCTCAAGGGTCAGTCTCAGCGCTTCAGCCGGCAGGGACGGCTTGCGCCCTCTTCCGGGCAGATCCATCAGACCTTGCAGCCGCAGCTCTTGAAAACGCTTGCACCAGCGCGTGACTGAAACAACGGAGAGACCGGTCAACCAGGCAATCTCGTTACGAGACAGCTTTTGAGCCGCCAGCAAAATCACCAGCGCCCGGCGAGACTCGCGTTGACTGACAGTGGCTGAAGCATTTACGCGCCGACTCAGTTCTCTTTCCTCATCGTCGCTAAGCACGATGTCCTGAGAGTTCATATGACTGCTCCACGCACTGACTGAACACAAACAGACCGTCAGTGTTAGATATGTATTTAAAGTACGGCCTGCGAACGCGTATTGGCAGGTCAGGTGAATAGCGCTGTTGAAGCCACGTTATACAACGCAATAATCGCGAACAGCCCAATCACTAATGACACTAATCTATTGACTCGATTGCTCGACATCAGCATTGGCAGGCTTCGGCCACACAGAGCGCCCAGTCCGACCCACGCTATGCCCACAGGCAGAACGACCAACGAAAATACCGTCATGAATGAAACATAACTTTCGAACTGCAAGAAGGTGCCGGCGGGCGCTATGAACGTCGCAAAAAAAAGCCCTTTCGGATTGTTTAGTGTTGCCAGAAATAATGCCGATATCGAGATCACAGCGGGCTTTCCGTCTGTGTCCTGATGCGTTGAAAACCATAGTTTCAGAGAAATGTAAAACAGAAAAGCCACTGCCAGGATCTTGGTCATTATCACCACCCACCCATAATTCGCGAGTGCGTCAATGGACATACCCCAGGCGGTAATCTGAATCAGATAGGCCGTCCATTCGGCAGCAATCAACTTCAGTGAATACATACCAAGGCCGCGATTGACCCCGGACTGGAGCAGCAGCGAATTGGTCGGTCCCGGCACCAGCAGCAGCGTGAGCATTGCAATTGCGACGTAATACATGGTCATCACCAACACTCCAGAATAGATGTATTTTTCAACCCCTTTATTTCCCAAAAAAAGGAAAACTACTGGTGTGCAGTGCCAGCACCCAGGTGTTCAGGGAAGTTCTAAAGCAAGCATCGAAGTTTACGGCCCTCACAACGTGAGGAAAAACGCTCCGCCCAATGAGTCAAGCCAGTCTTAGTCGTGTTCCATTATTGCGTTAACGTCGAATGAAAGGCCTTCAGGACGTTTTTTGTTGCCCGGCACGTCATTGCCATACCGTCACACACCTTGACCGCCCCCAGCCTCCCCAATGACAACCCTGTCTCCAACTTTCAACCCCGAAAGTACTTCAACCCTTACCTGATTATTGATCCCTGACTCTATTTGCTGTGTCCTGACTTCGTTATCCTCGCCCAATACCCGTACGCTGTAAGTCCCGTCTTCCCGACGTTCGCCCAGCGCGCCAACAGGAATCGTCAATACTCCGGTCTTCGCTTCGAGCACTATCCTGACGTTGGCGGTCATGTTGATGTAGAACCGGCCCTGGGGGTTGGGTACGTCGAATAGAGCGTTGTAGAACACGGCCTTTTTGTTTTCGCCTGATCCGCCGGACGAGCTCGCAGCGTCCAGAGGGCCAGGCTCCATGGCGCTCAGGGTGCTGGTATAGCGTGTGTCCGGATCGCCCGGGATGGTGAAGTAAGCCGCAAGCCCGGGCTTGATCTTGACCACGTCGGCTTCGGAAACCTGCGCCTTTACGGTCATTGTGTCGAGTTGCGCCATCTTCAGAATGACCGGTGCGATCTGGTCTGCGATGACCGTCTGGCCCTCCTGGGTGACAATAGCGAGGATCTGACCATCCATGGGTGCCAGGATTCGTGTGTATTCGAGCTTGATACGGGAGGCCTCTTCGTTGATGCGGGCCTTTTGTAACTGCGCGGAGAGCGACGTCAGGTTGGCGCGCTCGTTCTCGAGCTCAAATCGGGCGTTGTCCTGATCCGCTTTAGAAACGGCCATCGTTGAACCCAGCTCTCGATATCTGCGGTAATTCGATTCTGCCAGCGTCAATTTATGAACGGTCGCGTCCCGCTCTGCAGTGAGTTGCTCGACCTTCACAGCGGCCTGTCGCAAAGCGTTTTTTGCTGGCAGCGGGTCGATTACTGCCAATAGCTGATTTTTCCGGGCCTTGTCACCTGGCGCGACTTTCAGTGACTGCAATTGCCCGGAAACCTGAGCCCCTACGTCCACCTGATTACGGCCCTGCAGCACGCCTTGTGCCAGTACGGCGTGTTCGATATCCGTTATTTCCGCTGCGGCGGATAGAAAAACAGGCTCTTCTTCACCGCTAACGCCCTTATAGAAGGCATAGCCAGCCAGCGAGAACGCCAGATCAATCAATACGATCCTTAAAAGGATTTTGCGGAAATTCAATTTCCTGAAAAATCCGAAAATCCTCACTGTATTTCCCGCTCAACAGGAATTATTGATCTCGTCTGGATCAACTGTTCAACACCGAAATAAAGGGCGTACATGAGAATCTCCCCGCGCCACCGCGACTGTTTCGTGCAGCAGCAAACGTCCCTGCAGTCACGTGCTTATGGAAACATCAGGTCGTACGTCCGTCTGTCCCCGCATTCAGGGACATTATTTCGGAGACCACACACAAGTGGAATGTCTCAATTTAAACGTCACTATTTGGCGGCCATATTCGCCTGATTTTCCTGTAGCAGCCATGGCATTTAGAGCATCTTTATTCTGAGACGAAACATCCTATTGCCACTACCGGCCTTGGCAGGCGTTACAGAACCGTGTCGAAAATAGAGCATCTGCCTGTATCGAGCCATTTGTCCCCCCTTTCCCCTACAGACTAGGAATAGTCGCTATGTGTAAATTCTTTAACGCGCTAGTAGTATTGTCCTACAATCTTACATTATGCTTAATGTCAGGCATCGAGAGGGCTGAGCAGTATGTGAGATGAGGTTGCTTTTGGTTTAACTGGAGACTAACGCCATGGGGGCAAATGTGTAATGAAAGCCAATTTACGAATGACGGGTGACCAGTCAGCGTATTTTCTGGAATTGGGAAAACTGATCTCGAGCGTAGGCGATGCAAGATTTGCTTCGAATATGTATCAGATCATCGCGGCCACCGTACCGATCGATTTCCTGGACCTGAGTGAATGGACGATTGACGAGAATGAAGGCAGCATCATCAGCATTCAGCCCCTTGGGCGAGAGTACGCTGAGCAGAAGCCGGTGAATCTGACGGTTTCGCAGGACCACGACATGCTGCTCGCTCGAATGGTCAATGTGGACGACTTCCTGCTCATTCATCTGAAGCCACCCTTTAGTAGTTGCACTGGACCGGCCAGCTCTGGTTCGGCGGGTACCTACCATTGCAGTCTGGTGTCGCGCAAGTCGAACAGACGCTGCGTCATCTCCTTGCACCGCCAACATCACCAACGTGACTTTTCGCTGCACGAATTATCGTTTTTAAAGAATTTTTCAGAGGCCCTGCTGCCACTGTTGGAGCGGCACGCTCAGACCACCCGAACATTGTGCACTGCGCATGCTGACAACGATGCGGTCACCCAGGGCGGGCAGCAGCTTCAGCGCGAGTTCAACGAAAAGCTCAGCCATTCCGAGGTCAGATTGTCACTCCGTGAAAAGGAAATCTGCCTTGGCATACTTGCCGGGGCGACTGTTCCGGAGCTGGCCGACAAGCTTCACGTCAAAAACAGCTCCATCGAGACCTATCTGAAGCGTGCTGCGGCCAAGCTTGGTGTGAAAGGACGACACGGGTTGGTCAAGTGGATGACAGGCGTCGCCCAAATGGCCTGAGTTTTGGCGGATGAGCTTAAAGGTACGCGGTATGACGCATCTCGTACCAGGTGCTCTGGCGGTATCAACCATGATAGCCAAATGCTGGCAGAAGCACGTTGCCGGGGTGGCTTGCAAAGTGGCATCACGTTGCCGGACGCTCCGCGTTCACCTTCCCCGCAGAAAGCCGTCTCCTGCCCAATCGTCTCGCGCAGCCAGTCAATCGGCTAAACCGAGTGAGGCTACGGTTCCGCGAGAAAGAATTAACAAATGATCTGCAGGAAAACCGGCAGACATAAAATAAAAACAAGCGTGCTCTGAAAAATGTCTTTTACTCTGCGCAGCCCATTTGCACTAACGTACCAGATAACGCCTCATTCGCCTGTCTGTTTAAAATCGCCTGGCCCACTACTTTTCTTTTCATTGTGTTTTTTTTATTATAATCTAGACGTGAATTTTGAACCCTGCAGGCTTTCGCCGGTCTTAGGTCATCGGCCAACTTTTTTCGACTTGTCTGTGATTAGTATGATTGCCTTAATATAAACACAGTGTTGCACTCCCCCGTACCACCAGCGACCTGTTTTGATACGCTGACAACATGGATATTGATAGGAGTGGACCATCATGCCTATGCCATCGAATGTCTTTGCTACGTTGCTACAGGCCCTGCAGAGGCCCGTCGTGCGCGGTGTATCTTCCTATACAGCTGCCATTACCCAGAGTGATTCGTATTTACCTGCTCTTCCACGGCAATGCCAAGTTCAATAAAAATCGATAAAAAGATCGTTCTAATAAGGTGTATTGATCATGGCAAGTGTTCTCGTTTTCCGTAACACGATTGACTTTTTATTACGGCATGCTCTTCGGCGTCGTTCGCTATGGCTTCAGATTCAGCCTATGTTCAGTAAGCGTGAACATTATATTAAGGTCTACATACAACCTGTTTGACTGCAGTCTTCGAAAAGACAATGCACTCCTGAACTCATCTGCTGAATCAAGGCTGCGCCTTGGCGTGTCTCTTTTTAAACGGAAAAAGGAATACCGATGAACATGCAACAGCTCTTCCCGCATCTTGGCAAAGTGATCTCCGGTATCGGAAGCCGCCACTTCGCCCGCCTGCTCCATGAGATGATCACGGCCTCGCTCCCCGTGGATGCTACCCATGTCATTCAAGGGCTTACTCGGTCTACGAGCGAAGCGGCCGGCGCTCCCCCCATTGGTGCATTTGGTGGAAATTTGCACCAGGTGCTCAACCAAGGTATCGATAGCAGGCGCCTTGAGCCTGTTCTGCTGAGCCCCACAGAGCTGGCAGATACACGGGTCGATAAATCCATCAGGTTTGAATCGCCGGCCTACAATGCGCAAAAAAATCCAGGTCACCTTCAGGCTCATGCTTCTCGCCCCCAGGTACACCTCGCGTACCCGGGCAAGGGGCAATATGTACTGTCGGTTTATCGAGCCCCCTCTGCCAAGGCATTCACCAGTCAGGAGCGTGCTCAGCTCAAGGACTTATCCTGGGTCGTTTTGCCGATCGTGAAGCAACACATTGCAACCGTGACCCCTACCCTTGTTTCGACAACACCCTCATCTGCCATGAACAGCTTGAAAAACAATGATGCCATGGAAGGCCTGCGCCAGCGTTTCCTCAGTCGCCTTGAGGCATCGGAACTTAGCCTGTCTTCCCGCGAAACCGAAGTCTGCGTAGGGCTGCTGGCGGGTCTCACTGTGCCTCAACTGGCGGACAGGCTTGATCTGAAAGTCAGCACAGTGGAAAGCTACTTCAAGCGCGCAGCGATAAAAATGAGCATCGGTGGTCGTAGTGCACTGCTTCGATGGCTGCATGCCGCACACCGGGTGCAGCGTCCCGTCGCTGTCGAGATGCTTCAGAAGGCGGTCTGAGCGGAGGCGGTTTTTTATTGTTGCATCACTTTCAAAGATTCTCCCATCATGCAGCGGTGCGATCTGTCGACCGGTTGATCCACGCCTCGATTCGCTACCGCTGCGCCATCCGGCATTCGCCAACTATCATCACCGCACCGCCCGACGTATAAAAGTCGAGGGCAAGAACCTCAAATTTATCGTCGCCGCTGCTGGACGCGGCTGCTGATCCCGCCCGACACGACACCTTTCGCCGCCTTTGGGCTTGGGTATGCGTCTGCATAGGTCCCTCATCTTCAAGTCATTCGCGAAACCGTTGCCGATTACGTTTGCAGGCGCGCCCATTACTTGCGCGCATAAAAAAACCCGCCGAAGCGGGTTGTTTTTTCCATCAATACCATTCCAACATCCTGTCGGTAGCCATCCCGGCAATGGTGATCATCCGTGACCTGTGAAGCGCTTCCTGCGCTTGCAGTTGATGGGTGTAGATTGCTCCTTCGCAGTGGCGCCGTACAGAGTGGATCCACTCCAGCTCGTGTAAGCCTTTCGCCATTCTCCGGATGATCCTGTGCTCTGCCCTCAGTCGCGCTCAAACTCGATCAACACCTTCCCTATATGCTTTGCCGCAGCAAAATAAGCATAGGCCTGGGGGGCATCAGCGAATTTGAACGTCCTGGCAACGACGGTTTCAACCCCATTTGCCTCGATTGCGCGTATGAGGTCGGTAAACATCGCGCGGCTACCATTGGCAATGCCCCTGATGGTTAAATTTTTCAGGATGAGGGACAGGTAATCGGGAATCGGAGAGTGCTGCCCTGGAGTCACACCAATGACCGCGATACGTCCGTTGACGGCAGCGGCAGCGATGGATTGCCCCAGGGTGTCCTGGCCTCCGGTTTCGAGGATGATGTCCGCACCGGTGTTATTGGTGAGCGCCATGACTTGCGCTGCCCAGTCAGGGTGTGTTCGATAATTGATGGTAATTTCCGCGCCCAGCTGGCGGGCGATGTCCAGTTTTTCGTCACTTGATGAGGTGATTGCCACGCGCGCGCCGTGGAGCCTGGCAAGCTTCAAAGCGGCCAGCGCCACCCCGCCGGTTCCCAGACAAAGGACCAGCTCGCCCGGTTTGACCTTGCACACTTCCATCAGCGCGTTCCAGGCTGTCAGGCCCGCAGATGCCAGCGCGGCAACATCCTGGTCAGCCAGCGAGTCCGGCACGCGAATCAACGCTGCGGCGGGTAATACGACTTTTTCCGCCAGCCAGCCGTCGTGGGTTACACCGACGTCATGGGCAAACACGTCGATTCTGAATGGGCCTTCCAGCCAGTCCGGGAAGTGACCGCAGATAACCCGGTCACCCACTTTGACCTGACTGACGCCCTCGCCTACAGCGATGACCTCGCCCACACCTTCGGAAACCGGAATGCGCTCTGGCTCCTGTCTGGCACCGTAAACGCCATGAAGGATCTGGACATCACGACTGATGAGACTCACCAGACGAGGCGCCACAATGGCTTGCCCCGGTCCGGCAACCGGCTCGGGTCGAGTGGTCGCGGTCAGGGCGTCAAGACCTTGTTGAGATCCGATCTGAAAAGCTTTCATTAAAATAATCCTTGTATCGTCGGCGCGAAGGACTGCACATATCACGCCTCGAAAAATACAGTTGTAGCCTGCTCAGAGCTGTGCAGTTACAACCTGACGCCCACACGATACCTGCTTATGGCCGAGCAGCAAGTTCCGCACTGGCATCAGCGCGCCGCTTTTCAATGATCTCCACGCAACCGTCCGTCCGGTTCGATCAACTGTCATCGCCCCTGGACGAACGATGTCCGCAAGCCCTTAGCCCTGAAACGCTCTGTATTGTCCGCAGCACAGACGACTGCTATTTCAAACGCCAAACCCCCTCCACCCGGTGCGCCAGGCCACGCTCGCCGAGCGACTCGATGTACTTCTTCATGCCTTTCTCTCCGCGCTTTTGCAGCAATCGGGTGGTGCGCGGCAACAGGTTGGGGAACAGCATAGCCAGACTGGATGCCAAGGATTCGCTCGGTTTCGGTGTCCGTTCCAGGCACGGTTTGTCGAGCATGAGTAACACCTGACGTGCGACGTCGTCCGGCGATTGTGGCGGTGCAATGAACTGTAAAGCGTTGCCGCCTTCGATCGCTTCCTTGCGCAGCATTTGGGTGTCTGTCGCGGTTGGCAGGATGGAACCGACCTTGATGCCCTTTTCGGCCAGATCCAGTCCGATCGAGAGCATTGCGCCGCGCAGTCCGAACTTGCTGGCGCAGTAGATCGGTGATTCGGGCGTGGGAAATACGCCCCCCAGTGAAACAGTGGATATGATCCGAGCGTCGCTCGATCGCTTGAGCAACGGAATGGCCAGACGAGTCAGGATCAGCGGTGCGACGAGATTGATGTTGAGCTCTCGACTGATGCTTTCCACCGAGCGTGTATCAAACGCTTCGACTACTGCAATGGCGGCATTGTTGATCAACACGTCAAGTCGGCCAAACTCTGACTCTATGTAGGTCATCAAGCCTGCCAGGCTTTCTTGGTCGGTCAGATCAACTACATAGGGAAAAGCATCTTCGCCGAGGTTTTCAGCCAACATGCGCAGCTGCTTTTCGTCGATGTCCGCCAGTATCAGTTGCATGCCCCTGCGGATCAGCTGGGCGCAGATCGCCTGGCCAATGCCGCCGGCCGCGCCGGTAATCAGAACCACCGTTTTCATAAGCACGTCTCCTGAATGGCGACCTTCTGTTGCATTGGCGCAGCAATATAGCCAGCACCTTTACGCAGGCTTTTGTAATAGCCCTCTTCGACCGCAGGCCAGCCTAGGCTGTGAAACAGCTTGCGCAGGTATTTCTTGAGCGCATGCGCCTCCAGGTACACCTCGTGGCGTTGGGATTTGACGAACTTGATTCCCCCGGAAAGATCCGGGTCGTCGGTAGCAATCAACTGATCGAAATGACTGGCCTGGTTTTTTTGATGCAATTGGTCACGCAAGTAACAAGCGACAGCATGCGCCTCGCTATCAAACAGCTTATAGGCGCTCGAGTTGGTCTCGACGTACCCGATGCCGAACAGGTTGTGATGCTCACGACTGAAAATAGACAGGTACAACCGGGGCCGACCGCCCTGCCACTCGAAATATTTCGCGGCATAGGGGCAGCTCCATTTATACCCGGTGGCATAGAGCACCAGATCGAGCGGCTCACGCGTGCCGTCTTTGAACACCACGTGCCGACCCTCGTAGTGGGACACGTCCGGCTTTACCTGAATATCGCCGTGCTGCAGGTAGTGCAGCAACTGGGTATTGAGCAACGGGTGGCTTTCAAAGAGCTTGTGGTCCGGCCTGGGCAAGCCAAAGCGCCGGGTATCACCATTGATGACCCGCAAAATCGTCTGGAAAACCGGGCGCGCCAGCCACATTGGCAGTTGCGGTCCCTTTTCACCGAATTCATCAACCGGCATTCCGAACAGATGTTTGGGAATGAGGTGGTAGCCGCGACGCATGCTGATAAAGGCTTTATCGGCATGTTTGGCCGCATCGCAGGCAATATCGGCACCGGAGTTGCCCGCGCCGATGACCATCACCCGCTTGCCCTTGAATTCGTCGGGGTTCTTGTACGTTACCGAGTGCCGAACGGTGCCTTCAAACTGGCCTTTCACTTCGGGCATGTTCGGGTCCCAGTTACAGCCGGTGGCACACACCACCGCGCGATAGCGGCGTCGTTCACCGTTGGCCAGCGTGACTAGCCAGCGTCCATCCTGTTCTTTTTCTACGTCTTTGACCGCAGTGTTGAAACGGATCCTGTCGTACAGATCGAACGCCATCGCAAAAGAGCGAACGTACTCGAAAATCTGTCGATTGCTCGGATAATCGGGAAAGTGCGCGGGCATGGGATAGTCGATAAACCCTGACTGATCGCGAGAGGAGATAAAGTGCGCCGATTGGTACATCGGGGTTCCGGGATTATTGATATCCCATACGCCTCCCACTTCGCTGTGTCGCTCGAACTGCTCGTAATCGAGGCCTTGGCGCTTGAGCGCCCTCGCCATGCACAGCCCGCCAGGGCCGCTTCCGATAATGCACACCGCGTCGGCGCAATCGTGGATCTTGTTGTTGTCGTGGCTCACTTTGTATTCCTCGGGTTCAACAGCGAGAACCCTAAGTTAGCCAAGGAGACACGGAGCATGCAGGGGGCCAATGGACGTAAAAGGGGGTGGTAACGGACTTGTTCGGCTGCCTGATCGGGTCGATGATTAATTTAACGATTCGAGGGGTGTTTTGGCTGCTTTTTCAGGCATGCTGTGATTCGATAAAACAATAAAACCTGTTTGTAAAAGGTCCGGATCAACATGAAACTCATTGCTGACCCACTGTTCTCTGAAGCCTCGGCTCCGCCGCAGGTATCGCGCATGCTCCTGCAATATGCGACCGAACGTGGCGTCGATGCCGAGTGGCTATGCCGTGGCCTGGGTTTTGCCCCTGATGACCTGAAAAAGCCCGGCTATCTTCTGTCGCATCGGCAAAGCAACCTGCTGGTACGCCGGACAATCACGGTGCTGGGTGATGACGGCTTGGGTCTGTCGGTCGGCGAGCGCCAGACAGCAGTGTCATGGGGCATTGTCGGACTGGGTATGCAGGCCAGTCCCACGCTGGGTGACGCGCTGGATCTGGCTCTCCGTTATCAGAAACATGCCGGTGCCCTGCTCCGCCATCGAATGGAGCTTCATGAAGGTCGCTGCCTGACCTACATGGTGCCGCAGTTCTTTGACCCTGACGTGATCAGCTTTTATCTGGAAGAGGCATTCACCAGCGCGATGGCCATCGCCCGACATCTGACTGGGCATCATGAGATGCTCCCCAGCCGCATCGAGCTTGAGTATCCAGAGCCTGCGCACCGGCAACGATACAGCGAAATATTCCGCTGCCCGGTGGTATTTGCCGGTGCTCACAACCTGATCGAATTCGATGCCCGGTGGCTGGACATTCCATTGTTGACGCGCGATGACTTCGTGGCTGCAGAAGTGGCAGAGTTGCTGGACAGTGCAAACTGGGAAGATAAAGGCACGTCAGATCTTGTCGAAACCGTTCAACGGGAAATACGCAAGCGTCTCTGCGCTCCGCCGTCACTCAATGACCTTGCGCAACAGCTCAATATCGGCGAACGCACCTTAAGGCGTCGTCTTGACGAGGCGGGCCAATCCTATCAGGGCGTTATCGACTCGCTACGTAGGGCCAGGGCATTGTCACTCCTGAGCCACCGTGAAACGAAATTGATCGACGTTGCGACTGAAACCGGCTTCAGCGATATTCGTGATTTCCGTCGAGCGTTCAAACGCTGGACCGGGGTAACGCCCCGCGAGGCCAGATACGAAATTCAACAATTTCGAAAAGACATCCAGCGCCTGTCAACTTCCTGAGTTTTCATGTACTCGCTAGAACATACGTGATCATCGAACGTCCGCTGCCGCCCCCTTTTGTGTCCGCTCAACCCCTGATCGTTCTGTGACCGGTTGTTTATCGTAGCTCTCTGCTCTCCATAAATAATCAAACAAGAGATGGGCCGCGATGACAGAACGAGTGCTTGTTACCGGGGGTGGCGGTTTTGTGGCCTGCCACTTGATTCAGCAACTGCTTGCCAGGGGCAATGTCGTCAATACCACCGTGCGCAACCTCACCAACAGGGCAAAAGTGCTTCCTCTGCTGACGTTGCAAAAGCAATATCCAGGCAAACTTTACCTGTTCGAAGCAGATCTTCTTGTAGACGGCGCGTTTGATGCGCCCATGCACGACTGCACGGTCGTCCATCATGTGGCGTCGCCCTTTCTGCTGCCTGAAAAAATAAAGGACGGCCGCCGGGAAATGCTTGAGCCTGCACTGCTGGGCACCCGGAACGTTCTGAGCAGTGTCGATAAAACGCCCAGTGTCCTTCGTGTGGTCATGACCTCCACCGTCGGGGCAATCTTTGGCGATTACATTGACGTTCTGCACATGAAGAACAAGACCCTGACCGAGGACTATTTCAATACCAGCAGCACGCTTGAAACCAACCCCTATCACTACGCCAAGGTAGAGGCCGAGAAAGAAGCATGGCGGATCTGCGAGAAGCAGACGCGCTGGAGTCTGGTCACTATCAATCCGGGCATGATTCTCGGTCCTTCTCTTACACCTGCCTCGGACTCCGGAAGCCTGTTTCTTCTGGATGAAATGTTCCGCGGTTACTTCTTCTATGGCATGCCCGACCTGAGTCTGACTACCGTGGACGTCAGGGATGTAGCGGCAGCCCATATCATCGCAGCAAACAAGGCTGACGCTCAGGGTCGCTATATCCTTGCTGAACAACATATGATTTCTTTCGTGGAAATAGCTGGCATTGTGCGCCGCTTACATCGACGCCCCTGGTTATTGCCGCGCTACCGCATTCCCAACGCTATTGTCAGGTTGATTGGTCCATTCTTCGGGCTCACTCAGGATTATCTGAGCAAGCACCTTGGCATTCGCTTTGTGGTGGATAACCAGCGCAGCCTGAATGATCTGGGCATCAAATATAGATCCATCACGGAAACGCTGACAGATCATTACCGTTGCTGGGATATGCAGCGTCAGCTCAACAGCCAGGCGAATGAAAAGCTTCGGTCGTGACTTTCAAGTTGCTGTACTTCTCGTAACGGCACTTAACGGAATGGAACGTGCATAGACCTCGCTTACCAGGTTTTACCCGAGGTCTCCCCATGCGCCATCTCGATACCGATTGCCTTGCTGCTTTTGTTGCTGTCATCGATTGCGGCGGGTTCACCACTGCCGGTGAGCGTATCGGCAAGACCCAGGCAGCTGTCAGCCTTATGCTGGGCCGGCTGGAGGCCCGGGTCGGGCGCAAGCTGTTGGAGCGATCTCGCCGTGGCGTTACGCTGACGGAGCACGGTGAACGGCTGATCGGCTACGCCAGGCGTATCCAGATGCTCGAAGACGAGGCGCTTGCCGCACTCGATTGCGGGCAGGAAGCCACTCGCGTTCGTATAGGCATGCCGGATGACTATCTTGAGTCGCTGGGCTGCGAGCTCATGCAGGCGTTCACCCTGCGCCATCCGCATCTGCAGGTAGAAATCATCTGTGATTTTTCTTCTCGCCTCGAGTCCATGATTACCGAAGGTAGCATCGACCTGGCGATCATCACCCGCTCCGGTACCAAGGTGCAGGGTGAGTTACTTAGGTGCGAACCGATGTTGTGGTGCGCAGCGCCGGGGCATTTTCCCGAGCAGCAGAAGGTTTTGCCGTTGTCGTTATTTACCGAAAGCTGCCGGGCGCGTCCGCAGATCATTGAAGCGCTGGATATGTTGGGTACGCCCTGGCGGGTGGTCAGTTCTTCATCTCATCTGCCGGGCGTCATGCATTCGGTTCGGCTAGGCACCTCGGTGACGGTATTGCCCGCTTCAGTTGTTCCATCTGGCTGGCGCATCTTGAAATCCGAGCAGTTGCCCCGGCTGCCAAGCATCGAACTGGAGCTGCTGGTGCCCGAACATGCCCTGTTGAATACCCGCCGCCTGGCGCATTTCGTCCGTGATTGCTTTCAGGCCGAAAGCCGTTCTGAAAGCGAGTCTCAAAGCGAGGCGATCGCAGCCTTGTAACCTTCAAGTACCGCTTGCAGCGCTTTTTCCTGATGCGCAAAGGTCAGGTAAGTTCGGCCAAAGGCAAACGGCATGCTCATGACCCGTTCGCGGCGCAGCGCCTTGTGCAGCGCGAGTGTCCACGCGCTGTCAGCCACATGCGCCGCATCGGCGTAGGTTCTGGGTGGCGTCGCCGAGGGCCATAACGTGAACACTGACCCGTAACCCGTACTGCTCACGGCCATGCCTTTGCTGGCAAAGGCTGCGACCAGTTGGGCGCGCAGCTGGTCACCGCGTGTCAGCAGTGCGGCATAGTTGGCGGTCGCCAGTTGCTTGAGGGTTGCCAGTACTGCAGCGCACGCTGGCGGCGCTCCGCTGTAGGTGCCGGCGCGTACGATTTTTCCCTGCTCGAAAAGCCCCATGTATTCGGGTTTGCCAACCAGCGCGGCGACCGGAATACCACTGCCGATTGCCTTGCCGACCGTGGCCAGATCAGGCTCGGCACCCAGCAGCGTGCCGGTCAGCCCTGGACACAGGCGCAACCCCATCAACACTTCATCCAGGATAACCAGTGCGCCATTACGGTGAGCCAGATCGCTGAGGTGCTTTAAATAGCCCGGCGCAGGCTCGATGCAGCCCGCGTTGGCCAACACGGGTTCCACCACCAGGGCCGCGATGTCGCTGTAATCGCGAAACAGTTGTTCGGCATCCTCAAAATCGTTGTAGCGCAACAGCAGCATGCCATCACGTTCAGGCCGGGTTGTGCCGCTCATCAAGGCCGAGGCCTGCCCCGCATTGCCAAAGGCTACCGAGTCGTACCAGCCATCATAGCCGGCAGCGAACTTTACAATGCGCTGGCGACCCGTCGCCACGCGCGCGGTGCGGCAGGCCAGGTGCACGGCTTCGCTGCCAGTGTTGAGGAATATCACCTGGCTGAGATCGCCGGTGAATGTCGCCAATGCGGCAGCAGCGGCCTCCTCGTCCGCGTGGGCAAAGGAAGGCATCGGGCCGTTGAGCATTGCTGCACTGGCCGCTGCCATGACCTCCACCTGAGCATGGCCCAGCATGGTTGCACCAAAACCCATTGCGGTATCCACATAGCGCACACCCTTGCTGTCCCACAGCCATGGCCCATTGGAGCGCGTGACATTGAAAGCCTGGCCGTCGATTTCGGGCAAAGCGCGGCCGCCGCTGGAAATTCCACCGATCAAATGTTTCATCTTTATTCTCAGGAAATGGGAGGTATCAATAGCCCATGACGCGGGGCAACCATTGGGTCAGATTCGGGAAAAACACCAGCAAGGCGATGGCAAACGCCGTGGCGATCCAGAACGGTATCAATCGTCGTGATACAGCCCCGATATCAATACGCCCTACGTTGCACACCACAAAGATGTTGGTTCCGATAGGCGGAGTGAACAGCCCCCAGCCCAGGGTCATGGTGAAGATCAGACCGATCTGATAGGGCTCGAAACCTGCCGCCTTGGCAACGGGAACCAGAATGGGGGCCAGGATGATCATCGCCGGGCCGAGGTCAAGCCAGAAACCGACGACCTTGAGCACCAGAATCACCAGCAATATGGTGATCAGCGGTCCGGTATGCAGGCCGACGATCCAGGTCGCCACGGTATGGGGCACCAGTTCGAAGGTCAGGATCCAGCCAAACGGCATGGCCACGGCCATGATGATCATTACCGAGCCGGTGGTGGTCACCGCTTCGGTCACGGCCGGGAACAGATCGCGCCAGCCCAGTTGTCGATAGACAATGGTTCCGACGAACAGCGCATAGAGTACCGACAGCGACGCCGCTTCGGTGGCCGTGGCAAAGCCGGTCACTATCGCCCCGAGCACCATGAACGGCATCAACAATGCAGGCAGCGCACCACCGGTGTCACGCAGGAACAGGCCCCAGTCCATCTTGCCTTCGGCTTTTGGAAAGCCCTCGCGAACCCCGACGATGTAGGCGGTCATCATGAAGACTGCGGCGAGCATCAGGCCAGGGATCACGCCGGCCATGAACAGACCACCGATGGACGTATTGGTCAGCACGCCGAACATGATAAGGATGACGCTCGGCGGTACGATAATGCCCAGCGTTCCAGAGGCTGCGGTAACAGCGGCGGCGAATGCACGTGGGTAGCCGCGTGCTTCCATCACTGGAATCATGACCTTGGCAACGGTACCGGTATCGGCTGTGGCTGATCCGGTCAGACCGCCATAGACGAACGCAGTGGCCACGTTCACCAGCCCCAGTCCGCCGCGCAAACGCCCGAAACAGTGCTCCGCAACGCGCATGATGCGCAGCGTCAGGCCTCCACGGTTCATCAACTCTCCGGCCAGCAGAAACAATGGAATAGAGGCCAGGGTGGATGAGTCCGCACCGCGCAACGTTTGCTGGGCGAGCCAGGCCAGCGGCATGTGCAGATCACCCCACAGCAGGGCCGCGATACTGCCACCGGCCATCGCCCAGACGACGGGCAAGCCCGCCATCAGCAAACAGAAAAACGCCAGAAAAAGGATCAGCACGGTCATGGGCGTACTCCGTTGCGAATCAGGCGTGCCAGGCGCACAACGGCCAGTATCGCGAGCATTGCGGCAGCGCTGATCAGCGCCAGTGAACTCAGTCCTGCCGGCCAGCGCAGCACCGGGGTCGGCATCCAGCCTGTGCGTGAAATAAACGCCACACCGCTGCTCAGCAGCCACGCGCTGATCCCCAGCAGGGCCAGGCTGGCAAAGGCATCCAGCGCCTTTTGCAGAGTGACTGGCAGCATGCTCACCAGCCCTTGGAATCGCACGTTCTCGTGCCTGATTTCAGCGATCACGGCACCAATGAACGTCACCCAGATAAAACCGATGGTGGCGATCTCGAACGACCATTCGAAGCCATGCAGATTCAGGTAACGCGAGAGGACGCCCGCCAGAATGGACAGAAAGGTCACGGCGAACATCAGCGAGCCGAATACAGGAAGGCAGCGTTCAGCCAGGCTGCTGG
Organism: Pseudomonas syringae group sp. J248-6; assembly: GCF_032586995.1. Lineage (NCBI taxonomy): Bacteria > Pseudomonadati > Pseudomonadota > Gammaproteobacteria > Pseudomonadales > Pseudomonadaceae > Pseudomonas > Pseudomonas syringae group sp. J248-6. Next base: position 32,891 of record NZ_JAWHOP010000001.1, on the reverse strand, counting down.
GTGGTTGGTCGGGATGCGGGCTGATAGACATGGCGTCACTCGCCTTGCGCGTCGTGCCGCAGCTGGCTGACGAAGTCTTCGCCCCAGACCTTGCCGAACTGGGCATACACCGGGTTGCTCAACTCGCGGAATGGACGCGGGTTGACGTCATTGAACTTCACGCCTTTGCCCTGCATTTCCTGCTGAATCTTGCTGTACACCGCTTCCAGCTGCGAGCGATACCAGGCTGTGGTGTCTACCACGGCCTTGTCGAGAGCAGCCCGATCAGTTGCGCTCAGGCTTTCGTACTTGTCCTTGTTGATGAACCAGAAGTTAGCCGACCACACGTAGTTCGAGAGCGAGACATATTTGGCGACCTCATACCACTTCTGGTCGTAAAAATCGCGCAGCTCGGGCTCCACACCGTCCACTACACCCGATTGCAGCGAGGTATAAACCTCGCCAAACGGAATCGACTGCCCCAGTCCGCCCAGTTGCTTGATAGTTGCCAGGATCACGGGGTTAGGCGGCGTGCGTATTTTCAGGCCACTGAGGTCTGCGGGCTGAATTATCGGGTGTTTGCTGTTGGCGAACTGGCGAAAGCCAGAGTCCAGCGCCGAGAGCATGACGAAGCCATGGTCCTGGCCCATGCTGAGGAATTTCTTGCCGGCTGCGCTATCGAGGTAGGCATGCACGGCGACCGAATCTTCGAACAGAAATGGCAGCGACAGCGCATTCAGGCGTGGATCAATGCCGTCAGTCGAGCCGCCCAGGCCAATGTCGATGGCTCCTGCGCCGACCGAATCGACAATAGGCGCTTCGTCACCCAATTGCCCGTCGGGATAGACCTGTACGTTCAATTCGCCTTTCGTCTCGGCGCTGACCTCGGCAGCAAAACGTGTCATTGCCTGATTGATCAGGCTGCTGGAGCTTGAGGCATGGGCTAAACGTAACGTCTGGCCCGCCATTGCGGCATTTGCACCGATCAGCAAAGCCAGCCCGGTCAAGGCTCCGAAAACAGCGTTTAAACGAGATGAGAATTTGAGCATGGCGGCGAACTCTACGTTGAATAGCGTTGCAGCCATTAACCATGAGTGCCGACCTTAGCGTCAATTAAGAGATGGCTTTTTGCGATTAGGATGCTTAATGCATCCATACGTTTATTTATGGATGCCATTTCCGGCCATTCCGGCATTCTCAGTCATCCCCCCCCAAAAAAAAGGTACTGAAAACCCGCTCCATGAAGGGAGGATCGCGAGCAAGGCCGGGCCCGCAGCCGAAAGCGGCACCAACCACGTTTCCAGTATCGGGTGTTGCTTCATCCGCTTATGAATCAAGTGAGTAAAAGCCCCAGTCAACTGATTCGGAGCCCATCGGTCGACGCATCGAGAGGCGAGCCGTTACTATCGGCGGACGACTAAAGGAGCGCTTTGATGTTTCACGTTATGTTCAGCCTGCCCTGCCTGTACGTTATCGCCAGATTCTTATGGCCAATGCCGTGGGCGCTATCAACCAGAATTGCCGTTGCTCTGCCGCTTGTTCTAGCCTCGCAATATCATCTGTATTGCCGGTTTTCCTCCGGGAGCGTGTTTTCGCCGGAATTTCCACGCTCCGTCGTGATGCTGTTCAATTGGGCGTTTGGCGCGATCCTGTTGCTTGCGGTGTTGCAAATCATCGTCGATATCGCAACGTTGCTGACGATGCTGCTGCGCCGGAAAACACTGACCATTCCGGCTAATCTGCGCTACGTCATCGGTTTGGCGGCCTTGGTACTGGCGGCAATCGGCGTCCAGCAGGCCGTGCGCGTGCCGCCTGTGAAAGACATCCAGATCGCGATCAAAAACCTGCCTGTGCAATTCGAGGGCTACAAAGTATTGCAACTGACTGACATGCACATGAGTCGCCTGTTTGACGCACCATGGACGCAAGCGGTGGTGCAGCAGTCAAATGCGCTGGGAGTGGATCTGATCGTCATCACCGGCGACCTGATCGATGGCTCACTCAACAACCGAAAGCAGGATGTCGAAGCGTTGCGCGATTTACGGGCGCCTGACGGCGTGTATGTCATACCCGGGAATCATGAATACTTTTTCGACAACCAGACGTGGATGCAGCACTTTGTCTCGCTGGGGATGGTGCCACTCGCCAACAGCCACACCCTGATCGAGCGCGACGGCGCATGGATCGCTCTGGCTGGCGTCACCGATGTGACCGCACCAAAAACCGGCTTCCCCGCGCCAGACGTTGAAAAAGCCATAGCAGGCATCGCAAAAGACACACCGATCATCCTGCTCGACCATCAACCGAGAAACGCGCGAGAAACCGCGGCTAAAGGGGTGGCTTTACAACTTTCCGGCCATACCCATGGCGGAATGATCTTCGGTCTTCACCGCCTGCTGGCCCTGGCCAACGGGGGATTTGTGTCGGGGCTTTATGATGTCGGCGGGATGCAGCTGTACGTCAACAACGGCACCGCACTCTGGCCCGGATTTGCCATTCGTCTTGGCCAGCCTTCGGAGTTGACCCGGATTACGCTTCGGCGTGCACCATAGCTTGCAATTAGTGGCGCGCCACATCCTGTACGCCCGACGTTCGTGCTACCCGGCACTGGCGCGCGCCCTTATCGGCACTTCGGGCTCGGCCATTGCCAGCAGTGCTGTCACCTGGGCCAAAGGCAAGGGCCGTCCGAACAAGTAACCCTGAGCGAAATCGCACTCGTGGGAGGCTAACCAGTCTGCAAGTTCCTCGTGCTCCACTCCTTCGGCGGTGATTTTCATGCGCAGGCTTTTTCCCAGAGCGAGGATGGCTTTGACCATCTCATTTTGGTTATCCAGTGAGGTGTCAAAGAAAGACCGGTCGATCTTGATTTTGTCGATGGCCAGTTTGGTCAGGTGGTAAAGACCCGAATAGCCCGTACCGAAATCGTCCAGCGCTACGCTCACACCCATAGCGCGCAAGCGCTCCAGGTTCAGGCGTGCACTGTCGACATTGGCCACAAGGGCATTTTCCGTCACTTCCACTTCCAGCCGTCTCAGTGGAAATTGACCTTCACTGGCCACGTGGGCCAACCAGTCGGGAAAATCGACACTTTCGATCATCAATGAAGTGACGTTTATGGACAGCGTAAAGTCGCTGGGCCAGTCACGCGCCTGATCGAAGGCCTGAAGCAGGAGACTTTCAGTGAGTTGCTTGATTAGCCCCAACTGTTCTGCCACGGGTATGAAGTCAAGCGGCATGATAGTTCCACGCTCGGGGTGCAGCCATCGCGCCAATAGTTCGAAGCCCGCGAGGCGTTGCTTCGGAAGATTGACAATAGGCTGATAGAACGGCTGGATTTGGTTGTGCTCAATAGCCTGCCTCAATTCCTGCGCGAACAGCTCCTGATGGCGTTGTTCGCGCTCGAAACTGACTTCATAGAAGTTAAACGTGGCGCGGCCGCCGTTCTTGCCTCTGTACATGGCGCTGTCGGCATGCTGTAGCAGGATGTCGGCATCCGAACCGTCCAAAGGCGAAATCGCAATGCCCAGGGTCGCACTCAGCGCTAAACGCGGAAAATTCGCGCTGGACGCTGCGATTTTAGCCAACACACTTTCAGCCAGCGTTGCCAGTTCAACCTGAGTGAAGTCACCACTGACCGCCAGGCCGAACTCGTCCCCGCCGAGTCGAGCTACGGAAGCCTGCCACCCTATTGTCGCGTCTCGCAGACTTTCCGCAACGGCGCAAATCGCCGCGTCTCCCACTGCATGCCCGTGGGTGTCGTTGATCAGCTTGAATTTATCCAGATCGATCAGGAAAACGGCGGTTTGCGAAGATGGCTGCTCCAGGCGCGCAACCAGCTGCTCGTGAAACACGCGCCGATTGAGCAGGCCAGACAAAGGATCGTGACGGGCCAGAGAGTCGCTGAGCGCCTGCGACTTCAGCAAGTCGTTGTAGCTGTCTTGCAAGCGTTGCATCAGGCGCTTCAAAAGAATGAACGGTACGACCATCGACAGCAACGCAAACCCGGTCGACGTCAATACAAAACGCCAACGCTCGGCATCTTCGAAGTCTTGATCATACGGCAAGTTCATGGCGTACATAGCGAAGGACTCAAGCTTGAATTCCCACGCTATGGCCAACAAAAAAATAGAAAACAGGTAAAGCCACAACAGGGTGTAAAGGTATTTACGAACCATGTGCGGACTGCGAATGAATGACATGAACGCTACGCTCGAATGACGGCAGGTGTACGACTGCAGGCAGTTCAGCGGTCGCCAGACTTCACGCTTACCGGCATTCGCTAAGCCCTATTGCCCCTTGCCAGGATGATGACCGGGAACACTACCGGGCTCGATAGTGTTCCGCCGTTTGCAACTAACTCGAGCGCTGATCGACAAACCGACTGACGGCTCGAACTACTGTGTTGGCGCCTTGCTGGATTTCCTGCATGACACGATCTGCATCGTTAGCCAGCACCAGCGCCTCGGAAGCCTGCTCGGTACTGCGCACAATCACGCCCACGGCATCTGAAGCAAGGCTCTGATTGGTCTTCACGACGTTTACGATTTCTTCTGCCGCTTTGGTCGTGCGTGAGGCCAACTGGCGTACCTCATCGGCCACCACCGCGAACCCCCTGCCCTGTTCGCCCGCCCTCGCGGCTTCAATAGCTGCGTTCAGTGCGAGCAAATTGGTTTGCTCGGCGATTCCACTGATGGTTTTTATGATCGTTCCAATGACCTGACTTTGAGAGTCCAGTGCCTCGATGCCCCGCGTGGCCTCTTCCATCGAAATTGTCAGTTGGCCCAGCATCTGCAGGGTGTCCTTGATGACTTTTCGGCCTTGCTGTGCACTGCCGTCGGTATCGATAGATGTTTGATAGGCCATCTCCGACGCTTCAGCGACAGCTTTCTCACGCTCAACCTGTTCAGTAATCACCGTTGCAAACTTGGCGATTTTATAGAGCTTGCCATTGGCGTCGGTAATCGGGTTATAGGACGCTTCCAGCCATACATCACGACCGGACTTGTCGACGCGCCGGAAACGGTCAACGATAAATTCACCTCGACGCAGCCTTTCCCAAAACAGCGTATAGGCGTCGGAGGCAGACTCTTCAGGCAAACAAAACATTTTGTGATGTTTTCCCTTTATCTGATGTAACTCGTAACCCATTGCTTTCAGAAAGTTGTCATTGGCTGTAATGACTATTCCATCGAGGGTGAAGTCAATAACAGCGGTGGACCGTTGCAGCGCGTTCACGAGGGCTTCGTTCTCGCGAGAGGCTTCAATGGTGCGCGTCAAAACGCTTGAGTACAGCGTGATCTGTTCCACACCGCCGGTTTCATTCTTAAAGGGAACGACCACGGTTCTCAGCCACACTCTGGCCCCTGTTTTGCTGACCAGACGCAAGGTGCCGCTGAAATGTTTGCCGTCCCGAATAGCCGCCAGGGCGCGCTTCTGGTGAACATCACCGCTCAGTTCTGGCGGGCTCAGTTCAGAAAGACTGCGCCCGGCAATCTCGGCTTGTGCATAGCTCAGCTCTGTCTCGAACAAGGCATTGACTGACTGCACTTTGCCCGCCCCGTCCAGAACGGCGGCAACTGTCTCCAGATTCAGAATTTGCCCTGCCTGTTCAAGCATGGCGAGGCGGCGCTCCAATGCCTTGTTGGTTTTTTTCAACTGAGAGTTAAACATTGCGGCTATCCGGGACAGTTTGGGCTTGCCACCTTCATCGGTCATAGAAGCGAAATCTTTAGCGCCCTCGTCAACTAAACGCCGGAAAATCCTGATATAAATTCTGAAGTCTGATTTGGGATCCAGATTGCCGTTTTAGTCGTACGATAACGGTTAATACATGACGATTAATTGTAAGTTTGCACGGAATTAATTTGTAAGCTGGCTGTCTGCCAGCTACCCACCTGAATAATAGCTGAACAACACGCTGATGGCGTCTGTGTATAGTCATGTAGAACGCTGGAAAGGAGTTTTATTCATGTCAGAACCGCGCATTCGTGCCCTCGCTCTTTGCGTTTTTCACCACCAGGGAAAAATACTGGTCAACGAATTTCACGACGCGGTCGCAAAGCGAACGCTTTTTCGCCCTATTGGCGGAGGCATTGAATTTGGCGAACGGAGTATCGATGCCGTGGTCCGGGAAGTGTATGAAGAACTGGGCTTTTCGATCAGCAACGTTCGGTTGATTGGCACGTTGGAGAGCATTTTTACCTACGCGGGCAAGCGAGGGCACGAGATCGTCCAGGTCTACGATGCAATATTTGACGACGCAGAAATCTATAAGAAGCCCTGGCTGGATGGCCTTGAAAGCGGCGGGGCAACTTTCAAGGCTGCGTGGCATTCTGGTTCCAGTTTTACCCGCGAATCTACGCTTGTACCTGAAGGGCTGTTTGATCTACTCAAGAATGCGTCTCTGCTGGATTAATGTGCTAACCGGCAGCAGGTGCTTCATCCCTGTCCAGTCGTCGCAAAAACTCCTCCCGTTTGTCATGGTCCGCTTGTTCCTTGGCCAGCAACCCAGGCAACAACTCACTCGCCTGCTGCGCACTCAGGATGAACACTCCGTCGTCATCGCCAATGGCAATGTCTCCCGGATTAACAACAACCCCACCGATATTGATCGGCCCATTGAGTTCACCACGTTCCCCCAGGCTTCGCGTGGTCACAGCACTGATACCTCGGCTGAATATCGGCAGACGATGTTCGCGTAAGGCGGCGACGTCGGTAACCGCACCTGATATGACTACGCCGGCCAGGCCCTTGATGAGCGCGGCCAGGGTACGTAGCTCGCCCCAGCAGGCGCAATGATCGTCACCAACGCATTCAATGACCAGCACGTCGCCAGGCAGGCTGTTAAGCAATGCATCGCGCAGGATGCTGCCGTCGGGCATCTCTACTTTGACTGTAACCACGTTGCCGACCAGACGAGCGCCGTCGAACAGCGGTCTGATCCCTGGCAGATAACCACTGTCAGTCAGGTGGCCGATGGTGGAGGCGGCAATGCCCCGGTATTGCTCTATCACGGCATCACTGAGTTGTTGCTGACGGTGTGCAATGTGCTTGTTCATCGACATTTTTTTGGCCTCAATAACGGGCAGGTCGAGCAATACTCGACGGGGTTGCTGGCGTCGTAATAGAAGCAGCAGGTGCGTCGAAAACGGATGCTTTTGCCCTCGGCTTCCAGCAAAACCGGTGGGCGGCGGAAGTGTTTCAACGGGTTGTAGTTCAGGCCGAACAGTGCCGGGTCGGCCTGATTCAGCAGCCAGTCGAAATCCGCATCACAGCGCTGTCGAATCGCCGGGTCTTCAACCTTTTCCATGCGTTTGTCGTACAGCGAATAGACACGTACGGCGGTGTTTTCCCAGAGGATGCGCCGGGAAATGCCAGTGATACGGTTGAAGGTTTCCCACAGCGGCTGCAGCAGGTCGCGGAACAAGGTGCCGACAATCACCTCACGCCACACCTCGCGGGTGCCCTGTTCATAACCCACAGGTGTTAAGTCGTCCAAGGGCATTGAGGAGGTCCACAGGCCGTCATCGTGTGCGTATTCGATCACGCTATTGTCCAGCGACAGGATCAAGCCCTTGTCGTAGACCGACATGGCGTACAGGCAGGCACCGGTGCTCAGGAAGGAAAAGCGTTTGGCCAGCAGTGACGCGGTGATCGCCTGCGTCGGAGAGCCGATGACCGGCCCCAATGCTGCAAGCAATTGTTCGCACACGTTGTCGTCCAGCAACGCACGGGCTGGCAACGAGCGGGTATCGCGGTCAACTGCGTGTTTGAGGCGCAACGCCCCGGACAGCAGCGCCCATTCGGGCTCGCTGAACGCCTGTGCCAGGCTCATTGCGGCAGTTCCCGGCCAAAGGGAATGCACAGCGGCGTACCAAAGAACGGGTCGGCGATGATCCGGCAATTAAGGCCGAAGACCTGCTTGACCAGTGCTTCACTAAGGATGTCGGCCGGACGCCCCTGGGCAAAGGCGGTGCGCTCGTGGACGGCGACCATGTGATCGGCATAACGGCAAGCCAGGTTCAGATCATGCAGGACCATGACAATGGTCTTGCCTTCCTGGCGATTGAGGTCGCGTAACAAGTCCAGCACTTCGATCTGATGAGCCAGGTCGAGAAAGGTCGTCGGCTCATCCAGCAATACGATGTCGGTATCCTGGGCCAGCGTCATGGCGATCCACGCGCGCTGACGCTGGCCGCCTGACAGGGCATCAACGGGCCGCTCGGCCAGTTCCTGCATACCGGTCTGCGCCAGTGCCCGTTCGACCATGGCTTCATCCTGAACGGACCATTGCTGCATCCAGTTCTGATAGGGATAACGGCCCAGCGCCACCAGTTGACGTACGCTGATGCCCTCTGGCGCGCTTGGCATTTGCGGGAGAATCGCCAGTTCGCGCGCGACCGTAGCAGTGGATTTCTGGTGGATATCGGCACCGTTGAGCACCACAGTGCCCTGCTGCGGCTTGAGCAGACGCGCCAGGGATTTGAGCAAGGTGCTTTTGCCGCAACCGTTACTGCCGATCAGCACGGTCACCTGGCCCGCGGGCAACTGCAGATCAAGGCTGTCGATGATCACCTGCCGCTGGTAACTCAGGGTCAGGTCATGGGTTGCGATTGACGCCATCCGTAATTCCTTAATGCCGCTGGTTGATCAATAAGTAGAGAAAAAACGGTGTGCCCAGAACCGCGACAAAAATCCCTGCGGGCAGGTCCAGCGGCAGGAACAGCGTGCGCCCGGCCAGGTCGGCGAGCATTACCAGGTTGGCACCGATCAGCGCCGCCATCAGCGCCTGCCCGGTAAACCCCGGTGGCATCAGGCGTTTGCCAATGTGCGGCGCAATCAGGCCGACAAAGGCAATCGCCCCGCCCCACGCAACCGCCAGACCTGCAAGCGCAACACTCACCAGCAGCAGCCCGGCGCGCAGCCATTGCACGCGCACACCGATGCCCTGAGCCAGATCATCATCGAGCTGCTGCATGCGCACCTGGCGGGCAAGCAGCACCAGCAGCGGTAAAGTCAGCAACAGCCAGCCCGCCAGGGCGCGGGGCTCCGGCCAACTGGCACCATACACGCTCCCGGTCAGCCAGACATAAGCCGACAAGGTGGTGGTCAGCGGGCTGAACACCAGAACGAACGTCGTCACTGCTGCCAGCAGGGCCGACCCCCCTACCCCGATCAGCACCATGCGCAATGGTGAAGCGCCCTGATTCCACGCCAGCAGATAGATGACCAGTGCGGCAAGACCTGCACCGCAGATTGCCGCCAAGGGCAGAAATTGCGCCCCCAAAGCAGCCGAGAAGAATGACAGATACAGCACTGCCGCCGCGCTGGCACCGCTGGTGATACCCAGCAGGTCCGGCGAAGCCAGCGGATTGCGGATGATGCTTTGCAGGATCAGCCCGGACACCGCCAGTGCCGCGCCGACGAGTGCTGCCAGCACCAGCCGGGGCATGCGCAGTTGTTCGACGATAAAGACCAGACTTGCATCCGCCTGACCGGTAAAAACATTCAAAAGGGTCTCGGGCGACAGGTTGATTTTGCCCACGGCCAGCGAGCCCAGAGCGATCAGCAATGTCAGCGTTGCGCCGATCAACAGACGTATCAATGCAGTCAGGCTGAACTGCCGGGAAAAACCGCAGTAGCGCAGGGTCAGATGCCTATCCATAACATGCCCCCCGGCGAACCAGCGCAATAAAGAACGGCGCGCCGAACAGTGCGGTCATCACGCCCACCGGCACTTCCTGAGGCACGATTACCACCCGCGCCAGCGTATCGGCCAGCAGCAACAGCGTTGCGCCCAGCAACGCGCAGCCGGGCAGCAGCCAGCGATGATCGATGGACAGTGTCTTGCGTACCATGTGCGGCACCAGCAGGCCAATGAAACCAATGCTCCCGGCCAACGCCACGGCGCTGCCCGCCAAGGCAATGATCACGATGCTCATCAGCAGGCGAATCAAACCTGTGCGCTGGCCCAGTGCGGTTGCGATGGCTTCTCCGGTATTGAGCACGTTGACCTGCCCGGCCAGCACCAGTGACCCGGCCAGTGCCACAACTACGCATACCAGTAATGGCGCGGCGGTGGCCAGATCGCGTTCCGACAAGGAACCGGCCAGCCAGAACAATACGGTGTCCAGACCGTCCTGATTGACCACCAGCAACGCTTGACTGAACGCGGTAAACAGCGCGGTGATAGCCGCACCGGCCAACACGATTCGCAATGGGTTGAGACTGCCCTGCCCGCGGTTGCCGATGACCCAGACAATAGTCCCTGCTACCGCCGCGCCAATGAACGCGCACCACAGCCACTGGCTCATGGATGAAAGCGCAAACAACGACGAACAGGCAATGATCGAAAACGTCGCCCCGGCATTGATGCCGAACAGGCCGGGCGAGGCCAGCGGGTTACGCGTCAGAGCCTGCATCAGCGCGCCAGAAACCGCCAGACTGGAACCCACGGCGATGGCCATCAGGGTACGCGTCAGGCGCGTATCGAGCAGCACATGCTCGATAGCGCTCAGCGCATCGGGCTGCCACACACTTTGGACAATCGCAGAGGGCGATATCCAGGTGGCTCCGGTTGCCAGGCTCAATCCCATGCACGCTATCAACACCAACAATCCCAGACCCAGTTTTACCGCAGCCGTCATGAGGGACTATCCGCCATGGCCACGCGAGCGATTTCATCGAGCATGCGGTTGGCACCCAGAATGCCACCGGACAGGCTCCAGGCAACGGCATCCACGCGCCATACCTGGCCATCCTGGGCCGCGCGCAACTGTTGCCAGAACGGGTGTCGGACCAGCTTGTCGTAGTTTTGCTGCGCGGCTTTGTTGTCCGCGCGCTGAAAAATGAAAAACAGGTCGGCATCGACCACAGGCAAACTCTCTTTGCTGCTGAGTTTAAGGGAAACGCCCGTTGCTTCGCGGGCAGCGGGCGTCCAGGCGAAGCCCAGTTCGGTCAGCACCGAACCTGCAAAGCTGGCAGGCAGATAGCTGCGGATATGATCTTCACGAATGTCGAGCACCGACACGGTGATCGGCCAGCGCCCGGCAAACTTCTCCTGCAACCGGCTGCGCACCGCCGTCACACGCTGTTGCCATTGGCCCAGCAGGTCCATGGCCTGCTGTTGACGCAGCATGGCAGCGCCCATCATCGCCAGGGTGCGCTTGAACTCGAACACCTCTTCCAGCATCAGCACGGGGCTGATCTGCTCAAGCAACGGCGCGATGCGTTGATGGCGAAAGCGTGATGCGACGATCAGATCGGGCTTGAGCAGCACGATATCTTCAAGGCTAGGCTGGGTTTCCAGGCCCACATGCGGCACCGCCGCCAGCGCCGGGCGCAGGTAGCGGTACATCGGTTTTTCGCTCCAGGAATCCACCACGCCGCACGGCGTCACGCCCAGGGCCACGGCGCTGTCGGACGCCCCCTGAAACAGCGTGACGACTCTTGGTGGCGTTGCACGCAATGGCTCTGCCCAGGCAATACCGGGCAGCGCCAGTAACCCCAATGACAGGCGCAATACCCTGCGCCGCGAAGGATGCAAAGGTTGGTCAGGTTGCACGGCGCAACCTGTGGAACGGGTTGACCACCTCGCCCTTGCCGAACGGCATGCTACCCGGCCCGCCTGCGCGCTCGATCATGGGTGTAAGCAAGAGTTTCTGCGGCCAGTTGGGGGCTTCGAACAGTTGATGCCTGATCATGGCACGCGCCTCGTCGTCAAATTCGATGGTTGTAATGAGATTATCCAGAACATCGCGCAATACCGTCCACAGCGCTGTGACCGGTACCTCATACACCTGGGCCAGAGTATCCATGATTGCCCGCACGTTTACCTGAATGCCCAGTGTCTGCAGCCAGAACAACAGGTCTTCAGGGCGGTCATGATAAAGCGTATTGGCATGGCCTTTCTTGATTCGATATTCCGGGTCGCGCATGCCGTTACGCTCAAGCCAGGGCACGAAAATACGCAACGAGTCGTGGTCGCGCAACAACAGCCCTTGTGCTTCGCCGGCTTTCCAGACCATGACTGCGTTCTGGCCATGAACCTCGCCGAGCATGCCCAGGCGGAACATGCGCAGGTTAATGTCGAAGAAACTGTGGCTCAGCTCGCGGAACAGCGTGAGTACCGAAGCCTGATTGCGCGGCAGGTCGCGATAGTCCATCCACTCATCGAAGAAATGCCGATTGCTGCCTGGCAACGGTGTACCCAGCGCCGCCATCGGCAGCAGGCGGCAGTCCGGATCGTCGAGCAAGGCTGCCGGATAGCCTCGCACCATCGCCGAAAGGTGCCGGGGACCTTCGTCGAACAGAGTGGCCTGGGGTGGCATGAACGCCCACCATTTGCGCTCATCGCACAGGTGCAGCGAGCGGCTGAGGGTTTCATCCTTGTCGACAACCTGACGCAACAGTTTTTCACTCAGCCCGCCATTGATCATTTTCACTGCTGGCAGGTAGCGGGACGCGCCGAGCGAATAGATCGCCATGGGCAATTTGAGGTAATCGGGGCTGTCGAAGCACGGCGTCATCGAACGCAGCGATGAGGTGGCGTATACCGCGGCCTCGCTGAAGTCCAGACGCTGGCAATCGCCCCTGGCGAACGCGTCGCCCAGCTGGACCTGAAGAACATGCTCGAATTGCCACGGATGAACCGGCAGCGCAACGTGACTGTCGGCAATGCCGCGCTGTTGCAGTTCCTGCTTGAGGACTGCTTGCAGATTCTCTGGCAGCAGGTGGCGGGCAGGGAAAGATTCGTTCAAATCCCCTACTCCGTCACCGCATTGCAGCAAGGTTTTGTCGACGGCGACCCAGTTCAGCGCCACCGGCCGGGCAAACTCGGCCTGATACTGCTGGTATTCCTGCTCGTTCAACCCTTGCTTGGCTTTGGCCAGTGGATGGTATGGGCGATCACGCAGCGAAGCCCACTGCTCCATCGTCCTGAAGAACGTAGCGCCGTCCTGTGCCATCAGGTTGTGCTCGTCGACTTTATGGTCCAGCGACAACGCGGTCTGCCAGACACTGATGCGCAATACATCCAGAAACAGCGCTATGCCCTTTTCATTGTCCTGACGCTCGCTGTCCTGAAGCAGCGTTGCTTTACCGGCAAACACCCATTTCATGAACTCTTCCGGGGACAACTGCGTCCAGCGCTCAGCCTGACGGCCCAGCACCGGCGTGCCGGGCACTTTCTCCCATTGTTGAGTAATGCCTGGGCGCAGCGCGACGCTGATGAAGCGCTGCTCCGAGTCATCGCAGCACCATTCCCAGATTTGTTGTGTGCTGCTCTGCCCTTCAAGTTTTGGGGCTTGCGGGTGGCGCGCTTGCCAGTGAGCGGTGTCCTGCAGGCTCAATGGCTCGCGACCAAAGAAATCTTCAGCCAGCAGGCAATCGACCAGATCCTGCATGACCAGGTCAGCGGCGAGTGAAGTGAAGTTCATCGGATTATTTTCCTTCTGCTGAATGTTGGGCCAGACGCGCCTGAAGTGCGCGAAAGGCAATGCCGCGCTCATCGCCGAGGACAAAGGCATTTACGCCGCGAGCCTGCCAGCGGGCAGCGTCGCCGTCTTTCCGGGGAATGGTGCAATAGGCGACGCCTGCTGCCTTGGTGGCTTGCCAGGTGGCCAGCAACGCTTGTTGTACATCGGGTTGATCGATCTGCCACGGCATGCCCAATGACTGCGACAGGTCTGCGGCCCCCTCCAGAATCATGTCCAGCCCAGGCACATGGGCAATCTCGGCGGCGCGGCGCACGCCTTCGGCGCTTTCGATCATCGCCACTACCATGATCTGTTGATTGGCAGCTTCCACGTACTGCGCCAGGCTGTGCTTGCCGAACGAGCCGGGACGACCGGCGTTGAGGCTGCGGCGGCCCAGCGGGTGGTACTTGCAGGCGGCGATGGCGTCCGCCAGTTGCTCGGGGCTCTCGATCATCGGCAAAACGATGCCCTGCGCACCGCCATCAAGCAGGCGCAGCAGGGTTTTCGGATTGAGATCGGCGACCCGCACCAATGGCGTGAGGTCGTAGCTCTCTGCAACCCGGATCATGTTCTCCACGTTTTCCGGGTTGATCAGCACGTGCTCCATGTCGATGATCACGAAGTCGAAACCGGCCTCGGCGATCAACTCGATGGCGGCCGGGGCCGGGATCGAACTGATCAGCCCGTACACAGGCTGTCCGCTGCCAAGTCTGCTCTTGAGTGTATTGGTCCTCAGCATCATTGCGGCCTGTAGGTGTGCAGCGGGTTAGGCACTGAACGGAAGCGACGCTCACCGTCACCCAGCAGGCGGCGCTTGGTCAGTTCTTCCACTTCATAGGACGGTGCGAAGACGTCAAACAGCTCGAAGCGCTCGCGATGCTGCGGGTGCGCACGCTGGTAGTCGAGAATGACGTCGGCGGTCATCTGCCAGAACAGCGCCTCATCCAGCTGGTATTGCTGGCGCAGGAAGATCGCCATTTCGGCCAGGCAGATGAAGAAGAAACAGTCGCAGGAGAAGTCGCGTACCGCATTCACGTCATCGGTAATGATGAACGAGTTACGGTTGAGTTTCGCGTGACTGTCGGGCAGCGGGACCAGCTCCGGACACAGTTCAGGGCGGCCCAGATGCGCGGGTGAGTAACGCACGCCGTCGTGGAAGTCCTTGAGGGCGATACGCTGCGGCCAGCCCTGCTTGACGATAAGCACGATATTTTGACCGTGAGACTCCATGCCGATGCCTTCGGCGTAGAGCATATGGATGATCGGAGGCACCGTGACCTGCAGCAATTGCCGGGTCCATTCCTTGAGGCCGTACTGGCGGATCCACGCATCGATGAACGGTGCCTGCGCGCCGCCGCCATAACGGTTTTCCACATGGCTCAAGCCATTGAACGGTACGGCCTGCTCATCGTCCTTGAGGTACTGATGCAGGCTTTCACGCCAGATTGCACCCAGCGTGCCGTAAGTCTGCGCCGAGCGCGCTTCCGGCAGGTGGCGATAGTCGTAGCTGACACCGGCAACTTCGCCGAGAATCACAAAATCCAGCGCACGCGCAGTGCTGTCGGTGGCGATCAACTGGTGCAGCCAGTCGGTGATGATCGGACCATTGAGCACCGTATGCCGCGCCAGAATGCGCGTGCTGGAGGTGTTGGTCATGCTCATCGCCAGTTTGACGTAAGGTCGTTTGGGCTGGCTGGCATTGGCCAGTGTACGAATCGACTGCTGAGCCTTGTAGACGTCGGTCGAGGTGCCCAGGTAAATCAGCTCGCCGCTGGCCAGTTCCGGGTAGAAAGTCGACACCGTGACGTTGTCCCATTGCCACGGATGCACTGGCATCAGTTGATAATCGTCAATGGATTTGCCCTGCGCGGCCAGGTCCCGGGAAATTTCCTGCCAGCGCTGTGTGCCCAGTTCCTGGCGGACAAACGCCTGGAAATCCATGTTGCGCGAATGACCGACCGACGCGCTCGACTTCGCCACTGCCAGCCAGACCACCCCGAACGGCGTGGCAAATTCGGGCCCGTAGTGACGGTTGTCAGCCAACGAAAAACCGATCCGTGACTTGTAACACGGGTGGTAGCTGTGGGCGTCCATGAAGTGCTGTTCCAAAGCGTCAACGTCCAGCTCATGTGCGGGTTTTGCGGGCTGATAACCCTGACTGCGTGCTTGCAGGTCCTTGAGCTGGGTCTGCTCTATTTCCTGGATGAAGCGTGCCAGATGCGGGCTGTCCTTGAACGGGCTGAGCAGCTCGGTCAACGCCAGATGCACATCCGGCACGCTACGCTCACCGGCGCTGCTCAAGCGTTCAAGGGTGGCGTGATCGAGGCGGATCAGCTCGAAGCTGGTGCTCAGCAGGCCTTCGCAGTGGTACTCCACGCCATCACTGACAGCGACGGTGAAACGATGCCGATGATCGTCCAGCGGCTCGCATCGATAAGGCAGTGCAGCCTCGTACAGCAAGGTTTGCAGCAATTGACCGATTACCCGGCGCTGTACTTGTTGGTAGCGCTCAGCGTTGATATCAGCCAGCCAGGCACCGGTGGCCGTTGAAGGTGAAGCGGTGTTGCGTTTCAGCGGTAAAGGGGTAGCCATGTTCATACCTCGAACGAAAAATTATCGGGGTTCGACCGCGCCGGGCTGTGCCTCGGTGCGTTCGTCGTTAAGGGGGAAACGCCAGGCACACGGCAGTGCCAGCAGGATCAGCAGGCCGGTGGCAATGAAGACTTCACTGATGGCCGAAGGCGTGGCGGCCGGTCCCGCAGTGTTCAGGCGAAACTCCAGCCACAGCGAAGCGATGACAATTGCCAGCGACGCCACAAGCCGGCGGGAAACGTTGTTCATCGCCGCGCCCTGAGTGACCATCGGCTCGGGCAAGGCATTGAGCCCCGCCGTCGTCACCGGCATGTAGGAAAGCCCGAGGCCCGCGCCACGAATCATCATCAGCACGAACACCACGCCGATCGCCGTATCCGCCTTGAGCATGCCCAGCGCCAGGGTTGAAGCACCGGTCAGCAGCAGGCCGATGGCGACTACTGTGCGCGGACCGTGCCGGTCCAGCGCCTTGCCACCCCACTGCCCGAACAGGCTGGCGAACGCGGCGGTACACAGCAGGGCCAGACCGGTCCAGATCGGGTTGTATCCGAGTACTGTCTGCACCAGCAGCGGCAACAGGACCAGACATTCGAACATGCCGACCGACTGCACGACGGCAACGATCACGCTCAGACGGTAACCGCGCAGGTTGAACAGGCGCAGATTCAGCAGCGGCGCCTTGCGACTCAACTCGACCCTGACGAAAGCGATCAGACAGGCCACGGCGACCAGCACCATGCCCTGATTGAACGGGTCGAGCAGTGCCTCGGCGCGGTGCATGCGGCTGATGGCGATCATCAGCAAGCCGATGCCCGAGGCAACCAGCAAATAGCCGATCAGGTCGAACGGTTTGCGCTCCACAGGCTCCGAGTCTGGCAGCACGCCGACACCCAATAGCAAGGCCAGCAGGCCGATGGGCACATTCATCAGGAACAGCGAGCGCCAGCTGAACCACTCCAGCATCAGGCTGCCGCACAGCGGCCCCAATGCCGGAGCGAGCATTACCGCTGCGCTCCAGAGCCCGGTCACCCTGCCTCGCTCGTGCTTTTCATACACAGAGAAAATGATCGCCAGCGACAACGGGATCATAAACCCGCTGGCGATGCCCTGCACCACCCGCGCAGTTATCACCAACGCGATGGAGTTGCCCAGCGCGCCCAGCAGCGAGCCTCCGATGAACAGCGCCACACCCCACAGGTACAGGCGTTTGCGGCCAATGCGCTGACTGAGAAAGCTGGTCAGCGGCATGGTCATGCCCATGCTGGTCATGAACCCTGCAACGATCCAGGTGGCCAGCAGCGGACCGACCTGAAACGCCTCCATGAACGTTGGCAGCGCCGGGTTGAGCGAGCTGTTGCTCAGGCTGACAGTCAGCGTACCGAGCAGCACATTGAACACTACCCAACGGCGTGGGACGTTCAGACTCATGTGCGAACCCGTTCGCCGTTGCGCACAAAGTGCTGTACCGGTCTTGGGTGACAGAGAAAATCGACATGGGAGATGTTGTAGCCATAAGCCCCTGCCAGCGGCAACACCAGCAGATCACCGATGTTCACGCCTTTGAGCGGCTGTCGGCGGCTCAATACATCCTTTGGCGTACACAACTGGCCAACCACGGTGTAGGACTGCTCCGCAGATGCGCCCGTCGCTGGCACACTCGGCACATGAATAACCGGATGGTCATGGCCTTGCGCAACCGGCAGACGAAACTGGTGAGTGCCGCCGCGGCAGACCAGAAAATGTTCGCCGTGGCTGGTTTTGCTGTCCAGCACCTCGATGGCGTAATAACCGCAATAGGCGCTGATGAAACGTCCTGGTTCAAAGCGCAGGATCGGCGCGTCACGCTGCTCGCCCAGGCGTTTTTCCAGATAGCGGCACAGGCGCTGCCAGTCGAACTGCTGACTGTTCAGATAATCGACGCCAATGCCGCCGCCGACGTTGAAATGGGTCAACTGCTCCGGGTAGCTGGCCAGTGCTTTCCATTCCTGCCAGCGCTGCAGGTAGAAATCCAGCAACTGCTCATGACGCTCAACCGACATCTGATGCGACATGGCGTGTACATGGAAACCCTTGAGCGTCAGGTGGCTGGCGCTGTCTACGCGCCTGACCGCCTCGGCCAGATCGGCTTCGTCAATGCCAAACGGTGTGGCGGTGCCGGCCATCGCCAGCTTGCTCGACTGCGCGGCTGGCAACTGTGGGTTAATGCGCAGAAACACCGGCTGCACGCGCCCGGTTTCTTCTGCCAGCTGTTGCAGACGCGCAATTTCGTTGAGGCTTTCCAGATGGATGGCTTCAACCTTGTTCAGCAACGCCGAGCGCAAGTCGGAATCCAGCTTGCCAGGGCCGGAGAACACGTAGGGTTTGCGTGTCGGGCAGGCCATTACCCGCTCGATCTCGCCCCCCGAAGAGATTTCAAAGCCACTGACCAGCGGCGCGAGGGTTTCCAGCATCAATGCTTCGCTGTTGGCTTTGATCGCGTAATACAGCTCAACGCCCGCAGGCAGCGCGGCCATGACATCAGTGACATGCTGTTGCAACGCATCCAGATCGTAGACGAAAGCCGCCAGCGGGTCGGTTTCCAGTGCCTGAGCTTCTTTGATGGCGGCCAGTACGGTTTCCGGCAACTTACGCATAACGCGCCTCCTTGGCCCATGGTGAGGCGAGGCGCACATAATTGGCCTCACGGTCGGCCTTGGCGGCCAGACGCACCTTGAGGTTGGTCTTGCAGGCAATCGACTGGCCGGCAATCAGCGCGTCCAGCTCTGGCGCAGGTAGCACCAACTCGTCGCGGATGCGTTGCAACTGCCGCTCGACTCGCTGCCACATCAGCGGCGCCAGGTGCGGGCGTTCCCAGCTCAAGGCGAGTACGGCCTCGGACAGGTTGTTGATCAGCAGGCAATAGGTGATGCGATTCCAGCCTTGTTCGCGGGTGTAGAGCAATGACTGCCGAATTCGCGGATGCAGACCGACCTGAATAGCCTTGATGCCCAGTTCATCGGTCAGCTTGACGCCTTCGAAGTCGCGTAACAGCAGCTGTTGAGGGCGTCCGTTATCGTGAATCAGCACCGCGTTCTGCAAGTGCGGCTCCATCACGATGCCATGATTGAAGAACAGCGCCATCACCGGGCGCAGCAGCAAGGCCTGGTATTCATCGAACCAGTCCAGCAGGTGCGGGTCCTCAAGTTCACCGCCGTTGAAACGCTCAAGGAAGTCGTGCACCAAAGGCCGCGAACGCAGATCACGCGCAAACAAGGTGCCCGCCATCACGCTGGAATCAGCGCCGGAACGACGACAGAAGTTCTCGCGCAGAATGGCGCCGGTCTGCTCGCGGAACCAGTGGCCGTCGCTCTCGCTGGCGCCTTTGGGTGCCCAGCTCATGGAGCCGGGTTCGGCTACGGTGGACAGCCCGCCCAGGGTTTCTGGACGTGTCTGCTGCAAGCGCTGAAACAATTCGTCGATGATCAGCGTGCTTTCCAGTTCGTACCAGGCGTTTTTCCTGACGCAGTTGGTAATGCGCACATTCAGTGAGCCCTTGATGAAGTAGTCATGCCCTTCGATGTACCAGGTGCGCATCGAAGCCGTCGGGCTGGCCAACGGCCCGCTGGTGCCCAGATCGGTGATCTGCCCGAGTTCGATCAGGCGCTGCACACGGCGGTCCTGCATAAATAATTGGGCTTGTACCGGATGCATGCAAATCAGCGCATGCCCGGGCCTGGCCCGCGATTGATCCGCGAACCCTGACATCACCTCGGCTTCGCTCAAGCCATTGGAGGTGACTCGCAGCCCGTCCAGCGGCACTTCGAACAGATGCAACGCGGTCTGCGCCTGAAACTCCGGGGCGTAGGTCTCCTGCGCCAGATGCTCAGGCCACAGACGCGCCTTGGGTGCCGGGTGATTGGGATGGCCGAACCACAGGCCCTGTTCGCTGGCCAGATAACCGCTCAGCGGTGCCGGGTGCTGGCCGGTCATGTTGTGCGCAACGATGGCGGCGGTCAGGTGCTGGCTTTGCAGGACCTGATCGAGCAGTTCGTCGTTGCTGGCCCGGGTCATGTGCTCACACGCCGTCAGCAACTGCTGGGCAAATTCGGCAAAAGCCAGGCAGCGCCAGGTGCTGTTGCCGTTGCGTGCGTAGACATCGGACAGGTAACGATGACTGCCCAGATGGTCGCGGCGGTCCACCAGCACGAAAAACTGCTGCTCATTGGGCAGGCTGATGGTGAGTGGAATGCCCTTCCATTGCCCGCCATCCACGAAACTGCCCGGCGCAATACCTTGCATGCCCTGGGGCCAGGTGTAATGAAGGCACTGTTCAGGCAGTGCGAACTCCTTGATCAGGCAATTAAGTAATGCACGAGTGGTTGCCAGCTCGCTCACCATGTTTGATAAAACGGTGCGATCGGTATTAGTCATGTCTGCTCCACAGTCGCCTTGACGCTTACTGTTTAAGTGACGTCGCAACAAGCGTTGATCTATCGCTTGTGGCACAACGGCTTAACTGTCGGTGTGGCTTATTGTCTGCAACAAGCCAATTGATAATCTCTGCACGGCGTGCAATGGGTTCGCTCAGTCAAACGTTGTGTGCGTGTTCTGTTTCAAGCGCGGTGATAACGTCATTGCTATTACTGCTTACTTGCGCAGCTGGGCCAATGCAGCCTTGAGGGCGTCCTCGAATCGCTGTATGACCAGTTGGCATTGTTCTTCGGTAATGATCAGCGGCGGCAGCAAACGAATCACGTTGCCATTTCGGCCGCCGCGCTCAAGTAACAGCCCCTGTTTGAAACAGTGCTGCTGAATGGCAACTGCCAGTTCCGGGTCCATTGGCAAGCTGCCGAGGCGGTCCGCCGGTTTGCGCTCATCGACAATCTCGATGCCCAGCATCAGCCCGCGTCCGCGCACCTGGCCCATCATCGGATAACGTTGCTGCAAAAGGCCAAGCTGTGCCTTGAGCCAGTCCCCGCGTTTTGCGGCCTGGGCAGCCAGGTTTTGCCGTTGCAGCACCTCAAGGGTGGCAAGGCCTGTTGCCATCGCCATCTGATTGCCGCGGAAAGTACCCGCGTGATTGCCCGGAGCCCAGGCGTCGAACTCGCGCTTGAAGCCGAGCACGGCCAACGGCAGGCCGCCACCGACTGCTTTGGACATGACGATGACGTCGGGCTCGATCCCGGCGTGTTCGAAGGCGAACATCTTGCCGGTACGGCCAAAACCCGCCTGCACTTCATCGAGAATCAGCAGGATGCCGTGCTTGCGGGTCACTTCGCGAATCTGCTGCAACCACGCAGCCGGCGCGGGATTGACACCGCCCTCGCCCTGCACGGCCTCGAGGATCACCGCCGCTGGCAGCGATACGCCGCTTTCGACGTCTTCGATGAACTGCGTGAAGTAGTAACTCAGTGCCTCGGTGCCGGCTTCACCGCCAATACCCAACGGGCACCGGTACTCATGAGGGTACGGCAGGAATTGCACGCCGGGCATCAGGTTGGTGACGGCATTTTTCGGCGCGGTGTTGCCGGTCAATGCCAGAGCACCGTGAGTCATGCCGTGGTAAGCGCCGGAAAAGCTGATGATGTTATGGCGACCGGTGGCAGTCTTGGCCAGCTTGATCGCTGCTTCGACAGCATCGGCACCGGATGGCCCGCAGAACTGCAGGCAGTAATCGCGTCCCTGGCCCGGAAGCAGGCTCAGCAGCGTCTCGCTGAAGGCATCCTTGACCGCGGTGGTCAGGTCAAGGGTGTGCATGGGCATTCCAGACGTCAGGAAGCTGTCGAGACTGGCCATGATGGCTTCGTGATTGTGACCCAGAGCCAGTGTTCCGGCACCGGCCAGGCAGTCCAGATACGTAGTGCCTTCAACATCGGTGACCCATACGCCGTGTGCCTTGGCGATGGCCAATGGCAACTTCCGGGGGTAACTTCTTACATTGGATTCAAATTTGCTCTGCCTGTCCAGATAGTTGGCATTGGTTTTCTGCGACGTAGTAGACTGCAATAAGCCATTATTCAACATCGGTTAGTCCTCGCTAAATGCTGGATGCAAACTATTATCATTTCCTTGAAAGTGCAACCCGTTGTTTCAAAAACAAGATGAAATTTAAATGAACGTTATTGCTTACTTGAAAAGTTACAAGGCACGCGAATACGCCGCCCTGTACGCCGGAATTATTCAAAGTGCCATCACTCAGAGGGGCGCTTGTTATTTATGTAAAACACCGAAAGAGAGCCTTATATAACAGACTCTTCTATGGTCATACTCAGGTTAATTATTTAATAGCCGCACAGGTTATTCCTCGATGAGGACTGCCAGTTTTTTCACTACGCGGGTGAGCCCTTCCCTGGGCTGCGCGGTCAACTCAGAACCCGATAGTCGCTGACAGCAGATAGGTCCGGGGTGTCGACAGGGTCAGGCCCGGCTCGCTGTCATCCGACGCTCCGGCCGAACTCCAGTAATACTTGTTCATGACGTTCTCGACATTGGCCCGCAGTGTGATGTCCTTCTGATCGACCTTGAACGCATACCGCGCGCCCACGTCGAAGCGCTCGGAAGAATCGATGCTTTTGCTGTTGGCCTGGTCCAGGTACTGCGAGCTGGTGTAGATGCCCCGTCCGGTCAGGGTCAGGCCCTTGACGCTCGGCACGTCCCATTCTGCGCCCAGATTGACGTTGTACTCGGGGGTGGCAGGTGCACGATTGCCATCGAACGTGCCGTTGACGGTATTGGTCAGCTCGCTGTCGATGTACATGACCCCGCCCAGCAGGCGGAAGCCTTTGAGCGGTTCGCCGAACATGGTCAGCTCGACGCCATCGTTGCGGCGCTTGCCGTTCGGGCCGAAGACGCGCGAGGTTGTGTTGGTCTCGTAGGCCGGTTGCTTGATACGGAATACGCTGGCAGTGAAGGCGTATGACCCCAGGTCATATTTGGCCCCGACCTCGATCTGGCGGCTGACGAAAGGCGGGAAGATCTGGTCTTCGTTCACCGACGTCGACGGCGCGATCTTGCCCTGGCTCAAGCCTTCCATGTAGTTGGCATACACCGAGAAGTCGTCGGTCACTTTGTACAGAATGCCGCCTGAAGGTGAGACCTTTTCCTCGTCGTAGGAGGTGTCGCCCTTGACGTTGTCGGTCCAGTCATCAACCTTGACTCGCTGCCAGCGGGCACCGAGTGTCAGCAGCAGGCGGTCATCGAAAAAGCCCAGTGTGTCGGTCAGGGCCACACCGCTGAAGCGGTTCTCGGTGTAAACCTTGGAGTCGGCCCGCGTAGGGTTGGAGGGTGTCGGCGTGTCGACCGGATTGTAGAGATTGCTCGGCGCGGCTGCGTAGCGTGCACCACCGTTTTCAAAGTCCATGTAGAAATAGCTGGCAGCCAGATTGACCTCGTGGCTGACCGGTCCGGTATTGAACCAGCTGCGTGCGCCGGCAGTGGCTGTGCGAACATTTTCGTCGCGGGTGAAGTCGCGCGGCTGAACGCTGAAGTCACCTGCGTCGTTGGTGACCGATACCGCATGGCGCAGGAAGTCATGGTTACTTTTGCGCGCGCCGACACCGCCGTACAGCATCACCGAGTCGCTGAGGTCATATTCGGCATTCACTGCGCCGAAGGTATCCTTGGTGCGCGCCTTGCTCCAGGACTGCGCATAGTTGTCGCGAACATCGTTGGCGTTGGGCACCTTCGCATTGGCACCCACCTGTACGCGCTCCTGCGGGGCATCGGTATCGCGCTCGGTGTGCCCGATATCCGTCGACAGGCGCAGGCGGTCGCCGCGGAAATCCAGGCCCAGTACGGCCATATCGCGATCAACGCTCTGATGATCCCATTCAGTGTCGCCAGACTGCTTCACGCCATTGAAACGGATACCGAACTTGTCGTCCTCGCCAAAGCGACGGGCCACATCCACCGCCGCGCCTGCCTGCCCCTTGGACGCATAGCTGGTGGTCAGCTCGGTGATGGGTTTATCCGTTGCGCGCTTGGGGACCACGTTGATCCCCCCGCCGACACTGCCGCGCGGCGAAATGCCATTAATCAGCTGGCTTGGGCCCTTGAGGATATCTACCCGCTCGGCCATTTCCATGTCGATGGTGTATGTGGGCAGGATGCCGTACAAGCCGTTGTATGAGACGTCGCTATTGAACAGGCTGAAGCCGCGAATGGTGAACTGTTCGTAACGCCCGCCAGCAGGGTTAGTGGCACGCACCGACGGGTCGCTGGCAATCAGGTCGCCAAGGGTACGGGCCTGCTGGTTTTTCACCGCGTCCTTGGTATAGGTGGTCATGCTGAAGGGCGTTTCCATGAAGTCCCGCGAACCCAGCATGCCTTGCGAGCCTTTGCGTGCCACTTGGCCGCCTGCGTATTCCTGGCCATCGGTAGAGCCGCTGTCACCGACAATCGAGGTGGGTGCGAGTTGCAGGCCTGCGCTCGCGCTGTCAGGTGCCGGGATCAGCGTGTAAGCCTGCTCTCCGACGGGTACCAGTTGCAGACCGGAACCTTGCAGCAAGCGCGCAAAGCCTTCCTCGACCGCGAATTCGCCGGACAACCCCGAACTGTTTCGACCGTTCACCAGCGCGGGGTCTACCGAAAGGTTGACCCCGGCCTGACCGGCAAAGCGGGTGAGCGCGGCGCTCAGGCTGCCAGCCGGCACCTCATAGGCACGTTTGCCCGAGGTTTCGGCCCAACTGGTCGAGGCGAACAACGGACTGGAACTCAACGTCAGCAACAGGCTGAAATGCAAAAGCGGACGCAAACGGTAGGAAGACACTGCGGACATAGAGGGAAACTCTCGTATTTTTTGTGCACTTACCTGAAATGACCAGCGAGACAAAAAAAAGGGACAGCTTCACGCATTATTTTTTGTCGAAATGTTTTTTCGAGGTACCAGCGTGACCCAGTAGCGGGTCCGCATCTGCACGTCCACCGGCAGGCTGGCAGCCAGTAACGAAAGCACGCGGTCGGTATTGTCGAGCCTGAAACTGCCCGTCACTCGCAGGGCTTCAAGTGCCGGTTCCCAGCGCAGCAAACCGGGGCGGTAGCGGCCAAGCTCGCGCAGGAAATCACCCAGAGACTGGTTCTGCGCGGTCAGTACATCGTCGCGCCAGCCGGGCAGCAAGGCGTCGAAGGCGCTGACAGGCCCGGCACCATCGTGTTTGAGGCTGACCTGCTGTTGCGCATGCAATGCCAGCACCGGCCCCTGCAGCGGATAGAGTTGCACCGAGCCGCTGACCACCGATACACGGCAATCGCTGTCGTTGAGACGTACACAGACTTCACTCTGACTGACCACGACGCGCCCGTAGGGGCCCTCGATGGTCAGTGCTGCCCTGCCCGGCACCTTGAGTGCTATCTCGCCACGCACAAGGGTGACTCGACGTGCACCCAGATCGACATTCACCGCGCTGTCGGTATTCAGTTGCAAAGTGCTGCCATCGGCCAGGGACAGACGCTTGTGCTCGCCGACGGAGGTTTGCAGGTCGGCACGCCAGACATCCAGCGGCAGCTGACGGCCCACCAGCCAGGCGGTCGGGACCAGTGCCACAGCGCCCAACGCCCGTTTGAGCGCCGCGCGTCTTGCCTTGTCGGGACGATCCAGAGTGGCCATAGCCAGATTGGCAGGCAGGCCGAAAAAACGCTGCCGCAGCTGTTGCGCCTTTTGCCAGGCGCGCTCATGACTGGCAGAGCTGTCGCGCCAGTGCTGCAGCATGGCGTGATCTTCTTCGCTGGCGCCGCCGGATTCCAGAAGCGCCAGCCACTGCGCCGCCCTGCGTACTACCTCGCGTTCTTCGTTAGAAGGTGCCGAGCGAATCACCAATCCACCAGCAGGCAGTGTTCGTAGGCTTGCGCCATATAGCGTTTGACGGTGCGTTCGGAAACACCCAGGCGCTCTGCGATTTCCCGATACCCCAGCCCCTCGAGCTGGCTCCAGAGAAACGCCCGGCGCACCACTGCCGAAAGACCGTCGAGCAACTCGTCCAGCGCCTGCAGGGTTTCCAGCAGCAGCCAGCGCTGTTCGGGGGACGGCACGCTGTCTTCAGGCAACTGCGCCAGCGCTTCGAGGTAAGCCTGTTCCAGGCTGCGGCGAGTATAGAAATTACTGAGCAGGCGCTTGCCCACGGTCAGCAGGTACGCGCGTGGCTCCTGCATATCGGCGATCTGCTGAGAGCTGGACAGTACACGCAGGAACGTATCCTGACTCAGGTCCGCAGCATCCCAGGCATTGCCCATGCGTTTACGCAACCAGCTTTCCAGCCAGCCATGATGATCGCGGTAAAGGGAATGCAAGGTCTGCTGTGATAGCGTCGCTGCTTCAGTCATGTCAAAAGCCTTGAGCGATGGGGGGCGCCAAATGAGACTGATTCTAATTAGTGTTATATCCCGAGTCCACGCTCTTTTTTTCAAAAAGCCCGCCGCCGCTGCGTAAAATCGGGGTCATTGGTCCGCAATGCGTTGATCTGCGCTGTATACAAGTGATTCACTCGAGCGACAAATAAACGCGATGTGTATCTTTTTTGTACCACTTTCGACGTAAATTTCTTCCGGGAAATCGATCAGTGGTTCGCCCCCGCCAATACGCCAAGTGCCGCACGATCAAGATGTCGCTCGACACGTCCCTCGCGGATCAACAGTGCCCTGTCACACAAATGGGCAATGGTATTCATGTCGTGACTGACCAGAATCATGGTCATGCCCGTGTCGCGACGCAGGGCCTGGAGAAGATTGAGTATTTCCGCCTGAACGGTCATGTCCAGCGCCGAGGTCGGTTCGTCCAGCAACAACAGTGCTGGATTCAATTGCAGCGCACGAACGATGGCAACGCGCTGACGCTGGCCGCCGGACAGTTGATGCGGGTAGCGATCGAGCATGTCACCCGACAGGCCCACCTGTTCCATCGAAGCAACCAGATTGGCCTCGTCGAAAGGAAGGCCGTTGATCTGCCGCGGCTCGCGCAGGCTGCGGCGGATCCGGTGCAGCGGATGCAATGATGCATAAGGGTCCTGAAACACCATCTGCACCTGCTGACGCAAGGTTCCCGTGAAGGCTTGCTGCGCGTGAAGCGGCTGCCCGAACAGGTTCACACTGCCCTGCCAGTCGCGCTGGAGGCCGGCGAGTACTCGTAGCAAAGTCGACTTGCCAGAGCCTGACGCGCCGATCAGACCGAAGCATTCGCCCGGTTCGATTCTCAACTCTGCCATCTGCAGTGCAGTAAAGGCATGCAGGCCACGCTTGAAGCTTACCGTCAGTTCATTGATATCCACCACGCTCATGGCAGCGCCTCCATTAGTTTGCGATCAAGGGTCGCAAGTGCCTGACCATAGGTCAGAGCAGAGGGCTGACAGCGCCATAGCGTCTGCGTGTAGGGGTTACTGGCAGTTGCCAGTTCGGCGGCGTTGCATCGGTCGACAATCCGCCCGCGGTACATGACCAGCGCCCGGTCACAATATTTCGCCACCAGAGGCAGATCATGACTGATCAGCAGTAACCCCATGTTGCGTTGTTCGACAAGGCCCAGAATCAACTCCAGAATCTGATCGCGCAGGCCGCTGTCGAGTGCCGAGGTGGGTTCGTCGGCAATCAAAAGGCGTGGATCATTGATCAGCATTGCGGCGAGCATCACCCGCTGCCCCATGCCGCCGGACAGTTCGTGGGGGTAGCTGTCATACAGCGCCAGCGGGTTGGGCAAGCCTACAGCCTCCAGCATGTCGAGTACTTTTTCGCGACGCTCACGGCGTCCCAGCCGGGTATGCAACACCAGCGCCTCTTCAACCTGAGTGCCGACCCTGAGCACCGGGTTGAGCGAATACCTGGGGTCCTGCAACACCAGTGACAGACGAGTACCGCGCAGGCCCTGCCATTGCTTTGCCGTAAGGCTGCGCAGGTCATCGCCTGCCAGGCTCATGTGTTCGGCGGTCACCTGACCGGGGCATGCGACAAGCCCCAGCAACGCACGCGCGGTGAGTGACTTGCCCGAGCCGGACTCACCCACCAGCGCGACCTTTTCAGTGCCCACAGTGAAATCGATCCCCTTGACCACCTCGATCAGTTCCGGGCCCGAGCCTGGAAAACCGATCCGCAAGCCCTGCACGTTCAACAGCGATTGTTCATGAGTCATGACGAGGATCCAGTACATCGCGCAGACCGTCGCCCAGCAGGTTGAAAGACAGGCTCGTCAGCAATATCGCGATTCCCGGTGCAGCGGCGACCCACCACTGATCAAAGATGACCCGGCTGCCGTCGGCAACCATCGAGCCCCATTCCGCAGTCGGTGGCTCGACACCCAGGCCAAGAAATCCCAGCCCTGCGGCGGCCAGAATGATGCCGCCCAGGTTCAGTGCTACACGCACGATCACCGAAGGCAGGCACAGCGGCAGGACGTGACCGATCAACAGACGCATGCCACGTATGCCCTGCAAGTGAGCTGCGGCCAGATAGTCGCTGTTGCGCAATACACTGGTTTCCGCCCTTGCCTGACGGGCATACGCGGGCCATGCCGTGAGCGACAGTGCCAGTGCCCCGTTGAGCAGGCCCGGCCCCAGAATTGCGACAAACGCCAAGGCCAGCACCAATTGCGGAAAGGCCATGATTATGTCGGTCAGGCGCATCAGGATTCGCTCGGCCCAGCCGCCGTAAAAGCCGGCAGTAACGCCCACCAGCAAACCGATGGGCAAGGTCAGCAGCAATACCAGCGTTACCAGCAGCAAGGTCGGGCGTGTGCCGTAAAGCAGGCGTGTGAACAGATCCCGGCCAAACGCATCGGTGCCCAGCCAGTGGGTGGCAGACGGCGGCAGCAGACGCTCCTGAATATTCTGCGTATTGGGATCAAAACCACTCAACAGCGGCGCCAGCAACGCCACAAGTACCAGCACCCCGATAATCGACGCGCCGATGAGTAATGCGGGTGAGCGACGCCATCCGCTGCGAGCCACTATATTGTCGAACGCTACGGAAACACTCATGACACCCCCCGTGTTCGCGGATCGATCATGCCAGCCAGCACATCGGCGATGCCGTTGACGACCACAAAACAGAGTCCGATAACCAGCGTGCTACCGAGGATCGCTGGTACGTCACCGGCAAACAACGCCGTGGTGAGGTAGCGGCCGATACCCGGCCAGGCGAAGACCGTCTCGGTGAGAATCGAGCCTTCGAGAAGACTGGCGTAAGACAGGGCAACGACGACCACCAGCGTCCCGGCAACGTTCGGCAACACATGGCGCAACAGCACCCGACCACGTCCCGCCCCCTTGGCCAGCGCAGTCACGACGTACTCCTTGCCCATTTCTCCCAGCAGCGCGGAGCGTGTCATGCGGCAAATGCCTGCCATCGAGTAAAACGCCAGGACTAGAACAGGCAAGACCAGATGACTGAAGGCGTTGGCCAGCGCGCCGCTTTCGCCAGAGCGCCAGGTGTCCCACAACATCAATCCACTGCTCAATTCAAGGGTGTACAGGTACGAATCGTCCAGACGGCCTGGCCCGCCAGTCCATTGCAGCCTGGCGTAGAACAGCAGGAGCATCAGCAGACCGAGCCAGAAGATCGGCACCGAATAGCCAATCAGCGAGACCAGCCGCACCAGCCCGTCAACCCAGCCTCCCGGCCGCCACGCTGCCAGCAGGGCCAATGACAGGCCGAGGGTACTGCCCAGCAGAATGGCCAGGGTCGCGAGCTCAAGTGTGGCTGGCAGCGCACGGCTCAAACCTTCCAGCACGGGCTGCCCGGAGGTAATGGAAACCCCAAGATCTCCTTGCCCCAGGTTGTCCAGATATCGACCGAACCGCGCTGGCCAAGGTTGATCAAGGCCCAGATCGGTTCGAACCTGGGCCAGCGACGATTCGCTGGCGTGATCGCCAGCAATCCTTAGCGCCGGATCGACTGGCGATAGAGTGGTCAGCATGAATGTGAAGAACAACAGGCCGATCAGTGTTATCGACAACGACAACAGTCCGCTGGCCGCCACTTTCACTCTGCGTGAAGCCCCTGCTCTCACTTGCTTTTGCTCACCTGATCAAAATACGGCAGCGAAACGGTGATGTTCTGTAACACACCTTGCACGCCGTCATGTACCGCGACCTGGTTCTGACCTTGCAGCGCCACGACAAATGGCGAGCTTTGCTGCACAGTTTTTTGCAGGTCGGTATACAGCGCAACACGTTTTTGCGGGTCACGTTCGGCAGCAGCCGTGCGGGTTTCCTGGCTCAGTTGCGGGATATCCCACTGAGTGCGCCAGGCGATGGTTTTCGGACCGTTGGCGACGTTGTAAGTGAAGGCGCTCGCGTTGGAGTGAGGATCCAGATAATCCATCCCCCAGTAGGTGAAGATCAGCTGAAAGTCCCGGGCGCGCATTTTCGCCAGTAGCTCGCTTTCTACTAGCGGACGCACTGAAATCTCTATGCCGGCTTTGGCAAAACTGGCTTGCAGCGCCTGGGCAATATCTGTGTAGGGAGGTTGATTGAACACATTGAGTTCGATTTTCGTGCCTTCGGCAATACCACCCGCCTTTAAGGCGGCCTTGGCTTTATCGACGTCCAGTTTGAACGGTTTGTCGACCAGCGAGCCGATGACGCCCGCAGGGAGGAATGCCTGGTGGATGCTGTACTGGTTTTTCAACAGATCTTTGGAAATGCCCTGATAATCAACCAGCCAGCGAGCAGCTTCCCAGAACGCCGGGTTCTTCAGTGCAGGCGCCTGCGTGCTGCCACTGTTGATGGCCAGGTAATAGATCATTGAGGACGGGAATCGCTGCACACTGACGCCCTTCTGCTTTTCCAGAGCGCTGAACTGGTCTGCGCCCAGATCGAACGCAAGGTCAGCATCGCCCTGCACCACCAACAGACGTCGGGTTGCCGGGTCAGTGACGTTCTTGAGGATTACTGTTTTCAGCTTGGGGGCCTTGATGGCATTAGGATTGGCCTGAAGAACCAGCGCCTCGTGCGGCACGTAGCTGCGCAGCGCATAGGAACCCGTACCGGCTGAATGATTTTTCAGCCAGCCGTTGCCCAGATCAGCGTCTTTCGTATGCTTGCCGACCTCTACCGCGTCGACAATGAAGCCCACTGGCGTCGCAGACAGAATGCTCAACGCAAATGAACTGCCTACCGCTGCTGGCCAGGAAATCTTCACATGCTGGTCATCCACCCGGGTCAGGAAGCTGTCGACGTTTTCCGCCGTCCAGCCCAACTCACCCAGGATGAATGCAGGCGACTTGTTCAGTTTGACCACGCGGCTCAGTGAGTAAATGACGTCTTCCGGGCGAACACTGTTGCCCGAGGCAAATCTGGCACCGTCACGCAGTTCGAAAACCAGACTCTTGTCGTCGTCACCCGCCTTCCATCTGGATGCCAGGGCAGGCACCAGGCTGGCCGGGTTCTGCCGGTCTGGCTCAAGTAAGCGCTGATAGATATTGGCCAGGGTATTGGTCGCGGTAATTTCAAAACTTTCGGCGGGGTCCAGGCTGGCAATGTCGTCTATCGAGCGCGCCACCACCAACGTATCCGGGGGCGTTGCAGCCCAGGCTGAACCGCTGATTGTGATTGCCATAGCCAGAGCTGTCAGACGCCGCATCGTGAATTCCCTTATGAGCTTGAGTTATTGGGGAATGACGATATAGCGCATTTGGTAATATAAAAAAGACTGTTTAGTCATTAACTTAGAACGTTTTTCCGGGTTGAGACGCTCGGGGATAGGGCTGCGTTGCGGTTTGGGGAGTGGTGCGCAATAGGTTGCGCAATCAGCGGTCGCTTTAGATCACTTAAGCGCTTGCGAGCCTCGCTTAGCGGCGCTTTGACGGCGTTGCGCAATATCTTGTAATCGCACGCAGAATCTCGCGCAGGTTTTATTGGATTTTCGACTGAGAAATCACTCTCGAATCACATTTAAAATTAACCTTTTGATTTATATGAATAAAAAATACTTGGCACTGTTCTTGTTAGCTTTCATGGCATTCAACTAGCCCAACTGTTCGTTTCTGTCTGGGCCTCGACGGTATCGATTACCAACGCCAGAGCAGGGAATTCACACAATGACCAACGGCAGACTGAGCGCTGGACCATCCTGCGAAATGGACAAACTGATCGTCCAGATCGTGGGCAAGAAGCATTCGGACCAGCAGCAGGTTTTGCTGGTCGGCTCTGATGGAAATCGTATCTATCAAGCCAAATCGGAAAGGCTGGTAAACGAGCTGTTCAGCAGCACACTGAAAGTCTGGGATCACATCGACGGCGGGCGTCTTGATCTGCAAATCGCGACCCTTGAAGGCGAGCCGATTCGCCTGCCGTTGCTCAGTGGCACGAAAGTCACGCCGCGACAGGCCGATGCGCAGTTCAATCAGATCGTTCCGGTGCTGCCATTCATTGCCTTGCCCGGTTCCAAGACAGTGGACGACATGGGCACACCGGTGCTGGCTCGCGCGGGTTATGTGTATGTGTTTTATCAGGAGAAGCTGTGGCGCGAGCTGGAGATCCACGTCAGCGAAACCGGCAACACGTATCACGACATCGACGTGGCCCGATATCGTCAGCAAAGCGGGTTTCTAGCAGGCGAGCGCAAGGCCACTGGCCAGGCGCTTGAGGACATCTGGCTGCCGGCACTCTGGAACAACCGGCACGTGCAGACGCTACAGTTGTGTTTCTCGGAAATACAGCTCAGCGCGGCACGCCTTGAGCGTCTGGAAAAAGACGCGATTTCAAGAGATCAGCGCTGCACCAGCCCTGACCTGAGCGGGTCGAAAATGCGCTTCAAGGACCTGTACAAGGGCAAGCCCGATGGCAAGGCGATGCTCGATGCGTTTTCTGGCTTTGATGCCAAAAACCCTGTCGCCCAGGCACTCATCGCCCCGATCAAGGCGACCCGGCTGAATCTGCAATACAA